>UREZ01000087.1 GCA_900547025.1 uncultured Collinsella sp.
GCCGCCGCTGACCTGCGCGGCGGGGAAGAGCACAGCTACGGTAAAGTTGAACGGCTCTTTGCCCGTGTAGGTGTCGGCGGCACGGGTCTCATCGACCAGCAGCTGCGACGCCCCGGTCAGCGCGGCAGCGTAGGCGGGGTCGTCGGCCAGTGCCGGCTCCGGTGCTTGGTCGAGCATAGCGCGGATGGCCCCGACGGCGTCCTCGCGCTTGACCTCCCACGCGCGGTGCGTAATGCCCGCGGGGTCGGTGACGGCGTAGAGCGACGCGCCCTCTTTGGCGGCGCCCAAGATGATATCCATGACGGGCGAGGCCTCGTAGGCGAGCGACACGGGGCGCGGCTGCACCTTGAGCTCGGCGATTGCGCGCGCGGCGGCGGCCACGTCGGCGCTGGCATCGCCCTTGCCGCCCGCAAGTACACTCGTCGGGCAGATCGCCACGACACCCGTCACACGTCCCGGCTCGCCCGAGCATTCGTACACGTAATACGCCGCACCCGGGTCCTTGAGCATCAGGCCATCGGCAAGGGCACCGCGCAGAGCATCGTTGCCGCTCAGGATGCTGCCCATTGCAGGCAGCGCCTCGAGCACGCGGTCCTGAGCCGGGCGGATGCAGGGAAACGGAAATGCTTTCATGGGCGGTCCTAACGCACGAGTCGGTTTGTTCGCGGCTTATTATGCCCCAACTTGCCCATTCGCGTCCCAGAGCACGTTATCGGCGAGCGCGATGAGCACGTTCTGACAGCGAACGATATCGGCGTGGGGCACATATTCGTTGGGCTTGTGCGCGAGCGCCAACGAGCCGGGGCCGTAGCTCATGCAATTGCGGTTACCCGTCTTGCTGGCAATGACGGCGGTATCGGTGTAGCCGGTAAAGAAGCCGACGGTCGTGTCCGCGTCCGTCACGTCATCTGCGGCACGCTTGAGCGCTGCTAGAAGGGGAGAGTTCGGGTCGCGCTCGATGGCGGGGCGGTCGCCCGTCACGATGTAGCTACCATGGCAACCGGGAACGGCGGCTTCGGCGACGGCGATGGCCTGCTCTACCATGCGCGTCGCGGCGGCCGTATCGGTCGGCGGGGTCAGGCGCATGTCGACCCAGACTTTGGCGCGGTCGGGTACGACGTAGGGGCGATATCCGCCCTCGATTTGGCCAAACGTGATGGTCGAAGGCCCCAGCTCATCGTGCACGGGCAGCGCCACAAACGCGCGACGGAGCGAACACACGACCTCGGCCATGGCGGCGACGGCATCCGCGCCCTTCCAGGGCTGGCTCGCATGCGCCGTCACGCCAGTCATTTCAATCTCGAACCACGTACGCCCCTTGTGCGCCACCTGGATCTGTCCGTCGGTGGGCTCGGTGTCCAGCACCCATTCACGCGAGCCGACCCAGCCAGCATCGATCGTGGCCTCTGAGCCGCGCATAAAGTCCTCCTCGTCGACCGAGCAAATGAGTGAGAAGCCACGGCGGGGCAGCTTGCCTTCTGCCGCCACGCGCTCGAGCGTATGGACCAGTGCGGCAATGGCGCAGGCCAGGCCACCCTTCATATCGCAGGCACCGCGGCCATAGAGTTTATCGTTGCGCACGATCGCTCCGAGCGGCGGAATGTCCGCGTCCCAGCCATCGCCCAGTGTAACGGTATCCATATGGCAGATATAGACGAGCCGTGGCTCGTCGCTCAGTCCCGGCACGGTGACCATAAGGTTGCGGCGCCCGGGCAGCACCTCGAGTTCCTCAACCTGCACGGCATCGAGTACCGGATGGCTCAGCTGCGCCAACCGTTCCTCAACCAACGCTTTGATATAGCGTTCAATCTCGCCCTCATACGCACCTGGGTCGGAACTGTCGATCCGCACGAGCCCTTGCGTAAGCCGCCAGGCAAAATCTGTATCAACCATAGGCACCTCACAGATAGTTAGGTCAACATACAGATTGTATGCCAAGAAGCGGCTCGGCGCATTTAATGGAGCGCTCACAAAAACGGGGGCGCCTCTCGTGCGAAAGGCACCCCCGCGGGCATTCAATGTCAGTGACGGGCAGGCCACATGGGGAGCTGCCCGTCAGGTCAGTCGGCGCTACTTGATCACGCGCACGCGATACATCGACGGAATCTGCTTGAGCGCCTCGATGGTGCTGCTGTTCAGGTGCTCATCGGTGTCGAACATAGTGTAGGCGTTCTCGCCGGCGGACTCGTTGGTCATACGCTGCACGTTGGCGTTGTCTTTGGCCAGGATTGCCGTGATCTGGCCGATCATGTTGGGCACGTTGGCGTGCAGGCAGGCGATGCGGCTTGCGGCGCGCGCCTTGCCCATGCTGCAGGCAGGATAGTTGACGCTGTGCGCGATATTGCCGTTCTCCAGGTAATCCTTGAGCTCGCTGATGGCCATGTCGGCGCAGTTGGCCTCGGCTTCGCCGGTGCCGGCGCCCGAGTGCGTGGTGATAAACGTATTGGGCATCTTGACCGTCTTGGGCGTGGCGAAGTCGCAGGTAAACCAGCTGAGCTTGCCCTCGCGCAGGGCAGCGTCGACGGCATCCTCGTCAATGATGGTTTCGCGCGCGTAGTTGATGAGCACGGCGTCGGGTGCCAGCAGGTTAATCTGCTCGGTGCTGATCATGCCGATGGTGTCTGCCTTGCTGGGCACGTGCACGGTGAGGTAGTCGCAGCCGCGGCATAGATCCTCGAGCGTGCCCACGCGCTGCACCTCGCGGCTCAGCACCCACGCGTGCTCGACGGAAATGAACGGGTCGTAGCCGTAGACATCCATGCCCAGGTCGACGCAGGCGTTGGCGACCTTGGAGCCTACGTTGCCCAGACCGATGACGCCGATGCGCTTGCCTTTAAGCTCGCGGCCCACAAAGGCCTTCTTGGCCTTTTCGGCATCGACCTGAATCTCGGGGTCGTCGGCGTTGTCGCGCACCCAGTTCATCGACTGTACTACGCCGCGGCTCGAGAGCACCAGCATGCCCAGGACGAGCTCCTTGACGGCATTGCTATTGGCGCCAGGGGAGTTAAAGACGACGACGCCCTTCTTGGCGTACTCCTCGACGGGGATGTTGTTGACGCCGGCGCCGCAGCGGGCGATGGCGCGGATGCCCTCGGGCAGCTCGTAGCCGTGCAGGTCGGTCGAGCGCATCAGGATCGCGTCGGCCTCCTCGGCGGTGCTTACAAATTCGTAGCCTTCGCCAAACTCGACTTTGCCGTCTTTGGTGATGTCGTCGATGGTCTTAATCTTGCGCATGAAAAACTCCTTAGCTGGTTTGTTTAAAACAAGTGGTTTGAAGTGGCTGATCGGCCCGCGTGCTGCGGGCTAGTTAGATCGCTGGCTCAAACCGTGCTGCGCTTCGAAGTCCTTCATGTACGTGGCCAGTGCCTGCACGTCTTCCATGGTTACGGCGTTGTAGACGCTGGCGCGCATGCCGCCCACCAGGCGATGACCCTTGACGTTTTGAATCTGGTGCTCGGCCGCACCTGCGACAAAGGCCGCGTCGAGCTCGGCGTCGTCGGTGCGGAAGGTGACGTTGGCGATGGAGCGGCTGTCGGCCTGTGTGGTGCCATGGAACAGCACGCTGAGCTCGAGCAGGTCGTAGAGCAGGTTGGCCTTGGCCCAGTTGCGCTCGGCCATGGCGGCAAGTCCGCCGGTCTCCTCGACCCAGCGGAACACCTTGCCGCACACGTAGATGCCAAAGGTGTTGGGCGTGTTGAGCATAGAGCCCTTGGCGGCCTGGGTCTTAAGGTCCATGTACTGCGGCGTCTGCGCAAAGGCGGGGCCGTCGGCGATGAGGTCGTCGCGCACGATGACCACGGTCACGCCCGCGGCGCCGGCGTTTTTCTGCGCGCCGGCGTAAATGAGCCCGTAGCGCTCAACGTCGAGCGGCTGCGACAGAAAGCAGCTCGAGACATCGGCGACCAGCGGTACATCGTCGCAATCGGGCAGCTCGTGGTACATGGTGCCAAAGATGGTATTGTTCTGGCAGATGTAGACGTAGTCGAGCCCGTCGCCCGCGGCCTCGGCGGCAATGCGCGCGTTGACGTCGGCCATGTCTGGGATGCGGTCGAAATTGGTGTCCTCGGAGCTCGCGAGCAGCACGGCCTCGCCGTACTTGGCGGCTTCTTTGTATGCCTTGTTGGCAAAGTTGCCGGTCACGATGTAGCCGGCGCGGCCGCGGCGCATGAGGTTCATGGGGATGCCCGCAAACTGCAGCGTGGCGCCGCCCTGTAAAAACAGGACGCGGTAGTTGTCGGGGATGCTCAGCAGGCGACGCAGGGTTGCCTCGGCGTCGTCGATGATCTGCTGGTACATGCTAGATCGATGGCTCATCTCGAGCACGGACATGCCGCAACCGCGGTAGTCCATCATCTCGTCGGCGATCTCGGCGAGCACGCTTGTGGGCAGTGCGGCCGGGCCAGCTGAGAAGTTGTGCACACGTGCCATCTTCTAGTTCCCCCTCATGGTCGTTTGAACGTTCGGGATACTTTAGCACAGTGGAGCGCCGGGCGCGACCGCATCACGGTAAAACCCGAGTGCGCCGCTATGATTTACAGGATGGTTACATGGGGGAGGGGTGCTTTACTCCTCAGGCAAATCCAAAACTGCAAGCGAAGGCATGAGGTTCTCTAGGCGCTTGATCTCTTCGTCGCAAATTAGCCACCTCCTGGTCACTACGATGCCAGTGTGGCAATGACGGCTTCGTCGCCGGCGTATATGAGGGTGTTTCCGTCGGGGATAATCGTTCGGCCGTCGCGCTTGAGCATCACGACGATAAACGGGTGCTTGCCTTGCGGAACGTCGCGCAGGCGCTGGCCGGCCAGGCGACCGTGGGGAGTCACGGTGACCTCGCGCAGCGTAACCTCGGCACGCTCCTCGAACGTTGGGGCGGCCATCACCAGCAGATCGCCTTCTTGGATCACGGTGTCGCCATTGGGCAGTACCGGGTGCGCCCCGTCGCGCAGCACCAGGACCACGAGCATGTCTGTGGCGCTGCCAATGTCCGCGAGCGAGCGTCCGGCAAACGGATGTCCAGCGCCCACCTTGAGCTTTACAAACGACATGCCGTCCTCGTCGCGGTAGTCGTTAAAGGTGCGGCGCACGTCGCCGGTCGCATCGATCATATCGAGCTTCTTCGCCACCGCCGGCAGCAGCGAGCCCTGCACCACAATACTCGACACGGCAATCACAAATACCAGGTCAAATAGGTCGTGTCCGCCGGGAACGCCGGCCACTACGGCAAAGAGACTAAAGACGACCGAAGCTGCTCCGCGCAGGCCCGCCCAGCTTACGAGCGCGACCTGGCGAGGGTTCGTCTTAAAGGGCGCCAGGAGCACGCCGACGGCGATGGGACGGCTCACGAAGAGCATAAACGCCATGAGCGCCAGGCCCGGCAGCAGCATCTGCGGCAGGCGCGCGGGCGTCACGAGCAGGCCGAGCAAGAAGAAGATCGTCATCTCTGCCATCTCGGTGAGGGTATCGAAGAAGTGCGCCATCTCGACCTTGCCGGTGATGTCGCTCGCGCCCAGCACGATGCCTGCCAGGTACACGGCCAAAAAGCCGTTGCCGCCCAGATAGCTTGGTAGTGCGTAGGCGACGATCGCCACGGCGAACAAAAAGATGGTCTGCGCGCCCTCGGCCGTTGCGTGCGCGCGTTCAATCAGGCGGCCCGCCGCCCAGCCGATGGCAAGGCCCAGGCCCGCGCCCAGGATAATCTGCTTGGCCAGCAGTGCGGGAATGTTGATGTCGCCGCCGGCCGCGAGTGTGGCGAGCACGGCGGTGAGCATGTAGGCGACGGGGTCGTTGGAGCCCGATTCGACCTCGAGTAGCGAGTCGGTGCCGCCCCTCAGCGACAGGTTGTGCTCGCGCAGCACGCTAAAGACGCTGGCCGCGTCGGTGGATGCCACGACCGATCCCAACAGCAGGCCGTCAATCCAGTTGAACCCCAGCGCGAAGCGGGCGAACACGCCGGTGATGCCGGCAGTGATGACGACGCCGAGCGTGCTCAGCAGCACCGCCGGCACGGCGACGGGCTTGGCGCGGTCGATGTTGGTGTTAAAGCCGCCGTAGAACATGATGAACAGCAGCGCCGTGCTGCAGACGGTTTCGGTGAGCGCATAGTCGCTAAAGTCGATATGCGCCGGGCCGTTGACGCCCAACAGCATGCCGAGCGCGATAAAGATGAGCAGGGTGGGGAAGGGGAGTTTTTTGCCGACGGGTTTGATGGTCAGGCACAAAATGATGACGAGGCCGATAAAGAGAAGGATCTGGTTCATAGATGGTGTCCGCTCCTGGGTGGTTGGCGTGGCACGGTCAGTTGCCTGCGGTTATTTGTACCCAAAGATGGTGGGTTTATGGGGTTGGATTGCGGGCGTGCGCGATATCGTCATAGACGGCTGCCGTCTTTGTCTCTGCTCGGAAACCCTTTCCAGCTTTATTGCAACGGAGTACAATGGGCAACGTTTAAGTTCAACTTGAAGTTTTAGTTGCGGCACCGGGCTTCGGCCGCAATGCAAGGAGAGGCGTACCATGGCGATCTATGTGACATCTGACGCTCACGGGCACGTGCGTGCGCTTGACGAGGCCCTGTCTAAGATCTCGTTGACGTCCGACGACACACTGTACGTGCTGGGCGACATGATCGATCGCGGGCCCGATCCGGTCGGCGTTATTAAGCTCGTGCGCTCGCTGCCCAACGCCCGCGTGCTCAAGGGTAATCACGAGCAGATCATGCTCGATGCCATCATTGGCCAGGATCCGCTCGATGCCGAGACCTGGGATATCAACGGTGGCTGGACGACGCGCGAGCAGCTCAACGACATGGAATATGAGGCATACGAGGAACTCGTGCGATGGATGGCCGCGCTGCCGCTCTACGCGGTGGTCGAGACTGCCGAGCGGCCGTACCTGCTGGTGCACGCCGGCATTCAGACCGAGGCGGCGCGTGCGTTTTTGCTTGAGCATGGTGTCGATTGCGGCGACGGCAGGGGAGCGGTCGATGCCGATCGCGAGCTGCTGCAGCAGATGCTCGCGGTGCAGTCGTCCGATGACCTGCTGTGGATTCGTCACGGCTATTGGGATGTGCCGACCGGGCTGCTTTCTGCCGAGGGCAAGGGTCCGGTCGTGGTGAGCGGTCACACGCCCACGGTATCGCTTGGGCGTTATTGCGAGGTCGGTGGTCTGGCGGGGCTCGATGAGGAATCGGGACGCGGGCAGATCGTGCGATTGGGCGGCGAGGACACTGCCGGTGTGCCCGATCGCATCGACATCGACTGCGCCGCCGCCACCGGCTCCGAGTTCGGCCGCGTGGGCATCCTGCGCCTGGACGACGGGGCGGAGTTCTACGCGAACATCAACCCGGGCGAATAATCGGTGCAAGTGGTAGCTAATTTGGGACGGGACTTTTTTGACTACTTTTGCCCTTCTGCCCGCTAATTGACTTCTCTCGGACGGGGATTAAATAAGGCTCTGTTAGACCAGGATTGACATGCCGACCTG
>UREZ01000088.1 GCA_900547025.1 uncultured Collinsella sp.
TGCTCTCCGTGCGAGCAGGACTGTCCGAGCAGGGAACCTTACGTTCCGCGCCGCCGGGCAGACGAACCAGTTATGAGTGACCCGCTACTTGATCTTGGTCGTACCCGGTGCCAGGTTGGGGTCGGTCTCGTTGGCCTCGGTCTGGAAGTGCTCGGTGTACACATTCTTGCCGTCACGGAACATCTCGTAGTACTGCATCTTGGCGTAATCCTCGCGCGCCTTGGTTGCGGCTGCGGCAGCGGCGTCGTCACCGGTGACGTTGGAGGAGAGCGCCCAGCGCAGGCTGGCGTCCTCGTAGCCCACCGAGTTGATGGCGGGCAGCGACTTACGCAGCGTCATGTGCGCTTTCTGGTAGTCGGTCAGCGGGGCGCCGATCAGCTGCATCAGCTGGGTGGACAGGTAGTTGGTGGACAGGTCGTCGGTCTCGCTCGTCTGGTCGCAGCCGGCAACGTCGTAGTTGGCCCAGATGATGTAGTCGGTCTGCCACAGGCGCTCCTGATGCGTAGCATCGTCTTCGCCGGTAAACCACTTGTCATTGAACTTGGACGGGAAGAACGGCTGGTGGTCGCCCCAGAACACCACGACCACCTTACGGTCGAGCTTGCTCAGGGCGTTGAGGAAGTAGCGCAGCGCCTGGTCGGACTGCTCGATGCACGAGACATACTCGTCGACATCGGAGAGCGTGCCGTCCTCGACGGTCTTGGCGTCCAAATCGGTCGTGTCGATATTCAGGTGCATCTGCTTGTCGACCGGCAGCAGGCCCGTATCGTAGCCCGAGTGGTTCTGCATGGTCACGTCGAAGATAAACTGCGGATCGGCGTTCTGGTCGAGCAGCTCAAGAATCTTGTCGTAGGTAGCCTGGTCGGTCACCATGCCGCGCAGGGTGTCGGCTCCCTGGAAGTCATTGATAGACAGGAACTGGTCAAAGCCAAAGTCCTTGTAGACGTTCTCGCGGTTCCAATTGGTCGCGTGGTTGGGGTGCATGGCCGTGGTGGAATAGCCGAGCGATTTGAACTGTTCTGCCAGGTTCCCGGTCGTCTCCATGTTGTAGATGGTGTAGGGGTACACGCCCGAGCCCAGGTTGGCCATGGAGTTGCCGGTCATAAACTCAAACTCGGTATTGGCGGTACCGCCGCCGTAGGCGCTCACATAGAGCTTGCCGCGGCTGAGGCAGTTGGACAGGTTCTTAAAGTACTGCGGGCCCTCGTAGCCGGCGCGCATGTTCTGGTAGATCGAAAGGTCTGAGAAGGTCTCGTTCATGATGGCGATGACCGTGGGCTTCTCGCTGTCGAACTGCTCCTTTGCGGCGGCGCGCTCGTCGCTCTTGGCCGCGTCGGACTTGTCGTAGGCCTTGGCGTACTTTTTGAGCGTGGCCTTGGCATCGTCGACGGAGTAGTCGGCGGGTTTGGGCGGCTTGATGGACTGCGCCGCACTAATAAAGGCGGGCAGGTAGCCCTCGCGCCAGTAGCTCTCGAGCGGGCGCCAGGTGTAGACGGTGATGCCGAGGGTGTTGTAGTAGTCGATGAGCGTGACATGCGCGGTTACGCCGCCCAGGCACAGCACTGCCACGAGCAGGTTGGTGAGCAGCATGCGCTTGGCGTTGGCGGCACCCTTCTGACGGTGCGGTGCCACCAGGCCGGCGTACTCGCACAGCAGCATGGCGATGGCGGTAAAGCCCATGGACAGCACACAGAACAGCGAGATGGAGAAGGTGTAGCCGGTGCCGGCGACCGCGGCGGCGGTGGAGATGGCCGAAAGGTCGCCCGGCTGGATGGGCATGGATTTAAACGTGATGACGAAGAACTCGGCAATGCCCAGGACAAAGAGGGCAAAGGCCAGGACCGCGGGAGCTGCGCCGTGGCGCTGGAACAGGAAGAACAGGCCGATCATGAGCACGGTGATGATGGCCCACTCGAGCAGGATGCACAGGGGGTAGACCCAGGTAAAGTCGTGGTTGGACGAGACCTCCATGCCCAGCAGCGCAAAGACGCCGGCGAGCAGCAGGCACAGGACGGCGGCGACGAGTGGTTTGCCCACAAAGGCGCCGCGCAGGCGGGCGAGCTTGCCGGTGGGGGCGGGGGCGTCGGGCTTGGCGAACGCAAAGACGCGCGGGGCGATGCGATCGCGGGCGATGCTGGCCCAGGCGCATCCGGTGAGGATGGCGTTGGTCAGGATGAGCATCACAAAGGCGAGCGGCTCGTTTTGGGCGACGAGGCCAATGACGCCCCAAATAGTCAAAAAGACCTGGAACAGGCCGAAGACGACGCTCCACCCAAGAGCGCTTTTGGCAACGGTGCCCGACTGAGCGCGAATGGCCTTGGCCTCGCGCAAGACAAGGTAGACGGTCGCCGCAAGACCGACGAGCGAGATGGCGGCAGCGAACATGCTGAGACTCCTCACAAACTAAAACGTACGAAAGTGGGGGTTTACCCGATTGTTACCAAGATATGCGCTGCAATTGGTGGCTGCGCACAACAACCAGCCATATTAACGCGCACGTGCGGCGGTGTGGCGCAATGTAGTGGCGGCCTGCGCGATAATGGACGGGAATTACACGGAAACGTAAAGGCTTCTTAAAGAATTAGCGAGGATAGAGCTATGGGCGAGCAGGTTTGTATGACGGGCACCGAGTACTGCGGCGGAGCTGTGGGCGTGGACGCGGGCGGCTATCCGGTCGAGACTACGGGCAACGCGGCGCTGGACATCTTGGAACACCGCTCGTCCACGCGTGCCTTCGCGCGTGATGACGACGACCGTCCCGTGGCGGTGACCGACGAGCAGCGGGCGGCGATCTTGCATGCGGCGAGCCGCGCGCCGTCGGCGGGCGCCATGATGATGTATTCCATCGTGAGCATCCGCGAGCAGGCAACGCTCGACCGCCTGGCCGACCTGTGCGACCACCAGCCCATGATCGCCAAGGCGCCCTGGGTACTTATATTTGTGGTCGACTATGCCAAGTGGATCGATCTGTTTGAGCACGTGGGCTGCTTTGAGCCCGAGTTTGTAGAGCGTACGGGCAAGGCGCCCCGCCGCGCGCCGGGTCTGGGCGACTTTGCCATCGCGGCTCAGGATGCCGTGATCGCCGCGCAAAACGCCGTGGTTGCCGCCGAGGCCCTGGGGCTGGGGAGCTGCTATATCGGCGACATCGTCGAGAACGCCGAGGAAGTTGCCGCGCTGCTCGATCTGCCGCCCTATACCATGCCGCTGTCGATGCTCATCATCGGCACGCCCCGTAAGGAGCGCCCGGCAATCGCGCACCCCGTGGTGAACCTGGTGCACGAGGAGCGCTACTGCCGTGCGGATGCCGCGACTATGGATGCGCAGGTGGCCGAGATGGATGCGATGTTTCGCCCGCACGCCCGCGAGGTGGGGGAGCGCGTCGTGGATATCTACACCCGCAAGCACACGAGCCCCTTTATGGCCGAGATGAGCCGCTCCATGGAGTGGTGGTTCAAAAACTGGCTCGGAAAATGACGAATGTGACAAGGGGATAGTCCCTTTGTCACACTTCATATCGCCGCGGTGGCCTAAAGACTGTATAAATCTTTATCTAGCTGGGAAAACAGTGCATTAAAACATGGGCCGATTACCTATAATCCCTTCGAACATTAAAGTTGGGAGGAAACCGGCTTATGGAACAAAAGGCCAAGGAGGCAGCCTCGCACGCTGCGATTCCTGTGAGCATCTCGGCGATGCTCGTCACGCTGGGCGTGGTGTACGGCGATATCGGCACCAGCCCTATGTATGTAACCAAGGCGCTCGTTGCCGGCAACGGCGGCATCGGAAGCGTCACGGAGGAGTTCGTGCTCGGCGCGCTCTCCCTTGTCGTGTGGACGGTCACGCTGCTGACCACCATCAAGTATGTGCTCATCTCGCTGCGCGCCGATAACCATGGCGAGGGCGGCATCTTTGCCCTGTACAGCCTGGTCAAGCGTTGCGGCAAGTGGCTTATCATCCCCGCCATGCTGGGTGGCGCCGCGTTGCTCGCCGACGGCATCCTGACGCCGGCCGTTACCGTTACCACGGCCATCGAGGGCCTGCGCACTATCCCGGCGGTCCATGCCGTGCTGGGCGATGACCAGGGCCGCGTCGTCGCCATTACGCTCGCCATCATCATCGCGCTTTTTTTGGTGCAGCGCATCGGTACGGCCAAGATCGGTCACGCCTTTGGCCCCATCATGACGCTGTGGTTCCTATTCCTGGGCGGCACGGGTCTGTTCTTTGTCTTACAGCACCCCGCCGTGCTGCTGTGCCTCAACCCGCTCCGCGGCATCGCCTTTTTGCTGAGCCCCAACAACCACGCGGGCATCATGATTCTGGGCAGCTGCTTCCTCGCCACCACCGGCGCCGAGGCGCTCTACTCCGACATGGGCCACGTCGGCCGCGGCAACATCTACGCCACCTGGCCGTTCGTTAAGTGCTGTCTGCTGCTGTCCTATATGGGCCAGGGCGCTTGGCTTATCAACAACGCTGCCAACCCCGAGCTCATGGGCATTGCCGACCTCAACCCGTTCTACCAGATGCTCGCCCCGAGCCTGCGTCCGTTTGCCGTCGGCCTTTCAACCATCGCGGCCATCATTGCCTCGCAGGCGCTCATTACCGGTGCGTTCTCGCTGGTGTCCGAGGCCAGCCGTCTGGACCTCATGCCGCACATGCAGGTCTTCTATCCGGCCGAGACCAAGGGCCAGCTCTACATCCCCATGGTCAACAACGTCATGCTTGTCGGCTGCGTCATCGTGGTACTGCTGTTCCAGAACTCGGCGCATATGGAAGCCGCCTACGGCCTTGCCATTACGCTGACAATGATGTGCACCACGCTGCTGCTCTTCTTCTACCTGCACGAGGAGCGCAAGCTCAAGGTTGCTCCGTGGATCTTCGCGGCCTTCTTCCTTTTGCTCGAAGGCTTCTTCTTCGTGAGCTCGCTCACCAAGTTCTTCCACGGCGGCTACTTCACCATCCTCATGGCTGCACTCATCATGGGCATCATGGTGTGCTGGTACAACGGCACGGCTGTTGAGCAGCGCCAGTTTACGCTGCTGCCGCTGCGCAGCTACCTGCCGCAGCTCAAGCGCCTGCGCGATGACGATCGCTACGAGCGCCTGAGCGACAACGTCGTGTACCTGACCAAGGACACCCATACCGATTACATCGACCGTGATATCGTCTACTCGATCTTGGACAAGCATCCCAAGCGCGCTCGCGCCTGGTGGTTCGTGAATGTCGAGACCATGGACGAGCCGCATACCTTTGCCTATTCGGTCGAGACGTTCGGCACCGACTACGTGTTCCGCGTGCATCTGTACCTGGGCTACAAGATTAACCAGCGCGTCAATGCCTATCTGCGTCAGGTCGTTCAGGACCTGGCTGCCACCGGCGAGCTGCCGGCGCAGACGCATGACTACTCGGTCTACAAGGATCCGGGTAACATCGGTACGTTCAAGTTCGTCCTGATTCGTAAGCTTCTGGCGCCTGAAAGCGATGTGGAGCCGAGCGAGCGTACGGCCATCACGCTCAAGTACATCATCCGCCGCGCCGCCGGCACCCCTGCACGCTGGTACGGCCTGGAGAACTCCAACGTGAGCTTTGAGTACGTGCCGCTGTTCACCAAGTTCAAGGCCGTGAACAAGATGCAGCGCCTGGCCCCCAACGAACGCCCGTAGGCGCCGACAGGTTGCACGGAGTTGGTTTTTGATGGACAAGATTGAGACCGGGGAGGCAAACATGGATGCAAAGGCGCTCGATGGCCGCGAGGCGGTGGTCGAAATGGTGCGTGAGGCGCGTGTCGACGCCGCCGAAGATCGGTTCCTTACGAACCGTGCCAACATGGATATGGCCGATCGCGTAATTTCGATCGTGGCACTGGTATTTGGAGCGGTGTGCGTGTGTGCCCTGCTCGCGCACGTGCTGTTTGTCTAGCGACCGCCGGTTGCAAAGGCTATACACTTGGAACCACCACAAGGGAAACCACCACAAAGGTGCCTGTCCCCTTTGTGGTGGTTTTTGTTTTTGAGAGAGGGGCGGGACGCTGATGGACGTCCGTACGGACGGCGATATTGCCGATAGCTTTTGGTGGCGGCGCACAACGCTGACGCGCCGCACTCCTCTGTATGACGCCTGCGTATCGGTGGGGCTGCTGGTCGCGGCGACGATTGTGGGCGCGCTGCTCGACCATCCGGGTCTCGCGCCGAGCATCATGATCGTCTATGTGTTCGCCGTTCAGCTGTGCGCATTCTTTACCTGGAGTCGCCTGTATTGCTTGCTGAGCTCGGCTGCCGCCGTGGCGCTCTACAACTTCTTGTTTGTCGACCCGCGCTACTCGCTGTCGCTTATCGACCGCGGCTATCCCGGCATGTTCTTCATCATGTTCGTGGTCTCGCTCGTGTCGAGCTCGATTGCGTTGGCCCTGCGCCGCGCCTTGGCACAGGCTGCCGCTAGTGACCGCCGAACGCATATGGTGCTCGAGACCAACCGCATGCTGCAGCGGTGCGCCGATCAGCAGCAGATTGTCCATGCCATGGCAACGCAGCTGGCGCGTCTTTCGGGCTGTCCGGTCGTGTGGTACAGCGCCGACGCCGAGGGCGATGACCTGCTGCCGCGTGCGACATACACGGCCGTGGGCGATGCCGCGCCGGTGCATGAACTGGCGCCGCAGATGCCGCCGCGGCTCTCGGCGTCCGCCTATGTGGGAACGCCGCTCGATGCCACTTATGGCGGCTCGGCGTTTTATGGCATCTACCTGACGGTTCGCACGGGCGACGGCTTCGTGCGCTCGAGCGACCCCGCCTCGGTGGTGGGCGTGCTGGCTATCGTTGCCGAACCCGACGTGCTAACGCACGAGGAACGGACACTTGCCGATGCCATCGTGAGCGAAGGCGAGCTGGCGCTCGATCGCGCCCGCGCCATGGAGGCCCGCGAGGAGGCGGCGGTGCTTGCCAAAAATGAGCAGCTGCGCGCCAACCTGCTGCGCTCCATCTCGCACGACCTGCGCACACCGCTTACCAGTATTTCGGGTAATGCCGACGTGCTGCTCGACCAGGGCTCGACCGGCACCGCCGTGCTCGATGCCCAGACGCGCCGCGGCCTGCTTCTATCCATTCGCTCGGATGCGCTGTGGCTCAACGCCACCGTCGAGAATCTGCTCGCCATCACCAAGCTCGAGGGCGGCGGTATGCGTCTGTCGACTACGCTCGAGCTCATGGACGATATCGTCGAGGAGGCGCTGCGCCACGTGAACCCTGCCGTGCGCGAGCACGACCTTAAGGTGGTGGCGTGCGATGAGCCGGCGCTTGTCAACGTCGATGCGCGCCTGATGGTGCAGCTGGTGGTCAATCTGGTGAACAACGCCATCACCTATACGCCCGCGGGCTCGCATATCATGAT
>UREZ01000089.1 GCA_900547025.1 uncultured Collinsella sp.
CAGTCCCTATTTCACCGCAACTTATTGAGGGTGGGGTTCCGGCTACTTAAGTGCGCCGGTCACGGTGCCGCCGCCCAAGACGATGTCGCCGCGATAGACGACGACGGCCTGTCCGGGGGCGATGGCTCGTTGCGGCTCGTCAAAAGTTAGCAGCATTTGCCCGTCTTCGTCACGCGTAAGGGTCGCTGCCTGGTCTTTCTGACGGTAGCGGTACTTGGCACCTACGCGAATGCCGCCGGCGTCGAGCTCCGCCTCCATGCGTGCGTCCGGCGCGCTCCAGATCCACTCATCGGCCGTGAGGGCAGCGGCGGTCAGGTCCTCGGCCTCGCCCAAATGCACGGTGTTGTTGGCGGCGTCGACGCCCGTCACATACACGGGGTGCGCCATCGCGACGCCCAGGCCCTTGCGCTGGCCGATGGTGTAGCGCAGCGCGCCGTTGTGGCGCCCGACCACGCTGCCGTCGCGCCACACAATGTCGCCCGGTGCAGCGGGATGTCCGCAGCGGCGCTCGATATAGCCCGCGTAGTCACCGTCTGGAATAAAGCAGATGTCCTCGCTTTCGGCCTTCTTGGCGTTGGTAAAGCCCTGCTCGGCGGCAATGCGGCGCACGTCGCGCTCTTTGTCCAGCCCAGCCAGCGGAAAGATCGTGTGCGCCAGGCGTTCCTGCGTAAGCGAATACAAAAAGTAACTCTGGTCCTTTTTGGGGTCCTCGCCGCGGTACAGCTGCCAGGTTCCGTCGGACGCCTGGCTCGTTTTGGCGTAGTGGCCCGTGGCGATGTAGTCGCAGCCCATATCCAGCGCCGCATCCAGCAATGCGCCAAACTTAATGTGGCGGTTGCAGATGATGCATGGGTTGGGCGTCAGCCCCTCCTGATAGGCGGTCACGAAGCGCTCGATAACGTTGCGGTCGAAGGCCTGCTGCAGGTCGAGCACATGGTGGGGCATCCCCAGGCGCTCGGCGACAGCCTTTGCATCGGCGATGTCGCGGTCGACCTTACTCATGCCCGTGACGGGATCGGGCGCGGGGCAGGTGAGGCGCATGGTGGCGCCGACGCATTCGTAGCCCTGGCTTTTGAGCAGGTACGCGGTCACGCTGGAATCGACGCCGCCGCTCATGGCGACGAGCACGCGCTTGTTGTGCATGGGGAGGTTCTCCTTGGTGGCATGTGGCCAAAAAAGAAAAGCGGCGCGGGAGGCTGGTTCCGCGCCGCAGACATTGTAGCAAGTTCGGACGTCTCGTGGGACACCCTGATTGGATGGGCTCAGACTGCCGGGAGAGAGGAGACCGGCTCGTCCGTGGGCTCAACCTATGGGCGACAGGCCCTTAGTCCTGGAACAGTGCCGTGGACAGGTAACGCTCGCCGGTGTCGGCAAGCAGGGCCACGATGGTCTTCCCCTCGTTCTCGGGGCGCTTGGCCAGCTGCAGTGCGGCCCACACGGCGGCACCGGACGAAATGCCCACGAGCACGCCCTCCTTGTGGCCCACGGCACGGCCGGTGGCAAAGGCGTCGTCGTTCTCGACGGGGATGATCTCGTCATAGACCTGGGTGTCGAGGACGTCGGGCACAAAGCCGGCGCCGATGCCCTGGATCTTGTGCGGGCCGGCCTGGCCCTTGGAGAGCACCGGGGAGGTGGCGGGCTCGACGGCGACGACCTTAATCTCGGGGTTCTGCTCCTTGAGGAACTCGCCCACGCCGGTCACGGTGCCGCCGGTTCCAACGCCGGCGACGAAGATGTCGACCTCGCCGTCGGTGTCATCCCAGATCTCGGGGCCGGTCGTGGCCTTGTGGATGGCGGGGTTGGCGGGGTTCACAAACTGGCCGGCGATAATGCTGTTGGGGGTCTCCTTCTGCAGCTCCTCGGCCTTGGCGATGGCGCCCTTCATGCCCTTGGAGCCGTCGGTGAGCACGAGCTGCGCACCGTATGCCTGCATAAGCTTGCGGCGCTCGACGGACATGGTCTCGGGCATGGTGATGATCACCTTGTAGCCGCGGGCAGCCGCCACCGAGGCGATGCCGACGCCGGTGTTGCCGCTCGTGGGCTCGATGATGGTATAGTCGCCGCCGCGCACGAGCTTGCCGGCCTTCTCGGCCTCGTCGATCATGTTCTTGGCGACGCGGTCTTTGACGGATCCGGCGGGGTTGAAGTATTCCAGCTTGACGAGCACGCGGGCCTTGAGGTCCTCATCGGCCTCAAAGTGAGTGAGCTCCAGAAGCGGAGTGTGGCCGATAAGCTGATCGATGGACGTGTAAACATTGCTCATGGTGAACCTCCAAAGTGTTCAAATGACTGGATACCGTGTGGTTTTACGGTGTGTATAGCAGCGAAACCCACAAACCTTATGGGTTGTTCGTTTTGCTGTTGGCAAGCATAGTAGACAGTAAAGCCTAGTAACGCAATAGGAAATAGAAGATTATTACGAGTCGATTAACCATCTTGACCGGAACGGGTATTTTCAAAACCAATTTTTCGGCTAGAATTTCTACGGACTAAATGACCGAAAGGCAGCACTATATATGTTGGTTTCTACTAAGGGCAGATATGCCCTGCGCGTTATGGTCGATCTGGCCGAGCACCAGGCGGCCGGTCGCATCCCGCTCAAAGAGATCGCGGCGCGACAGGGGATTTCCGAGAAATATCTCGAGAACATCTTGGCTACGCTCGTACGTGCCAACATGCTCTCGGGTATGCGTGGCAAGGGCGGCGGCTACGTGCTCACGCGCCCGCCCGAGCAGTACACGGTGGGCGAGATTTTGCGCCTGACCGAGGGCAGCCTGGCGCCGGTCGCATGCCTAGACGGCGACTGCAAGGGCTGCTCGCGTTCGGACGAGTGCCCCACGCTCGACGTGTGGAAGAACCTGGACAAGCTCATTAACGACTACCTCGACGGCGTGACGCTCGATGCGCTCGTAGCCCCCAACGAGGGCTACGACTACGTCATCTAGCCCCACCTGTCATTTGGGGACGGGGCAGAAATGCTGGATTTTCTTGCCCTCTGAGGCTCGACAAATGATAAGGCCGCCCATCGTTGCGATGGACGGCCTTCTTTAGGTGTGTTGTGGCGGTCCGAATCCGGTCGCTTTAGTTCCTGGCGACGCTGTCGAGAATGCTGCGCATGATGGATACCAGGATGCTGCCCATAAAGGCCGATCCAAAGCTGGCAATGGAGATACCCGCGCCCAGCAGATTGACCGACAGGTAGCTGGCCAGCTCGAGCATAAAGCTGTTGACTACGAGCTGAAAAATACCAAGCGTGATAATAGTGAGCGGCAGCGAGATGACCGTCAGGAACGGCTTGACGAGCGAGTCGACGATGTTGAGGAACAGTCCCACGAAGGCAAAACACACCCAGGCGTCGGCTATGCCGAAGGGCTGAATGCCGGGGACGAGAAACGTTGCGATCGCGATGGCGATTGAGGTAAAGAGCCAGTTAAGCATAAAGCGCATGGTGGAAATCCTTTCTTGCGCAAGACGTGGCAAAGAGGCGTGAGAGGCACGTGCCTTTGCAACTCGGATAGATGCGCGGGCACGGCCCTGTTTGGGCGCCCATTGTCTCAGATATTCATGGAGCTTGCGTGCGTATTCGGTTTCAAAACGGCGTTCGTCCTAGAAAACGCGCCGCTGGCAGAGAGTCTTGTCGCTTTAGTTTGGTGGTGTGCTACACTGCTACGGGCAAAAGCCACAGGCGTTGCCCTATTGCATAGAACGGGCGAACGATGTCCGATGTCAGTATCAACTTCGATGCCTTTTGGCGGGTTTGGCGGTGATCGATGAATATCGAGAACATGTTTGACAAGCCTGATGTCAAGCAGCTGGTCCACGCATTTAGCCTTTTGGACGACGAGAAAGATATCCAAGCGTTCTTGACCGATATCTGCACGCCGCGCGAGATTTGTGATCTATCGCAGCGTCTGCAGGTCGCGCGTTACCTGGACGAGGGCGAGCCCTATGTTGAGGTTCAGGCGCGTACCGGCGCTTCGTCCACCACGGTGAGCCGTGTGTCCAAGGCACTCAACGGCGAGTACGGTGGCTACCGTAAGATTCTCATTAAACTGGAGGATGGCGAGTAGGCCGCGCCAAAAACGAATTGTGCAAAACCGCTCCTCCGGGGGCGGTTTTTTGATCCCCTGGGGACGGAGGAAATCTGTTGGCGTGGGGCAAATCTGTCCGCTTGGGCGGGTAGGATGGATGCATTGATTATTGCGAACAGTTTGAGTGGAGGACCATGCCTGTTCGAATCTATACCACCAATGCCGGCACGGATTTGAACGATGCCGAGGCGGCGCTGTTGGCCGACCTTATTGACCGCCACGGGCGTGCCGTGCTGCTGACACCTACGTTTGCCGAGCTCGACCTGTGCCGTCATGATGCGGCGGAAGCCGGCGTTTCGCTGGGTATCGACTACAAGACGTCTACATCGTGGCTTCGCTCGCTTTGGGAGCTTTTGGGCGACGGGCGCGGTTTCGTCGACAACCTGCAGCGCCAGATGCTGTTCTCGGACATGGTCACGCGTCTCGACGATGCCGACCTGCAGCCGCTTTCGCGCAGCCAGGGCACAGTGCGCATGCTCGCGCGCATGGCCCGCGACGTGTTGCCGGGCGTTGCGGGGACGGGTGCCGAACGATGCCGTGGCGACAACTGCCAGCCTGAGCCAAAAAGCGATGCCGAGGCTCGTGTGTCCGAGCTTTTGCGCGCCTACGCGGGCGGTTTGGACCGTCGAGATATGGTTGAGCCCTGCGAGGCAGCTGACATTATGACCAGTGTCCTGGCCGATAGCCTGCCGGCGTGCACTCGCGCCGTATGCGTGCGCGGTATCATGTCGTTTACGCACGGTCTGCTCGAGCTGCTGTCTGCCGTGGCGAACAATGGGGGAGAGGTCGTCGTGCTGCTTGCCCGCGAGCAGGCGGCGATGCGCGAGGAGCTTGCCGCGGCATTTGATGCCCGCGATGTGTTGTTTGAGGTTGCACCGCTGGACGAGGATGCCGGCGCTCCCACGGCTGCTCCAAAGTCCGTTGCACGTCCTGCCTTTGTGGAAGCCGCCGGCCCCCATGCCCGTGCCCGTGTCTATGCGGATGTCATCGATAAGATGGTGAAAGCGTGCAAGGAGTCTAAGGTCAACGATGTCGCTTCCGCACCCGCCGATCCCGTGCGCGTGCTCGTGGTGTCCGCCCGGGCACCCCAGCTGTTCGGCGAGCTTGCCGCTCGTTTGGCGGCGCGCCACGTTGCTGCCGAGACGACCGAGTTCACGGCGTTTTCCCAGTCCGTCGCGGGCGGGCAGTTTACGGCGCTCGCCAACCTGATCGAGCG
The DNA here is from genome assembly GCA_900547025.1 of uncultured Collinsella sp. Lineage (GTDB taxonomy): Bacteria > Actinomycetota > Coriobacteriia > Coriobacteriales > Coriobacteriaceae > Collinsella. The sequence goes on from UREZ01000089.1 coordinate 5,308, forward strand.
CATGAAGGCCGCCGACGAAGGGACAGCTTCCAAGACTGAGTGGTGGCCCGCTCCGGAGCTTACCGACTGGATCTACAGCCCGCTTTCGGGTGCCGACGCTGCCAGCGCGCGCACGTTCGACAAGAATATGCGACTGTCGCGCAGCAAGACCACTGCGGGCGTCAAGAGCTTGCTGCAGAGCGTGCAGGGCCAGATCAGGGGCGCGCGTAAAGCGGCGAGCGACGAGAACTGGTTTAAGAACGTGCCGTGCGTGGTCTCGGACGTGTTCCAGGCGCTGTGGCGCGACAAGCCCGTGACGGCGCTTAAGGCCATGCTTGCCGTCGCCGAAGCACTGCCCGATCGCGCGTTTGGCGGCCTCGACGGTCAGGCCCGTCGCCAGGCAGAGACGGCCTTGCTGCGCCATGCCATCGACATCCTTATGAACGAAGCCCGCGTGCTCGATGTGTCGCAGGCCGCGACCGTGCCCGTGCTCGATGGCGTTCGTACCAAGGTGGACAAGCGTAGCACCGCCTACGATTATGAGACCTACGAGGTAGACCGCGCGCCGCGCGCCCGGGTGCGCTTCGTGTCGCTTGCCGATGCAGCGGCGTTGCGTCCCGGCAGCTACGATGCCGTCCTGTTTGCCGATGTCGATCTGGACAGCTATCCGCTCTCACACGAGGAGGGGCCGCTGGCCACGCTGACGGCGGACCTGGGACGTGCCGGCGTATCTTTGGAGCCTGCTGCTCTGCTGCGCGTGCGCTTTGGCCGTGCGATGCAAGCGTCGCGTGGTCCGGTTGCGCTTGCGCGCGTGACGCACGATCGCCAGGCGCGTGAGTGCTACCCGGCAGCCGTATGGACCGAGCTGCGGGCACATGCCGAGGCCGCTGGCACTGTCAAGCCCACGTGCGTGGGCGAGGGCGATATCATCGCCGACTTTGATCCCGCGGCAGGCGAAGGTCTTAGGTTCGAGCGTGTGATTTGCGAAGCTCCTCAGCACCTGAGCGATGAAGCCATTCCGTATCTGGTCCTGCGCCGTCGCGATGGCGAGGGCGAGGATGCGCCGCTGGTGCCGCGCCTGACGTCCGCTTCGCAGATCGAGGCCTATTCGACCTGTCCACTATGCTGGTTCGTCTCGTACCGCGTGAAGCCCCAGTCGATCGACGCCGGCTTTGGCAATATGGAGAAGGGCAACTTTGTCCACGACGTGCTGGAACACCTGCACGCCCGTCTGCCCCAGGAGGGCATGGAGCGCGTGACGCCCGAGAACCTGCCGCGTGCTCAGGAGCTGTTGCGCGAGGTCTTTGACGAGACCTTGGCCGAGCATGCCTCCAAGCGTGGCAACGAGGGCCCGCTCGTGCCGCTCTCTCCGGTAGAGGAGCGCCAAGTGGCCGAGATCCTGCCGCAGCTGGAGGGCGTGCTTGCCTATGAAGCCGAGGCGCTGACTCCTTTTGCTCCACGCTACCTGGAGTTTGCCTTTAACGATCTTAACGTTGAGTATGCCGGTTGGCCACTCGGCGGGCGCATCGACCGCGTGGACGTGGACGCCGAGAACCGCGCCGTGGTGATCGACTATAAGCATCGCACGGGCGTTGAGGAGTTTAAACTCGCCGACCCCACGGTGCGCGACGAGGAATCGGGCGAGGCCGCCATCGACGACCCGCGGTGGCTACCGCCCCATACCCAGACGCTTATCTATGCGCAGGCCATGCGCCGGGCGCTGGATCTGGATACCCGCGCGGCGCTCTATTTTTC
>UREZ01000090.1 GCA_900547025.1 uncultured Collinsella sp.
CGGTGGACCTACCTCCGCGCCCCGTCGAGGTCTATGCCGCCGACCTGATCGCCGTGGGCGGCGAAGGTGATACGTGTGTGTGGACCGTGGCGTTCTCGGTGAGCAAGGGCACCTATATCCGTGCGCTCGCTCGCGACCTGGGCCGCGCTTGCGATAGCGCCGCGCATATTTCCGCGCTGCGCCGCACGGCTTCCGGTGTTGTTTCCATTGGCGCTTGTCATGCGGTCGAGGAGCTTTCTCCCGAGTCCGCGGCTGGCTTTGCCCTGGATCCCATTGCGGCCCTGGGCGCCACACGTGTTGACTTGCCGGGCAATCTTGCCGACGACCTGCTCTGCGGCCGACGCATTCCCGTTGAGCGTGCGCTTGCCGATTTCGATTCCTCGAAGGCGCCTTTTGCGTTGGTGCTCGATGGGGGACTCAAGGCGCTCGCCCGCATTGAGGGCGGCCGCTTTGTCATGGAGCACGTGTTTCCGCAGGCAATCGGCGGTGTTCGATGATGTTGTCCGCTCGCGAGCTCGCGCGTGTCTTTTTCGCGGGCGAGTCGGACGAGGCTCGCATCGTTACTGCCGATACGTTTGATGAGTGTGAGCACTTGGGTGCCGCTTCAATCGCCATTGGCGTGTTCGACGGCGTTCACCGTGGACACCAGGAACTCATCGAAGCGCTTGTCCGTGATGCCCGTGCCCATGGCTGTAAGGCGGTCGTGGTTACCTTCGATCCCGACCCGGACGTTGTGGTGAGCCCTTCGCCCGCTCAAAAATTGATGACGACGGCCGACCGTCTGCATGCCTTGGCTCAAACCGGGGTCGATGCGGTGGTGGCCGTTCCCTTTACGCCTGAGGTTGCGGCGCTTGACCATGTTGATTTTCTCTCGCTGGTGTCGCGTCTGGTCGACATTCGATCGATTCGCGTTGGCAGTGACTTTAGGCTGGGTCGTGGCGGTGCTTCTGGTGTTGCCGAGATGCGCTCCTGGGGTTCCGAGCACGGCGTTGACGTGTATGGTCACGACCTGCTTTGCGAGGGCGGTGAGGCCATTTGCGCCACCCGCATTCGTCATGAGCTGGGACAGGGCCATGTGGAGCTTGCTGCTGGGTTACTCGGCCGTCCGTATATGGTGCGTGGCGGTGTTATTCGCGGCCGTCACGAGGGTTCTGGCATGGGCTTTCCCACGGCAAACTTGCAGGTTCCCGACGGCATTCAGGTGCCAGCCGATGGCGTGTATGAGGGTCTGGTGCTGGTCGATGACACCGCGTGGCCCGCTGCTGTGAACGTCGGCCTGCCGCCAACGTATGCCGACGATGCCGCTTCGGCGCATCTCGAGGCCAACTTAATTGGTTATACGGGCGACCTGTACGGCGCCTCCGTTTCGCTGGCGTTTACGCGCTGGCTGCGTCCCTCGCGTGTGTTCGATTCGCTGGATGAGTTGATCGCGACCGTCGAGGGTAATATCGAGGACATTCGTCACAACTTGGGTGAGCAGGGGGTGAGCATTCGTGATTAGCGATGAGGAAAAAGACCAGGTACGCGCTGCGTCCGACCTGGTTGCCATCGTGCAGGAAACGGTTGAGCTCAAGCCCCGCGGCCATGAGTTTTGGGGTTGCTGCCCCTTCCATGGCGAAAAGACTCCGTCCTTCCACATTATCCCCGCCACGCAGGTGTGGCATTGCTTTGGCTGCGGCGAGGGTGGCGACGTCTTCACCTATATCATGAAGCGCGAGAACCTGAGCTTTCCCGAGTCAATCCGTTATTTGGCCGATCGCGCGGGTATTGAGCTGCATGACACCGGAGATCGCCGCGAGCGCGGTACCAAGCGTGCCCGAATCTACGATCTGTGCGCCGAGACCGCCCAGTTCTACCACACCATGCTCATGCGCGGTAAGGACGGCCGTCCGCGCGAGTACTTTGCCAGCCGCGGCATGGGCGGCGACGTCTGCCGCCGCTACTGCCTGGGCTTTGCACCGGGCCGTAACGCGCTGGTGTCGCACCTGTCCCAGGCGGGTTTTACCCCGCAGGAGATGATCGACGCCAACGTGGCTGTGAGCCGCGGGCGCGGGCAGCTTGCCGACCGCTTTTACGACCGCGTGATGTTCCCCATCTTTGACGAGCAGGGTCACAACATTGCCTTTGGCGGTCGCATCATGGGCGACGGCCAACCCAAGTACCTCAACACCGCCGAGACGAGTGTGTTCCATAAAAAGCGAAACCTCTACGGTTTTAATTGGGCCAAGGAGTTTATCGTCGCGCAGGATACCGCCATTGTGGTGGAGGGCTATACCGATTGCATCGCCTGCTGGGAGGCGGGGATTAAAAACGTTGTCGCCACGCTGGGCACCGCCCTCACGGAGCATCACGTCAAGACGCTCACTCGCTTTGCCAAGCGCATCGTGTATATGTTTGACGGCGATGCCGCCGGTCAAAAGGCCGCCCGTCGCGCGATTCAGTTTATCGAGCAGGATTCCATGGACCTGCGCTGCGTGGTGCTCCCCGACGGCAACGACCCCATGGAGTTCATCACCGCGCATGGTGGGCAGGAGCTGCAGGCGCGCATCAACGCGGCCGAGCCGCTCATGGACTTTGTCTACCGTTCGCTGCAGGAGTCGAGCGACATCACCACGCCGGGCGGTCGTGCCAAGGCGCTGGAGGATGCGCTGACGCTTATCTATCCGCTGCGCGACAGCTATATGATCGACACGTACTTTATTCAGATTGCCGACCTGTTGGGTTTGGATCTGGAGACCGTGCGTGCGAGCTCGGGCCGTGTGTTTCGTGATGTCGCCAAGCGCGAAGATGCGGAACGCCGCCGTGAGCAGAACTATGAGCGCCAGCGGGCGCAGGCCGAGCGCTCCGGTAGCGCGGGCGGTCGGGCGTCTGGTTCGCAGGGGACATCTCGTGGTGCTTGGGCATCGGGCGCGACTCCGGCCGTAGCGGCGCCGGTCGAGGAAGAACCGTACAACTACGTCCCGCTCGATGCCTATGGCGCTGCACCAGTGGAGGTCGTTGACGACTTGCCGCCAATCGATGTGCCTGATGGTATGGGCGCCGTGCCTGCGGCTGATGGTTCGGGCGCACCGGCTGCGGCGGCGCCGATGGTTTTGACCGATCTAGAGCGCAAGTCCTTGGCAGGGGAGCGCGAGCTGCTGACCATGCTCACGAGCTACCCCGACCTGTTCCGCACGTATGCCGACCGCATCTGCTCCATCGAGTGGGTTGACCCACGTCACGAGTCCATCGCATGGGCCGTTCTGGCAACGCCGCCGGGAACCGATCCTGCAGCCTGCATGGATGCGGCGCGCTCAGTGTGTCCCGATGCGGCAACGCTTGTGAGTGCCGGGCGCATCTCGGCGACGAGCAAGCACCCCACCGAGACGAACATCGTGTTTATGCTCGATACGCTCGAGCTCTACACCATCAAGCGTCGCATGCGTGCCGCACAGGCCAAGCTGCGCCAGGACCGTTCGCTCGATGATGAGGCCCGTCGTGCGTTGACCGTGCAGGCCGCGCAGGACTCGCAGCGTCAGCGCGAACTGCAAAAGTCGATCGGCGGCGTGGCGGACCCGTTCCGTTTGATCGGCCTGGAGGCCGCAGGCACCGATCAAGCCTAGATGTTGTGGTCAACCAGCGTATTCTCGCCTATATCCAGCCCTCTTTTTGGGTATAGACGTCAATGTGTGTGCTAAAGTATTGAGTCCTGTGGACTATGAAGGGAGAATCTGTGCCAAAAAAGACTGAGAGCACGGGTACTGGGCTGGAATCCTACGTTGCAAAGCTCATGGGCAACGGCTCAAACAGGACTTCGGTAACCGAGGACGAGATTCAGGTCGCCCTGAAGGATATCGATGTTTCTGACGAGCAGCTCACCGCGGTGTATTCCGCGCTGCGCAACAGCGGCATCCAGATTATCTCCGCGAGCGGTAACGACGACGCCCCCATGGACGTCGACGATGACGATAACGATACCGATACCGACGATTTCGATGATGACGACGAGCACGATTCCGGCTCGCTCGACGATCATGAGCTCAAGATGGCCCGTCAGGCCGACGCCGAGATGGGTTCTTCCAAGAGCAAGAAGAAGCGCACCGTGCGCACGTCCCGTTCGCGTTCGCGCGTGCGCGGCATCGATGCCTCCACGGTGATGCTGACCGGCGACCCGGTCCGTATGTACCTCAAGGAGATCGGCAAGGTCGACCTGCTGACCGCCTCCGAAGAGGTCGATCTGGCCATGAAGATCGAGGCCGGTCTTGAGGCCACCGAGAAGCTCGAGGCCGCCGATGCTGGTGAGCTCGAACTCACGCGTGCCGAGATACGTCGTCTTACGCGCATTGAGAACGTGGGCCTCGAAGCCAAGCAGGCACTTATCAGCGCAAACTTGCGTCTGGTCGTCTCCATCGCCAAGCGCTATGTCGGTCGCGGCATGCTGTTCCTGGACCTGATCCAGGAGGGCAACCTCGGTCTGATCCGCGCCGTCGAGAAGTTCGACTACCAGAAGGGCTTTAAGTTCTCCACGTACGCCACGTGGTGGATCCGTCAGGCCATCACGCGCGCTATCGCCGACCAGGCCCGTACCATCCGTATTCCCGTGCACATGGTCGAGACCATCAACAAGCTCGTCCGCGTGCAGCGTCAGCTCCTCCAGGACCTGGGCCGCGACCCGACCCCCGAGGAGATCGGTGCCGAGATGGACATGAGCGCCGACCGCGTCCGCGAGATCCAGAAGATCTCGCAGGAGCCCGTGTCGCTCGAGACCCCCATCGGCGAGGAAGAGGATTCCCAACTGGGCGACTTTATCGAGGACTCCCAGGCTATCGTTCCGCCCGATGCGGCCAGCTTCTCCATGCTGCAGGAGCAGCTCACCCAGGTGCTCGACTCGCTTGCCGATCGTGAGCGCAAGGTTATCGAGCTGCGCTTTGGCCTTGTCGACGGACATCCCCGTACGCTCGAGGAAGTCGGCCGCGAGTTTGGCGTCACGCGCGAGCGCATCCGCCAGATCGAGTCCAAGACCCTGGCCAAGCTCCGCCACCCGAGCCGCTCGAGCAAGCTCAAGGACTATATCGAAAGCTAGTCAAGCAAGAGGCGCCCTCAAGCACATCCGCTTGGGGGCGCTTTCACGTAGTCATTGGGGTCGTTCTTGAATGACTACTCGTTTAAGAACGTCCCCAATGATTAGGTCGGAAAATTTCTTAAAAAAGTTCTTGCCCTGAGCTGATTCGTCCGTATAATAAACTTCGTTGCTTGAGAGCACGCACCTATTCCTCGGTAGCTCAATGGTAGAGCACGCGGCTGTTAACCGCGCTGTTGTAGGTTCGAGTCCTACCCGGGGAGCCAGGTTGTAAAACCCGTCGCGTATGCGGCGGGTTTTTTCATGCCGCGATCGCCGTTCGCGAACGTTACCGTATCAACATTTCGTGTCGAGGATGTAATCCCGAGGCCCGCCACCTCAACATGGCGCGGTCGTTGTAGAATATTGTAATGATTGCTCCCACGACATGGTGCCGCGAGCACCAAGAAAAGGAGATTCTTGTGTCTGAGACCATTAACGGCAGCCTGAGCGTCTCGAACGACGTTATTGCCGATATTGCCGGTTATGCCGCGATGACGTGCTATGGCGTTGTCGGTATGGCTGAGCAGCTCCAGGGCGCCGAGAGCGTGCGCCTGCTTGCCGGTCAGCGCCTCCGCAAGGGCGTGCTTGTCTCCGCCGACGAGAACGGCCTTACGGTCGATCTTCACGTCGTGCTCGAGAACGGCGTCAACATGAAGTCCGTCTGCCACAATCTTTCGAGCTCCGTTGCCTTCACCCTGCAGGAGATCGCCCAGATCGATCCCGCCAGCCTTAAGATCGGCATCCATATCGACGCGCTCAAGAGCCGTCTGAACTAGCATCCGAAAACGGAGATTCAAATACCCATGATTGCAAAGACCATTCGCACCTGTTTTCCGATCGCTGCGGCTGCCGTTTCCGACAAGGCCGAGGAGATCAACAAGCTCAACGTCTTCCCCGTACCCGACGGCGACACTGGTACCAACATGTCGCTCACGCTCGCCTCGGTGACCAAGGAGCTCTCCGCCCTTCCTGCCGACGCCGACATGGAAGCCATCGCCGGCGCCATCACCCACGGCTCCCTCATGGGCGCTCGCGGTAACTCCGGCGTTATTACCTCGCAGATTCTTCGCGGCGTGGCCGAGGGCCTTGTCTCTGCCGACGAGCCTATCACGTCCGCCAACATTGCCTTCGCCTTCCGTCGTGCCGTCAAGGTTGCCTTCCAGGCTGTCCGCAAGCCCATCGAGGGCACGATCCTCACGGTCCTGCGCGATGTCTCGACCAAGGCCGATGAGTGCGAGAAGAAGAAGTTCTCGGCCGAGGATGCGCTTGATGCTATCGTCGTCGAGGCGTACCAGTCCGTCGCCCGCACGCCCGACTTGCTGCCCGTCCTCAAAGAGAACGGCGTGGTCGACTCAGGCGCCTTCGGCTTTGCCATCTTCCTGGAGAACTTTGTTGCCGCCGCGCTTGGTCGCAGCACCGTTGTCGAGGATTTCTCCGCTACGTTTGACTCCGCCGGCTCTGCCCGCGATGCCGCTCTTGGCCGTGTTGAGATCGAGGCTAACGATGACTGGGAGGGCTCGGAGTTCCGCTACTGCAACGAGTTCCTCTTTAAGGCTGACGCCCCGTTTGACGAGGACGAGTGCCTTAAGTTCCTAGGCTCCATGGGCGACTGTGAGCTGCTCGTGGGCGCCTATCCCGACTACAAGATCCATGTGCACTCCAACACCCCCAACCTGGTGCTCGAGCACATGCTGCAGCTCGGTCAGATCTATGAGGTCTTTATCCACAACATGGAGATGGAGGCCCACGACCGTACCGCCAAGATCCACGAGGATCAGGAAAAGG
>UREZ01000091.1 GCA_900547025.1 uncultured Collinsella sp.
CTGCCCGCCGCTATTGACGGCTCCGTGGCCGTCATGCACACCAACGATATCCACGGCAGCTACAAGTACAGCTACAACGCAAGCAAGGGCACCGGCACTGTGGGCTTTGACGGACTGGCGGTTCTCTATAGCGCCCAAAGCAGCGCCCCCGATCTTTTGCTCGATGCGGGCGATACCTTCCACGGGCAGTCCTTTGCCACCATGAGCGAGGGCAAGAGCATCGCCGAGCTCATGGACACCTTCTATGCAGACGGCTACGACGCGACCACGCCGGGCAACCACGACTGGAGCTACGGCGCGGACAAGCTCCGCACCATGACCGGCTACAGCCCCACCGGCACGCCCTTCGCCATGCTCTGCGCGAACGCGAAGTCTACGAGCGGCGTATGGAGCTCGAGTATCACCAAGACGCTCGATCGCACCTGGGAGGATAGCGAAGGTCACTCCACATTCGACTACAAAATCAAGGTCGGCGTCGTGGGTGCCATGGATGAGTCGCTGGAATCCTCGCTGCGCGCGGACCTGGTCGCGGGTACGTCGTTCTCGAGTGCCGCGAACGCCATCAATGCCGAGGCCAAGCGACTGCGCGAGACAGAGGGCTGCAACGTTGTCGTCTGTATCGCGCACACGCTCAACGCCAAGACCTTTGCTGCAAAGCTCGTTGGGGTCGATGCACTGGTCGCGGGCCACGAGCACATCAACTTAGACGAAAACGCAATGGGAGCCGACGGCAAGCCGATCCGCGTCGTCGAGGCGGGCAGCGCCTTTGCCGAAGTGGGACTGCTTTCCGTCCCCTACGAGTACGACACCAAGGGCACCGAAAGCACCGACGATGACACGGTGGCGGTATACGCAGGCAAAAGCGACGAGAAGTTCTATACCGCCAAGGACGTAAACGTTCTTTTGACCGACCCCAACAAGGGCTCCACCTATCAGAGCATCCTTGATGAGGTCCACGACAACAAGATCAAGCCGCTCGACGATGCCTTTAGCGCCGCATCGAGCGAGGTGCTCGGCACGAGCTCTACCAATTATTTCTACGGCGAGAACGCATCTGGCACGCACGGCTGGGAGATGGTGCGCACCACCGATTTCCGCCCCAGCAAGGAGGGCGACACCACCAAGGCCCAGACCATCGGCCACGTGATTTGCGGCTCCTATCTTGCCCTGACGGGCGCGGACTTCGCCATCGAAAACGCTGGCGGCATCCGCGGCGGCATCGCGGCGGGCAACGTGACCGCCGGCAACGTCATCGCCATCTCGCCCTACGGCAACACCGTGGAGACCTGGACCATGACCGGCGCGGACTTCCTCGCAGCGCTCGAGCACTCGCTACAAATCAGCGACGATTGCAACGACAGCTACGAGCTTCAGCAGGCTTATGTGGCGGCCGGTCACACCGAGCAGGAGGCGCAAAACAAGTACAAGTGGCGCGATGACTCTGGCAGCGTTCTCTCCTTTGGCGGCATCAACGTGACGATTGATTGGACGCAGCCCGAAGGCAAGCGCATTGTGAGTGCCACACTCACCAAAGACGGCAGCACGTTCGATCCCACCAAGACCTATACCGTCGCCACCAACAACTACATCATTACCAACACGACCGACTTCCCCACCTTCGCAAACGCCACCAAGCACACCGAGTGGGGTACCTGCGAGTCAGCGCTAAGGGCGCTGATCGGGCAGAACGGCTGGGAGAGCAAGATGGCCGGGCTCGCCGGCACCATCGGCTTCGGCTCCGCAGCCGTGGACCCCACGCCCTCACCGGCCCCGACGCCTAAGCCCTCGTCTAAGACGGACACGGCGACCACGAAGGTCATCACCAAGAAGACGACCGGTAAGCTTGCCGCAACGGGAGACCGCACGCTGGCAGTAGTTGGCGCGTGCCTTATCGGCGGCATCATCGTCATCATGCTCGGCATTATCTGGAAGCGTCGACGCTAAGCTACACCGCCGGGCCTTACAGCCCCGCCGCGTAAACCTTATATCGAGCACAGAAGCCCGTCCGATGTGATCGGACGGGCTTCTTGGTGGGTATCATGGTTGGACGATCATTAGGAGGTTTTCCCTACATGGAATTGTTTGAGCCGATTCTTCATTTCTTTGAGCAACGGTGGGTCCACAACATCATCTGGGCCGTCATCTTGGCGATAGGCACCGCCGTCGCCGCCAAGGTCGTATCCAAGACCCTAAACCATCTGCTTAACCGAGACGATAACCCGCTTCCGGCATCGAGTATCTTCATCAACATCGCGCGCGCCGTCATCTGGATGATCGGCGGCAGCTTTATCCTCGACAACTGCTTTGGCATTAACGCAAACGCCCTCGTTGCCGCTCTTGGCGTCGGCGGCATCGCCATTTCGCTCGGCTTTCAGGACACGCTGTCAAACCTTATCGGCGGCATGCAGGTGACCTTTATGGGCATCATCAAGCCCGGCGACAATATCGAGGTCGGCGGCGTATCCGGCGTGGTCCAAGACATCACTTGGCGCCATACAACGATTGAGGATGCCTGTGGACAGACCATCATTGTGCCCAACTCCAACATTTCCAAGAACACACTCGTGCATTTGATGCCCTTTGGGCGCGTGGCCGTGCCCGTTGCCGTAAAGGACACGTCCAAGTGGGCTTCCCTTGACGTGCTGGCAGACGAGCTGACCAGCGCCACCAAGGCCGCCGTGCTTCCCATCTCGGGCTTTGACAAGGAGCCCTACGTACTCTTTAGCGAAATCGGCGACTTTGGCATCAAAGGAAAGATCATCTTTATCGTCAGCGACGACAGCACTACTTTCACGGCAGCCGACGCCTGCATCCGTGCCATCGCCCCCATCATCGCCTAACCCGCCAAAAAGGGACAGGCACCTTTGTGGTGGTTTTCATTCGTGGTACCATGGTTCATATAGTTGTTTAAACGACTAAGGGAGCAACATCATGGAAGAGGCCTATCGTCAAGCACGCAAGCGCGGCGAGCAGGGACGCCGTCGCGCCATCAGCCAAAGCGAGCACCCGTACCTTACGGACCTCGACAGCCTCGTTGCCCAGCTCCCCTTAGGTCAGCGAGAGAATGTCGGCCTAAGGGATATTCCGCTCGAAATGGTCGTCGGCACAGTCACCAAAGGCCGTCAGTCCGCCTTTTCATGCAACTTTATGCCCCTGCTGCCGTTTAACACTGAGTTCGCCCGCAAGTGGTCCAACCTCTACGACATCCAGGTAACCGAGGGCTATCGCGATCCCATCATCGTCACCGAGTTCATGCATCGGTTCTATGTCCAGGAAGGCAACAAACGCGTCAGTGTCCTCAAATTCCTGGACGCTCCAACGGTTTCGGCCAGGGTCACCCGTCTCTACCCCGGCACATGGGATTCCGTCGAAAGCCGCCTGTACGGTGAATTCTGCGCGTTTTGGCGCGTCTGCCCCCTATACGAAATCGAGTTCTCGCGTGAGGGAAGCTACGAGACGCTCGCCAAGATGCTCGGTCGGAACCTTATCGAAAAATGGCCGCAGAAAAAGGTCGACTACCTGCGCCACACCTTCCTGCTCTTTAAGCGCGCCTACCTTCGCGCAGGCGGCGACCACCTGGACATTACGCCCGCCGACGCCATGCTCGTCTACCTCAATGTGTACAACCAGGACCGCCTGCTGGATACGCCGACGGATATCGTCGTAAACCGCCTGTGCAAGATTTGGCGCGAGCTGGTCATTGCCGGCAAAAACGACGAGGACAAGGTCGATCTTGTCGAAGCGCCGAGCGTCGATGAGGAGGAGTCGCCCGCCAAGTCCACCTCCGGCGTGCTCAACTTCTTTATGGGCAAGACTGTCTATTCGGCGGCCAACCCCCTGCGTATCGCCTTTATCCATGAGTTCCCCTGTGCGGCGTCGAGCTGGGACAGTCTGCACGACCAAGGACGTCAGTATCTCGATGAGCACTTTGACGGTATCGTGCGCACCGAGGCGTTCGAAGACTGTCACGATCCGGACGTGTTCTACGCCGCCGTGGAAACGGCTGTCAAACATGGAGACAACGTCATCTTCTCGACCTCGCACCGCCTGATGGAATACACGCTCAGAGCTGCCGTTGAGTATCCCCAGGTTCGGTTCCTTAACTGCTCTATCGGCCTTCCCCACCAAAGCGTCCGTTCGTACTTTGGCAAGATGTACGAGGCCAAGTTCCTCCTGGGCGCCCTTGCCGCCAGCATGGCGGACAACCATCGCATCGGCTACCACGCGTCGGTCTTCGCCTCGGGCGCACTCAGCGAGATCAATGCCTTTGCCATCGGTGCCTCGCTGCTCGACCCCCGCGCGCAAATTATCCTCACCTGGGGCGATGTGCCCGCCGGCGGTCTCGCCGAGGCCATGTGCCGCGAAGGCGTGAGCGTCATGACCGGCGCTGACATGTCAAAGTCGCTCGAAGACCCTACGGCCTACGGACTCCACCGCCTGGTCGATGGCAAGGTTACCGGCATCGCCATGCCGGTATGGAACTGGGGCCGTTACTACGAGCTCATCGTTCGCAGCCTTCTGCACGGCACGTGGGACGAGACCAGTGACGACAACCAGGTTCGCGCCGTCAACTACTGGTACGGCATGAGCTCGGGCGTTATCGATATCCGTTACGCTCCGGGCCTACCCTACCAGACGCGCAAACTCGTGCAGTTGCTCCGCAACGGCATTGTCGAGGGCTCCATCAACCCCTTTGGCGGCGAGCTCCACAGCCAGAACGGCGTGGTACAGATCGAAGGCTTCCCTCCGCTGCCGAGCACGCAGATTGTCGAGATGAATTGGCTGGCGGATAACGTGGTAGGCACCATTCCGCAGCTCGACGATGAGCCGAAAGTCCCTGCCCTATGAAAATCCTTGCCATAGCCGATACCGAAGAACGATGCCTTTGGGAGTGCTTTCGCAAGGAACGCTTTGAGGGTGTCGACCTGATTTTGTCCGCCGGCGATCTGGACCCGGACTATCTTGAGTTTTTGGTCACAGTCATCAACAAGCCGCTCATCTACGTGCGCGGCAATCACGATGATCGCTACGCACGTCATGCACCGGGCGGATGTATCTGCGTGGAAGACAGCGTGTACACGTACCGAGGGATTCGCATTGCGGGCCTTGGCGGGTCCATGCGTTATCGCGACGGCGCCAACATGTACACCGAACGCGAGATGTCCAAGCGCATGCGTAAGCTGTCGCGTAAGGTTAGGATGGTCGGCGGGTGCGACATTCTGCTTACCCATGCGCCCGCCGCCGGTATGGGTGATCTGGACGATCTACCGCATCGAGGGTTTGAGTGCTTTAACACGGCACTTGAGTCCTGGGGGGCCGACTACATGGTGCATGGGCATGTACACCAAAGCTACGGCCCCAACTTTCAACGCGAGCGCCAACACCCATGCGGAACGAAGATTGTCAACGCCTGCGGCTATACGCAGTTTGAGCTCGACCAGACGCGCTACCCCATCCGTGGCTGGCAGGCAGCCTGGCTCAATTCGCAAACCATGCGCCGCGAGCTCAAACGCCACGATGCCATCGAGTCCTCAACAGCCAGAACACCCTGGTAACCACCATAAAGGGGACACTGTCCCCTTTATGGTGCTTTTGACGCGATAGCAAGAAACCCGGTCCTGCACAAGGCAGAACCGGGTTTCTTTAGCAATGCTTGCTGTACTCAGGCAGTAACTAGCAGTTACTCAGCCAGGAAGTCACGCTGGACAGCGGGATCGACCTTGACGCCAGGGCCCATGGTGGAAGACACGGAGATGGACTTGACGTACTTGCCCTTAGCAGAAGAGGGCTTGACGCGCAGAATCTCGGTGTACAGGGCAGCGTAGTTCTCGACGAGCTGCTGCTCAGAGAAGGACTTCTTGCCCAGGGGCACGTGGCAGATGCCGTAGCGGTCGGCGCGGTACTCAACGCGGCCAGCCTTGAGCTCGGAGACCATCTTGGCGACGTCCATGGTCACGGTGCCGAGCTTGGGGTTCGGCATGAGGCCACGGGGACCAAGGATCTTACCGATGCGGCCAACCTTGGCCATCATGTTCGGCGTAGCGATAGCGGCGTCGAAGTTGATCTCGCCCTTCTGAATCTGGGCGACGAGCTCGTCGGAACCGATGATGTCGGCGCCGGCAGCCTCAGCCTCACGGGCCTTCTCGCCCTCGGCGAAGACGGCAACACGAACGGTCTTGCCGGTGCCGTGGGGCAGGGAGATGGAACCACGGATGTTCTGGTCAGCCTTACGAGTATCGATGCCCAGACGGAAGTGAGCCTCGACGGTCTCGTCGAACTTGGCGGTGTCGAGCTCCTTGATGAGCTTGGCAGCCTGAAGGGGGGTGTAGAGCGTGGCGCGGTCGATCTTCTCGGCAGCGGCGTTATAGCTCTTACCATGCTTAGCCATGTGCATTACCTCCTGTGGTTAAACGGGCGTGAGCCCTCCCACATCGTATCGTGTGCCCTATTGCACACATTTAACGGGCGCCCCGGTCGGAGCACCCGCCGTTACCATAAGAAATCGCTACTCAGCGATGGTGACGCCCATGGAACGGGCGGTACCGGCGATGATCTTCTTGGCGGCGTCAATGTCGTTGGCATTGAGGTCCGGCATCTTGATCTCGGCGATCTTGGTGAGCTGCTCCTGGGAGAGCTGACCAACCTTGTCAGCCTGGGGCTTAGCGGAACCAGACTTGAGGTTCAGCTCCTTCTTGATGAGGTGAGCCGCCGGCGGGGTCTTGGTGATGAAGGAGAAGGACTTATCCTCGTAGACAGAGATCTCAACGGGGATGATGTCGCCCTTCTTGTCCTGCGTCTCGGCGTTAAAGGCCTGGCAGAACTGCATGATGTTCACGCCAGCAGCGCCCAGGGCGGGGCCGACGG
>UREZ01000092.1 GCA_900547025.1 uncultured Collinsella sp.
AAGACACAATACCCGCCCGCTCCAGATAGGCGCAGTACGTCGTCAGGTCACGACGATAGGCCGCAATCGTGTTGCGCGCCAAACCCCGCTCGACCGCGAGGTAATCGAGATACTCCCCCGCCGCCACGGCGAGCGACGAGGGAGTAGCTTCGGTATATTCCTTATTCGCCGGCACCCTTAGTCCGTAGCGAGGTTCATGGGCGTCACCTGCAGACGGTCGACACCCTCGTGCTGGCCGATCGAAGCGCGCACGAACTCGCGGAACAGCGGCTGCGGGTTGGTCGGGCGGCTCTTGAACTCGGGATGAGCCTGGGTTGCCACATACCACGGATGCACGTCGCGCGGCAGCTCGACCATCTCGACCAGGCGCTCGTCGGGCGACAGACCCGAGATAACCAAGCCGGCGTCCTCGAGCTGGTCACGGAAGGCGTTGTTGAACTCAAAGCGATGACGGTGACGCTCGTAGACGAGTTCCTCGCCATATGCCTCGCGAGCAAGGGTATCGGCGGCGAGCTTGCACGGATAGGCGCCCAGGCGCATGGTGCCGCCCTTCTCGGTCACGTCCTCCTGCGAGCTCATCAGATCGATGACGCTAAACGGGCCGTCCGGATCGAACTCGGAGGAGCTGGCGCCGGCAAGGCCGACGACGTTGCGGGCGAACTCGCACACGGCCACCTGCATACCCAGGCAAATGCCCAGATACGGAATCTTGTGCTCACGGGCAAACTCGGCCGCGAGGATCTTGCCCTCCAGGGCGCGCTTGCCAAAGCCGCCGGGGACCAGGATGCCCGAGGCGTCGCCCAGAACCTCGGAGACATTCTGCTCGTCGAGGCTCTCGCCGTCGACTAGCTGAACGTCCACATGGCGATCGTAGAAGACGCCCGCATGGTGCAGGGCCTCGATAACCGACAGGTACGCATCGGGCAGCTGCGTGTACTTACCCACGACGGCGATCTTCACCTTGTCGGCGTGATGGTTGGCGTGATTCTGTTTGCGCAGGAACTCGTTCCACTCGCTCATGTCGCGCACACGCGGGTCCAGACCCAGGCGCTCGCAAATGCGCAGGTCAAAGTCCTGCTCGGCAAGCAGCTGCGGAACATCGTAAATGCTCGCGCAGTCCTCGTTGGTAAAGACACAATCGGTGTCGACGTCGCAGAAGCTTGCGATCTTTCCGCGGATAGCGTCATCGATATGGTGGTCGGAGCGCAGCACGATGATATCGGGCTGGATGCCAAAGCTGCGGAGCTCCTTGACGGAATGCTGCGTGGGCTTGGTCTTGACCTCGTGGGCGGCGGCGATATAGGGAACGAGCGACACGTGGATGTAGCAGACGTTCTCGGGGCCGGCCTCCTTGCGGTACTGACGGATGGCCTCGACAAACGGTTGGGACTCGATGTCGCCGATCGTGCCGCCCAGCTCGGTGATGACTACATCGGAGCCGGTCTGCTCCTCGATGCGGCGGAACTTGTCCTTAATGGCATTGGTGACGTGGGGAATCACCTGCACGGTACCGCCCAAAAAGTCGCCGCGACGCTCACGGGCGATTAGGCTTTTGTAGATGGCACCGGTCGTAAAGTTGGAATCGCGGGTCAGGTTCTCATCAATAAAGCGCTCGTAATGACCCAGGTCCAGGTCGGACTCGTAACCGTCCTCGGTAACGAAGACCTCACCATGCTGGAAGGGGCTCATGGTACCGGGGTCGACGTTCAGATACGGGTCGGCTTTCTGCATCGTTACTTTGTAGCCACGCGACTTGAGCAGACGGCCCAGCGAGGCCGCGGTGATACCCTTGCCCAGGGACGAAACCACGCCACCGGTTACGAACACATGCTTGGTCATATTGAGTTACCTGCGCTTCCCGTAGAAGTTGTTTATCCACATCTTACGGGTCTTCATTGTAATACTCGCGCCGCGGACCTTTCGCAATTTTTCTCGCGTGCGATTGCATTTCTCAATCTTGAAACAAAACGCCGCCCGGTTTCCCAGGCGGCGTCGCTATGGCAAGGGTTACATGCTGCTATCGATCAGCAACCGCGTCCTCAAGCATTTCTTGAACGAGCATGCCGGTACGGACGCCCTCAAGATACCATTCGCCACGTTCGGTGAGGCAAATGCCATTTGCAAGCTGACCGCCGTCGTCGCTATAACGCGAGACGACATCGATCATGCCTTCGGAATCCAAGCGATCGATTGCGGCGCGGGCACGATACGGCGAAACCCCCACGCGCTCGGCAAGCGTTTTGCGCGAGAAACCATACGGCCCGCCATTGTCTTCAGTTTGCTGGTCGATCTCCATCAACACCAGCACCTCGACACGCTTCATATCGTTGACACTCGCACGACCCTTGCCCGCCATAGCAGCCTCCTCAAACCGAGCACGAGCATCTAACGCGCCGTGCGCGACCGACACACCTCACGATGGCAGGTAATATCCATCATGCGGCATCCCGCTAAGGATGAAACAGTTACGGTTATTGTATACCGCTCAAATTGTTTCCAGGCAGGTAAACAGCTATTTTTCGCCGAAATAGGCGCTTTGTTGATTAAAAAGCCGTACCGGGCGCTAACCCGATACGGCCAAAATGCAATGCAATTACCGCGGTGCTTCAAACTTAGCGATGGAAGAAACCGCGGCGCTCAAACTTGGGCTCGCAGCACACGTTGATACCCAGTTTGCGCAGTACCGTCTCGTCCGTCGGCGAGATGATCACGCTAAAGAAGGCATCGCAACCGCGCAACTGCTCCAGACCCGAAAGGACGCGAGCGGCCGTCTCACTCGTGGCCGAGGTGATCGACAGCGCCATAAGCGTCTCGTCGGTGTGAAGGCGCGGGTTTTTGCTGCCGAGAAAATGCGTCTTGAGCTTGCTGATGGGCTCGATCGCCTCATCGCTAATGACCTCGAGCTCAAGGTCGACGCCCGAGACATGCTTGAGGGCGTTCATAATGAGCGAACTTGCGGCGCCCAGGCGCGTGGAGGTCTTACCGGTCACCACGGAGCCATCGGGCATGACCATGGCACCCACGGGACCACCCGTCAGCTGCTCCCTGGTGAGGGCCGCCGAGCGCGCCGGTGAGTAGTTCTTATCGATGCCGGCTTTCTTCATAATAATCTTGAGACGATCGACTTGCTCATCGCCCACGCCGGTACGGCGCACATTTTCGACCGCGGTAAAGTAGCGGCGGACGATCTCCATCTTGGATGCGTCGCGGCAGGCATCGTCATCGGTGATGGCAAAGCCGACCATATTGACGCCCATGTCCGTAGGGCTCTGGTAGGGGCTCTTGCCCAGGATCTTTTCCATCAGGGCACGGACTACCGGGAAGGCCTCGACGTCGCGGTTGTAGTTGACCGTGGTCTTGTTGTAGGCCTCAAGGTGGAACGAATCGATGATATTGGCGTCGTCGAGGTCAGCCGTGGCGGCCTCGTAGGCAATATTGACCGGATGCGTCAGAGGAAGATTCCAGACCGGGAAGGTCTCGAACTTGGCATAGCCGGCGGCGGTACCGTGCTTATGCTCGTGATACAGCTGCGAGAGGCAAGTAGCGAGCTTGCCCGAGCCGGGGCCGGGTGCCGTCACGACAACGAGCGGACGCGTGGTCTCGACAAACTCGTTCTTGCCGTAGCCATCGTCGGACACGATCAGATCGACATCGTGCGGATACCCCTCGATGGGATAGTGCAGCTTGGCGGGAATACCGAGCGCGTTCAGGCGGTTGCGGAACACATCGGCAGCAGGCTGGCCGGCATACTGGGTGATGACCACAGCCGCGACGGCAAACCCATTCCCTCGGAACAGATCGACCAGGCGCAAAACGTCCTCGTCATAGGTAATGCCAAGGTCACCACGAGCCTTGTTTTTCTCGATGTGGTTCGCGTTGATCGCGATGATAACCTCGACATCGTCGGCGATGCTCTTGAGCATGCGGAACTTGCTGTCCGGTTCAAAACCCGGCAGCACGCGGCTCGCATGATAGTCATCGAACAGCTTACCGCCAAACTCCAAATAGAGCTTGCCACCAAACTGCGAGATGCGCTCCTTAATGTGAGCAGCCTGCAGCTCGATATACTTCGCGTTGTCGAAACCCTGGCGCATGTATGGCTCCCGTCCCGTTTCCAATTAATGTTCTAGGCGATTATAACGGAGCCCGCCCTCCCCGATACCCAGACCATCAACAGGCACCAACCAAACACGCCCACCGCAACCACCGGGGACCCGAGATGGCTAATTTGGGACGGGAAACAAGGCACTCAGCACCAACAATGGCAGCGCCGCAGGTTGAGCATAAGCCAGCGAAAGCCCGCCAGAGCGAGCAAGGTGACGTGAAAGAGGAGGGCATAGGCCTTTTGGCCATGCCCGACGATTGAACGTCAGATTGCCGCTCTGGCGGGCTTGCAGCGTCGAGTGTTCCGGCGTTTGGTAAAACCGCGGAACAAAAAGTCGCCCCCTCCCGCGCACGGAACGGAAGGGGGCTAAAGGTAGGAGTCTACCGGTGGGTTTACCCCACCGGACAGACGATGACCAGGTGATCCTCTACAGGATCGTCAAGGTTTCCGTGGGGTACCCGTTGGGTACTTAGAGCAGCACGCAGGCGACGGTCAGGATGACGGCGCAGACGACGGAGAGCGCGACGATGAGCTTAAGGGCAAACTTGAGCCAGGTCGTCCACTCGATCTTGGCCAGGGCGAGACCGCCCATGATGGCGCCGGAAGTCGGGGTGAACAGGTTCACGACACCGATGGCGGCGGAGAAGATCATGACCATGACCTCGGGCGAGAAGCCAAGCTTAACAGCCAGCGGTCCCATGATGGGCATGGAGACGGTGGCCATACCGGAGGTCGAGGGGATCAGGAAGGACAGGCCGAAGTAGACCAGGAAGCTCATGGGAGCGAAGATCACGCCGGACAGGCCAGCCAGGGCATTGGCGGCAGCGTCGAGGACGAAGACGTCGAGGCCGGTGTTAGCCATGAGGACGGAGATACCACGGGCGAGGGCGATAACGAGAACAACGGACATCATGTCGGCAGCGCCGGTGATGAAGGTGTTGACGATCTGCTTCTCGGACAGGCCACCGATGATACCGATCAGGACGGCCATGAGGAAGAACCAGGTGGAAGCCTCGTCGAAGTACCACTGGCCAATGGGCAGGCCGGTGATCAGGGCAGACCAGCCCTGGACGACGGCGTTACCATCGGCGTCGTAGACAGCGCCAGCGTCGAAGAAGTTGGCGACGCCCTCGTTGAGATCGGCCAGCGGAATGAAACCGACGATCATGACGACGAAGGTGAAGGCGAAGGCGATCAGAACACCCTTCTGACGACCGGTGAGCTTGACCTCCTTGTGGACCTCGGAAGCAGCCTTGCCGTGAGCCTCTTCGGCGTCCTTGAGCTCCTGCATCGACAGGATGGTGGAACCCTTGTCAGCCTTGACCTTCTTGGCATAGTTCATCACGAAAACGATGGACATAGCGGTAGTGACAATCCACAGGACGGCACCGAGGCCGATGATGATGGACTGGTTGACCTCAATGCCAACGCCGGTCAGAGCGTCGACGGCAGCGCCGACGGCGAACGGGTTAACCGTGGAGCCCAGGCAGCCGCAGCCAGCGCCGAGCAGGACGGTAGCGGCGCCGACCATGGGGTCGAAGCCAGCGGCCATCATGGTAGCGGCGAGCAGGGCGTAGAAGGGAACGGTCTCCTCGCACATACCATAGGTGGTACCACCGAGGGAGAAGATGAGCATAAGGACAGGAACGAGCATGATCTCGTTGCCCTTAAGCTTCTGCACCAGAACGGCGATGCCGTTGTCCAGAGCGCCGGTCTCGGTCATCATACCGAGGAAGCCGCCCAGGATCATAACGAAGAGGCAGACGGGCAGAGCGTCAGCGAAGCCCAGGATCGGGGCGGTGCAGAAATCGCTCAAGCGGGCTGCAGTAACCGCGCCGCCGGACGTGCCGGAGACGATAACGGTAATCACTGCAACAATTGCCAGCAGAGCTAGAAGAATGGTGAACGATGAAGGCATACCGCGCTTTTTCTTAGCGGTCTCAGTCATGGTTCTCATCCCCCCTTCATAAATCATTTAACTTTCTCGCGCTAAGCGGATCTTCCGTGCCGTGCCTGCCGCTTGATGCGAGATTATTACCAGATAAAACTGCTCGGGGTGTGCAGCAATACACCCCGAGCGAGATGCTAGATGCTCTTACTTGAGCGTGGCGTACATGACAGCCTTGATGGTGTGCATGCGGTTCTCGGCCTCGTCGAAGACCTTGGAAGCGGGGCTCTCGAAGACCTCGTCGGTGACCTCCTGCTCGGTGATGCCGAACTGCTCGCACTTCTCGGCGCCAATCGTGGTGTTGGTGTCGTGGAAGCTGGGCAGGCAGTGCAGGAAGATGGCACCCGGGTTGGCCATAGCCATGACCTCGGAGGTAACGCGATACGGGGTGAGCTGAGCGATGCGCTCGGCCCAGACCTCGTCGGGCTCGCCCATGGAGACCCACACGTCGGTGTAGATAACGTCGGCACCGGTGACGCCGTCCTTGACGTCGGTGGTCAGCTTGATGGTGCAGCCGTTGGCCTCGGCGATGGGCTTGCAGGCCTCGATGACGTCGTCAGCGGGCATGCACTCCTCGGGGCCGCAGGCCACGAAGTTCATGCCGAGCTTGGAGCAGACGACCATGAGGGAGCGAGCAACGTTGTTCTTGCAGTCGCCCATGAAGACGAGG
Source organism: uncultured Collinsella sp. (assembly GCA_900547025.1). Taxonomy (GTDB): domain Bacteria; phylum Actinomycetota; class Coriobacteriia; order Coriobacteriales; family Coriobacteriaceae; genus Collinsella. The sequence continues at coordinate 6,724 of UREZ01000092.1, forward strand.
GTCTTGCCCTTGATGTCGTAGTTGAAGTTCTCCTGGACGGTCAGGATGTCGGCGAGCATC
>UREZ01000093.1 GCA_900547025.1 uncultured Collinsella sp.
TCGGCGCCACCGAGGCGCCGCGCGGCGAGGACGTGCACTGGGCCATGCTCGGCAACAACCAGAAGTGCTACCGCTGGCGCGCCAAGGCCGCCACGTACAGCAACTGGCCGGTCCTGCGCTACATGTTCCGCGGCAACACCGTGGGCGACGCGGCGCTGATCGTCGGTTCGCTCGACCCGTGCTACTCCTGCACCGACCGCGTGACGGTGACCGATGTCGCCGCCAAGCGCGACCACGTGCTCGACAAGGAGCAGTTCGAGAACGTCTGGCGCGACAAGTCGCCGCTTGCGGGCGAGGGCACCATGGCCGCCCCGCTCGATGAGGAGGCGCTCTAATATGCTGAAGCTTTGGAAGGTTAACGCCAAGGCCGGCGACGCGACGGTCAAGTACCCGTTTGCGCCGTTCCCCACCAACAAGGACATGCGCGGCAAGCCCGAGCACAACGCCGAGCTCTGCATCGCCTGCGGTGCCTGCGGCGTGGCGTGCCCGGCCGATGCCATTCGCATGGACACCGACCTTGCGGCCGATACCATCACCTGGTCGATTGACTACGGTCGCTGCATCTTTTGCGGCCGCTGCGAGGAAGCCTGCCCCATGGAGGCCATCAAGCTCACCGAGGAGTTTGAGCTGGCCGTCATGAGCAAAGACGACCTCACCAGCAAGAGCGTCTACACGCTCGAGCACTGCTCGCGCTGCGGCAAGCCGTTTGCCCCGCACAAGGAGATCGACTACGCCAAGCGCCTGCCGCAAAAGGCCGGCGGCATGGAGGCCGAGCAGGCCGCCCGTACCGTGCGCGTGTGCCAGGAGTGCAAGCGCGAGCTCGACGCCCTGCGCGCCGCCTCGGCCGTAAAGACCGGCAACGCGCACGGCATGGCTGCCAACGAGACGCTTGCGTCCAGTGAGCCCCAGGGCCCCGGCATGGAGTATCTGGGCGGCCACGGCGTGAACCCGGAGTATATCGACCGCGAGCTCAACCCCGATGCGCCCGAGATTCCTGCCGGTCCGGCGCCGGTCGAGGGCATCATCATGGATTTTGATACGAAGGAGGAGTAACCATGGCCGAACCCACGCTTTTGCCCGAGCGGCTTCAGTACCGCCCGACCAAGATCGAGCTCGACGAGAGCATCGAGAAGGCCAAGGCGACCCTTCTTAAGAAGATCAAGCGCTCGGTGTACGTCTACCGTGTTGACTGCGGCGGCTGCAACGGCTGCGAGATCGAGATCTTCGGTTCCATCACGCCCGTCTTTGACGTCGAGCGTTTTGGCATCAAGGTCGTGCCCTCGCCCCGTCACGCCGATGTGCTGCTGTACACCGGCGCCGTGACGCGTGCCATGCGCATGCCGGCCCTGCGCGCCTTTGAGGCCGCACCCGACCCCAAGATCGTGGTGTCCTATGGCGCGTGCGGCTGCACCGGCGGCATCTTCTACGACAACTACTGCGTCTGGGGCGGCACGGACAAGATTCTGCCGGTCGATGTCTACATCCCCGGCTGCCCGCCCAGCCCCGCGCAGACCGTTTACGGCTTTGCTATGGCGCTCGGTCTGCTGGACCAAAAGCTCCATGCCGAGACCACGGTGGAGGCCGCCGGCGAGCAGGCCGATATCCTGCATCCCGGTGTGCCGTACAAGCTGCGCGTTGCCATCGAGCGCGAGACTCGTGCCATGAGCGGCTACCGTTACGGCCGCGACCTGGCCAACGAGTTTATGGATACGCTCGAGGGCGCGCCCAAGGGCGATATCCGCGGTGCCATGGCGCTGCTCATCGACAAGCAAGACGATCCTCGCCGCGTTGAGGTCTACTCGGCGCTGCAGGATCTGGTGCTGGCCGGAGGTCGCTAGATGGAGCTCACGGACCGCTCTGGTTACTTTGCGGGCCCCGGCATGCTCGGCGGCTCTTTTGGCGATGCCTCGCGCGCAAGCGACGAGGCTGCCGAGGGCGTCGCCGACCCCTGCCTGGGCCATGCGCCCGACCAGGTGGTCTTTTACGAGCTCACGCGTAAGTTTGTGGAGACCGAGGAAGACGTTCCCCAGGAGGCCTGCGACGTGCTGTACTACACGCTCGCCGTGGGCCACCACACCGGCGTGCTCGATTGCTTTGAGCCGCGCCTGTCGGTGCCGGTGGATGTGTTCTATTCGCTCGTCGACGCGCTGCCGGAGGGGGAGGCCAAGACCAAGTTCGAGGCCATCCGCTCCTTTGGCGAGTGCCAGCTCGACAAGGCGGCGGTGCCGTCGCTGCTCGAGGCCTGCGATGCGCTGCTCGACGATCGCGGTTTTCGCGGGTCGGCCAAGGCTGGCATCTCGGTGTTCGACGACGACTTTGGCCTGCATGCCCAGCAGGTCGCGTTTCTGATGAAGTTCCGCGATCTGGTTGAGCGCGTGCGCGATGTGTCGGGCGTGTACCTGACGGGAAGGTTGCAGTAATGGGTCGCGTTGTGGATGGACGTGTGAACGGCGCCCCGTTTGCGGGTATCGTGCTCACGGCGGGAAGCGTGCTGCGTGCCGACGATGCCGCCGGCCCCGTGCTCTCCAAAAAGATGGAGGACGCGCCCATTGCCGGTTGGTACACCATCGACGGTGGCCAAACGCCCGAGGACGACATCATCGAGGTCAAGCGCGAGCGTCCGCCTCGACTGGTCTTGGTCGATGCCGCCGACATGGCGCTGCCCGTCGGGTCTATCCGCCTGCTCGATAAGCGCGATGTGGCCCGCAAGTCGATGTTCACCACGCATTCGCTCCCTTTGTCGATTCTGATCGAGGAAATCGAGCAATCGTGCGAAGATATCGTCTTCATAGGGATTCAGCCGGGCGATACGGAGTTTTACAACCCTATGTCCCCGGAGGTCTTTGACGCCGTCGACGCCGTGTACGACGCCGTGGCCGCCAACGACTTTTCCCACTTTGTCCGCTTGGGACAAGAGCAATAGGAGCGCTTGTCCCTGCTGATTAGGAAAGAAGTGATTGACATGGCAGATTCCAAGGCAGAATATCCCGCTCCCGATTGCCTTGCGCCCGCCGCGATCGAGGCCAAGACCGAGGCCGCCGGCGTGACCAAGGCCAACCTGCCGGTCGCAAAGGCCTTTCTGTTGGCAATGTTCGCCGGTGCGTTTATTGCCTTCGGCGGCCTGTTCTTTACCGTGTTCTTGAGCGATAGCACGCTGGGCTGGGGTGCCCAGCGCGTCGTGGGCGGCCTGTGCTTTTGCCTGGGCCTGGTGCTGGTGCTGGTGTGCGGCGCCGAGCTGTTTACCGGCAACTCGCTTATGGTCTGCGCGCTCAAGAGCAAAAAGATCACCCTGGTCCAGATGCTCAAGGCCTGGGTCGTCGTGTGGGTCGGCAATTATGCCGGTGCCCTGTTCATTGTCTTTTTGGTGTACATGGCCGGCATTTACAAGCTCGACGGCGAGGCAGTCGCCAATTCCATGGTGAGCGTCGCCGCCGGCAAGGTGACGATCGACTGGGTGACGATCTTCTTCCGTGGCATCCTGTGCAACATCTTTGTGTGCCTGGCCGTGTGGATCGGTACCGCCGGCAAGACCGTGGTCGATAAGGTCGTGGGCATTCTGCTGCCCATCGCCGCCTTTGTGGCCTGCGGTTTTGAGCACTGCGTTGCCAACATGTACTTTTTGCCTATGGGTGCCGTGATGCACGCGTGCGGCTATGGCGCCGACGTCGCCGGCGCCGATGCGCTCAACGCCGCGGGCATTGCGTTTAACCTGTCCGCCGCCACGCTGGGCAACATCGTGGGCGGCGCGGTTCTAGTCGCGCTCGGCTACTGGTTTATCTATGCCAAGAAGTCCGAGGCGTAAAGTACCGTCTGTTTGACGTTGGGCCTCCCGCGGGGCGTTGCCGTGCGGGAGGCTTTTTGGGTCTGGGGCTCGTTGCCGGGCTGTTGGCCTGTTGTGTTTGGCTGATGAAAGGGGTAATCGAGATGGCATCTGCTGTGAAGCGTGACGGTCGCGCCGTGGTGACCACATGCGGGGGATGCTATGCCGATTGTGCCTTTGTAGCCCATGTTGAGGATGGGCGTGTGGTGGCCGAGTTGCCGGTGCCGGGGCATCCGTGCGCGGCGCGTGCCCTGTGCGCCCGCGGGCGCCATCGTCTGGACATGCCGTTTGACGAGCGCGATCGCATTGTGCACCCCATGCGACGCCGCCGGGATGGCTCGGGGTTCGATGCGATTACCTGGGACGAGGCGTTCGCGCAGATCGCTGCGCGCCTTGGGGGGATTGTTGACGGGCATGGTCCGCGCGCGCTGGGCATGACGCTCGGCGTGCCCTCGTTCGAACGCTACTGGGCCTATCGTCTTATGCACGCGCTGGGTTCGCCCAACGTGTACGGCGCCGATGGTGCCTGCGAGGTAAGTCGTCTCACCGGATGGGAGCACAGCCTGGGCTACAGCCCCGCCTCCGACCTAGCGCATACCGACTGCATCATGTACCTTGGGCGTTCCATCGTCGATTCATCGACGATGGGGGCCGTCGATGCGCTCAACGATGCCCGTCGCCGTGGGGCGAAGATTATCGTGGTCGACCCCCGGCGCAGCGGCTCGGCTGCGCTTGCCGACCGCTGGCTGCGCGTGCGCCCGGGCTGCGACCTGGCCTTGCTGCTGGGCATTGCGCATGTGCTCATTGCCGAGGACTTATACGACCACGAGTTTGTTGCCCGCTATACCACGGGTTTTGATGAGCTGGCGCAGGCGGCTGCTGTTTGGACGCCTGAGTGGGCCGAGTCGATGTGCGACGTGCCGGCCGAAGAGATTGTCGCCACGGCGCGCGATCTCGCCGCCGCCGCGCCTGCCGCCGTGGTAGATGCTGGCTTTCATGGCGGCATCGGTATCGCGTATGCCAATAGCACCCAGACCGCGCGCGCTATCTGCTTGGTCGATGTGCTGCTGGGCTGTATTGGACATGCGGGCGGCGCGCTCAATCCACCCACACCGCTTGCGCTGGGCGACCTTGATCCCGCACGCTTTGCGACGCCGCCGGTGCCGCGCATGTCCAAGCTGGGGTCCGAGCGCTATCCACTGGTCGATCCGGTGCGCGGCCTGTGTACGACCATCGGTCAGTCGATTCTTGCCGGCGATTTGCGTGGGCTCATCGTCTATGCCAGTAACCCCGGTGCGGGCTATGGCAATGCACAGGCTTGGTTGAGTATTTTGCAGCAGCTCGACTTGCTCGTGACGATTGATATTCGCTGGTCCGAGACGGCGCGTGCTTCTGACTTCGTACTGCCCGACGTGACGTATCTGGAGGCCGACCGCGGCGTGGGTACGGTCGTGGGCCGCAACGACGCGCGCGTGTTCTACCGCAACGCCGTGCTGCCTGTGCAGCATGACGACACGCGTCCCGGTCGGGAGATTTTTGCTGGTCTGGCGCAGGCGTGTGGCGTGGGCGAGTACTTCCAGTTTACGTCTGACGACCTTGCGGCTGCCCAGGTGGCGCCGTTTGGGATCAATCTGGACGAGCTCAAGGAGCGCGGTTGGGCCGATACGGGCGTGGCGCTGCCGTCGCGTACGGGCGAGCCGGTGATTCCGCTTGCCGGCGGCAAGATCGTGCTGGCAAGCGACGTATGGGAACGAGCCGGCCTGGGTCGTGTACCCAACTGGATCGCGCCCATGGTGGAGCCCGGTCCGCGGATGTTTCGCCTCATTAGCGGCAATCGACCCTTTGAGTCGCATACCTCGCGCAGGCTCGCGGCCCAAGGTGCCGCCGAGGCTGGATCGGACCTGGATGCCGTGCAGATGAATGCCGATGTCGCCGCTCGCATGGGTATCGCCGATGGCGAGGTCGTTGAGCTCGTGAGCGACATGGGCCGCGACCGCGTGCGCGTGGAGACGACGCCCTATCTGCATCCGGCGTGCATCTTTACGTCGGCTGCTCCCGGTGGGCGTTCGTTTGGCGCCGATGCCGGTGGCGCTCATGCCCTGGGCGTGGGCCCGCTCGACCATACGCCGTTGCGTTGGGACCCGTTGACGGGCGCCGCGCTCACCCAGGAAAACGCCGTTCGCGTGGAAAAGATTGTCGCGCGCGGGGATAATGACGAGTAATTGACTCAGCTGATGTATTCGACTGGTCCACGTTTCTTTTGAAAGGCTGCACATGAGCGATAGCCAGAACATGTCCGATGAGGTGCGCGCCCGCTTGCGCTCCATTCCTTCCGTCAACGAGCTGCTCGCAGAGTGGCCGGTTGTGAAGGCGGCAGGGGAGACCTGCGACGCGGTGGCGCATGCCGCCGTCACGGCCGAGCTCGACGAGGAGCGCGCCGCCATTCGCGCCGGTGCTGCCCCGCGCTCTAAGCGCGAACTAGCCTCGGCCATCGAGTGGCGTGCGCACCGCTCTGCGTTGCCGAGCCTGCGCCCTGCCGTCAACGCTACGGGCGTGGTCATCCACACCAACTTGGGCCGCGCCCCGCTCGCGGAGTCGGCCGCCAAGGCCGTGGCCGAGGTCGCGCGCGGCTACAGCACGCTCGAGTACAGCGTCGACACCTGTTCGCGTGGGTCGCGTAAGGAGCACGCTGCGCAGCTGATCCGCTCACTCACCGGTGCTGAGGACGCGCTCGTGGTCAACAACAACGCCGCCGCGGTGCTGCTGGTGCTGGCGTCCCATGCCGCAGGCAAGGAGGTCATCGTGAGCCGCGGCGAGCTCGTCGAGATTGGCGGCAGCTTCCGTATTCCCGATGTCATGGCGGCTTCGGGCGCCAAGCTCGTCGAAGTCGGAGCCACCAACCGCA
>UREZ01000094.1 GCA_900547025.1 uncultured Collinsella sp.
CCCCCTTTTTGCGTTGTATACACGTTGTGCTTTGGGACCTACCTCCCCCGTATGCGCTCTTACTCTTTGGCTGTATTTTGAGTCCTTCTAGTGTATTTGAGCGATAATTACTCGCATTGGCGTTAGGGAGGGCTTGATGTTTACCGTATTTGTCTTGGGCAATATTGCTTCGGGTAAGTCGACGGCCTGCCGCTATTTCGAATCTCGTGGCGCTATGCTTATCGATCTGGATGAGCTTGCAAAATCTCTGTATGTGCCGGGCTCTGATATCGTCAATACTCTCGCGGATGAATTCGGTTGGGACATTTTGGATGAGGAAGGCGGCATTCGCCGCAGCATCCTCGCTTCTCGAGCTTTCGCTTCTCCTGATTCGGTCGCACGGCTCAATGGCATCGTGCATCCCGTTCTGATTGAACAGCTTTCGCTTAGGATTCTCGATCCGGTTTGTTGTACGGTTTCATCTCCCCGTTATCCCTTTGCGGTGGTCGAGGTTTCTGCTCCGACTGGTTTTGAGGATGCATTTGGCTTGGCTGATGAAATTCTGGTCATCAGCGCCCCTTTGTCAGTTCGTCGCGAGCGCGCTATTCAACGTGGCATGGAGTCCTCTGATTTTGATGCGCGCTCTGCATGCCAACCTGATGAGGCTTCGCTTTGTAATCTCGCTACAACTGTGATTGACAATGCGGCAGACGATAACTCGCTCTTTGAACAACTGGACGCATGGCTTTCGCGCCATGGGTTCGGGGATGTAGCGGATAAGGAGGAGGCCGATGCCTAAGACACGTTTCCTTACGTGGTATCGCCTTATACCGCTGGCTGCCGTTTTTGCCTTCGGCCTTATCTCATTCGTTTACTCATATGCTCCTGCCGCTTTCTTTAAGCCGCTGTATCCGATTGACTACGAGGCGTATGTAAAGCAATCCAGTATTTCGCATAATCTGGATCCGTATCTGGTGTGCGCTGTCATTAAGTCTGAATCGAATTGGGATCCCGAGGCCGAGTCGAATCAGGGTGCTCAGGGATTGATGCAGCTGATGCCCGAGACTGCCCAGGATATGATCGCCAAGGGCCTTGTCGACGGTGGCGAGTATTCGGCCGACAACCTTAACGATCCGGCTACGAATATCGAGTTTGGCTGTGCGTATCTTTCGTATCTTCTAGCGTATTTTAACGGGTCGACTGACAGTGCCATTGCCGCCTATAACGCCGGCATGGGCAATGTCGACGGATGGGCGCAGCAGAGTACGTCGCTTCATAATGCAATCACCTTTCCCGAGACGCAGGCGTATCTGATTCGTGTCAATAATGCCTGGGTTCGCTACAAAACCCTCTATCCCGATCGGTTCGTATAGGACTATGCCTGCCGCCTGCGTATACTGCAGATATATGAGTTAGGAGTATCCATGGCGGAATTTGAAGTAGAACGCGTTGGTGGTGAACTTAAGCGCTTTGGCGTTGAAGGCTCTGACGTGCCGTTTAAGGTCGTGTCTCCCTATGACCCTGCAGGCTCTCAGCCTAAAGCCATTGAGTCGCTTGTGCAGGGTGTGAGGGACGGAGACCGCTATCAGGTTTTGCTGGGCGTGACTGGTTCGGGCAAGACCTTCACGATGGCAAAGACTATTGAGGCCCTGGGAAAGCCGACGCTGGTCATGGCTCCGAATAAAACGCTCGCCGCTCAGCTTGCGAGCGAGCTCAAAGAGTTCTTTCCCAACAACGCTGTGGTCTACTTCGTCTCGTACTACGACTACTATCAGCCCGAGGCGTATGTGCCGCAAAGCGATACATATATCGAGAAAGACTCCTCGATTAACGAAGAGGTTGAGATGCTGCGACATCAGGCGACCGCATCGCTGCTCTCTCGACGCGATGTGATCGTTGTCGCATCGGTCTCGTGTATCTATGGCATTGGCTCTCCTGAGGACTATGCAGGTCTGGCTCCAAACGTCGACAAGAAGGTGCCGCTCGAGCGCGATGACTTTATCCATGCACTTATCGACATTCAATATGATCGCAATGACTATGACCTGGCACGCGGCACGTTCCGCGTGCGCGGCGATGTTGTCGACGTGTATCCGCCTTATGCCGAGCATCCGTTGCGGTTTGAGTTCTTTGGCGACGAGGTCGAGCTGATTGCCGAGATCGATGAGGTCACCGGTGAGATGCTTCGTGAGTACGAGGCCATCCCTGTATGGCCGGCATCGCACTACGTGACCGAGAAGCCGAAGGTCAAGGCGGCTCTGAAATCGATCAGCGAAGAGTGCGAGAAGCGCGTGGCGGAGCTCAAGGCGACCGACAAGTTGCTCGAGGCGCAGCGTCTGCAGCAGCGCACCGATTATGATCTTGAGATGCTCGAGACGATGGGCTTTTGCAACGGCATCGAGAACTACTCGCGTCATCTGGACGGTCGCAAGCCGGGTGAGCCGCCGTTTACCCTAATCGATTACTTTCCCAAGGATATGCTCTGCATCATCGATGAGAGCCATGTGACGGTGCCGCAGATTCGCGGCATGCACGAAGGTGACCGCTCGCGTAAGGTGACGCTGGTGGAACACGGTTTTCGCCTGCCCTCGGCGCTCGATAACCGCCCGCTTCGTTTCGATGAGTTTGAGGCAAGGATACCCCAGTTTATCTATGTTTCGGCCACGCCGGGCGACTACGAGCTGCGGGTGAGCCAAAACGATGTGGAGCAGATTATTCGTCCGACTGGCCTGCTCGACCCCAAGATTGACGTGCGTCCAGTTCGCGGCCAGATTGACGATCTTGAGGACGAGATTCGCGAGCGCGTTGCCCGCAAGGAGCGCGTGCTGGTGACCACGTTGACCAAGCGCATGGCCGAGGACCTGACCGACCATCTGCTCGACGCAGGCATTAAGGTCAATTACATGCACTCTGATACGGCGACAATGGACCGTGTCGAGATCCTGCGAACGCTGCGCGAGGGCAAGATCGATGTTCTCGTTGGCATCAACCTGCTTCGCGAGGGCTTGGATCTCCCCGAGGTCTCACTGGTGGCAATTCTCGATGCCGATAAGGAAGGCTTCTTGCGCAACCGCCGTTCGCTGATTCAGACGATTGGCCGTGCGGCCCGTAACGCCGATGGTGAAGTCATCATGTATGCAGACGTTGTGACCGATTCGATGAAAGAGGCCATCGAGGAGACGCAGCGCCGTCGCGAGATTCAGATGGCATATAACGAAGAACATGGCATTGTGCCCAAGACAGTGCGCAAGGCCATCAACGACATCTCAAGTTTTATTGCCGAGGCCGAAAAAACTGTGGGCTCCAAGGGACGCTCGAAGGGCGACTCTCTTGGCCATGGCGCATTCTATACGCCCGATGAGTCGGGCGAGGGCGGTGTGCCGGAAACGGTGGCGCCCGAGCAGACACTTGCGGAGCAGTTGGAAGAACTGCCGCATGACGAGCTTGTGCAGATCGTCGAAACCATGGAAGAGGATATGCGTAACGCTTCTGCCGCTATGGACTTTGAGGAGGCGGCGCGCCTGCGCGATGCCGTCGTTCAGATTCGGGCGATGCTCGAGGGTGCGTCTGAGGACGAGACGATCGAGCGCTTACGCTCGCAGGCCCGCAAGGGTTCCACGTTCGCATCGGGCAGAAAACGCCAGGGTGCACGGTTTAAGAAATAGCGAACAGGCCCCGAGTTCCCTGTGGAGCTCGGGGCCTGTGTCTTTTGCGCGCTGGAATTCGTGCGTTAGAGGTCCGCGATCAGGGCTTCGGCACAACGGATGCCGTCGGTGGCCGCGCTCATGATGCCGCCGGCATATCCAGCTCCCTCACCACAAGGGTAGAGGCCCGGGGTCGACACGGCATGGCACGTTCGGTCTCGGGTGACAGTGACCGGTGAGCTCGAACGAGTCTCCACGCCGGTAAGAACGGCATCGGGACGGTCGTAGCCTCGTAGCTTTTTTCCGAGTAGGGGAAGTCCCAGGCGGAGCGACTCGACGATATGCTGCGGCAGGGCTTCGTCAATTGTCGTCCAGGTCACACCGAGCGGATAGGTGGGCTTTACCTTTCCGGGCGCCTTGCTGGCGCGTCCTGCGAGGAAATCTCCGACGAGTTGTGCCGGTGCGTTCCAGTTGGAACCGCCCAGGCGATAGGCGGCCGCCTCGCAGGCGCGCTGGAGCTCGATGCCGGCGAGCGGGTCATCGTTGGGAAGGTCCTCAGGCGTGACGTTAACGAGCAGGGCGGCGTTTGCGTTGCGTCCGTCGCGGGCATTGAGGCTGGCGCCGTTGACGCACAGGTGGCCCTGCTCGGAAGAGGCGGCGACAACCTGCCCGCCGGGGCACATGCAAAACGAGAACACGCTGCGGCCGTTGGGAAGATGGGCGACGAGCTTGTAGGGGGCTGCTCCGAGGGCAGGATGTCCCGCCAAGGCTCCATATTGGGCTCGGTCGATGTCGCGCTGCGGATGCTCGATGCGAACGCCCATGGCAAAGGTCTTTTGTGCGAGGGCCACGTTGTGGTCCTTAAGGAGCTCAAAAATATCGCGAGCAGAATGCCCACAGGCGAGGATGAGGTGCTTTGTTTCGATTGGCTCGTAAGCGGCGTCTTGGGACGATTGGACATCGATACCGGTGATGGCGCCAGACGCGTCGGTGCGAATGTCGACGAGCTTCGTTCGATAACGGACGACACCTCCGAGCTGCTCGGTGCGCTGGGATATAGCGGTGACAACCTTGGGAAGGATGTCGGAGCCAATGTGCGGCTTGGCATCCCACAGAATATCGCGGGGCGCACCCGCCTCGACGAAGGTTTCGAGGATAAGGCGATGGGCGGGATTTTTTGTTCCCGTATTGAGCTTGCCGTCCGAGAAGGTCCCCGCGCCGCCCAGACCAAACTGAATATTGCTCTCGGGGTCGAGGATGCGCTCCTTTAGAAAGAGGTCGATCGCCTGCGAGCGGCGAAATGCCGGGTCGCCGCGCTCGATAAGCAAGGGCTTAAGACCTGCTTCGGCGAGCGTGAGCGCAGCGAAAAGGCCGGCGCATCCGGCGCCGACAACGACGGGGCGCTCTTTGGATGCGTCGGAAATGGGGGAGGGGAATGAAGGCTCATCGTCTTCTATCGCGCGTACGAGCGAGCGGTCACGTTCGGAAACGCTGTCGACCGCTTCTCGCTCGAGGTGGGGACTGGTCAGCTCAACACGAAAGCTCAGGATAAAATGGACGTCTCGTTTTTTGCGAGCGTCGATTGACTTGCGGTGGAGCTCGATGGACTTGATCTCGGAGTCTTTGCAACGTAGGACGCGCTTGGCGACTCGCTTGCCAACAATGAGGCAGGCATTTTCATCGCCGGCTTCATCGAGCGAAGCGTTGACTTGGGTGATTTCGATCATCGAGGTCTCCTTAGAGGCAAGAAAGAGGCCGTCCGGTATCCCAGACGGCCCGAATGCGTTTTTGATTATAGACTGCGCGGCTACAGGCTGCTTGCAGCGCGAATGCCCGAGAGCCATGCCCACGCAAGGTTAAAGCCTCCGCAATCGGCGTCGATGTCGAGCGCTTCGCCGCAGACGTAAAGCGGGGCGTCGACAACGCTGCGCGCGCGTAGACTGGGTGTTGAGATACTCTCGACAGATACGCCACCACGCGTGACCTGTGCCGAGCGCTCCTCGGCTGTTCCCTCAACGAGCAACTTAAAGTGCTTGAGGATCGAGACCAGGTGGATGACATCGTTGGAGCCTGGATGGCACTGCTCGAACGCCGTGCAGACGACGCGGGAGAGTTGCGGGGCGAGCATGCCGTCGAGCCAACGGGGATCGCGGGGCGAAAAGCCGCCGAGCAGCTCAACGCGCCGGTTGAGCATATCGAGCAGCTCGTCTTTGGAGAGGTCGGGGAAAACGTCGAGCAGGATCGTATCACCGCGCTGGATACGACGGGAGAGGTTGAAGACAGCGACGCCCGAGATGCCGAAGGCTCGAAACAGGACTTCACCGTCTTCGTGCCAGAGCTCATTATGATTGCGGGCGAGCGTCAAGCGGGCGCGGACGCGCAGGCCGTCCAACGTCTTGAGTGCCGCCCGATCGCCGACGACCGTTGCCGATACGGGGCAGAGGATGGGGCGCAGCGAAGTGAGGGGGAGGCTAAACGTATCGGCGATACCGGTGGGGTTGCCACCCGTGGCGATAATTACGGCATGTGCCTCCAGGGCCTCGTTCTTGCGAGGGACATCGGCGAGCGCTTTCCGAAGCGAGCGGAGCTCCGTTTTTCGGTCGTCGTGCTTTTTTGCCTTGAGCGCCCGCGCTGGACGGTCTATTTGGAGTGTCCAGCCTTCGGAAGCTTTGTGCGCCGAGGCAACGTTGGCTCCGCAGATTAAGGTAATACCTAGGCGGTCGCAAACGTTGAGAAGCGCGTCGCGCACCGATTCTGCGCGAAGGGAGCGCGGGTATAGCCGGCCTTCCTCGGAGGTTGTCATGATGCCCAGCGAGGAGAAGAAACCCATAAGCTCTTGTTCGGGTTGGGGGCCCATGACAGATTCGACGAATGCGGGGTGGTTATACCGCTGAGGATCAATCGATTCGTTGGAGAGGTTGCAGCGGCCGTTACCGGTCGCAAGGAGCTTTAGGCCGCAGGCGACATCGCGCTCAACGATGCAGACGCTTTTGCCAGCACGTGCGGCCGTAATGGCGGCGGCGAGGCCTGAAGCCC
>UREZ01000095.1 GCA_900547025.1 uncultured Collinsella sp.
GGCGGGGACGGTCTTGGCGTCGCCAATGGCGATCTTGCCGTCCAGATTCGCGACGTCGGCGATGGCCTCGACCTTGGTGTCGGAGCCCTCGGCGCGAATGATCACGAGGTCGTTGACGAACATGTCCTCACGCGTATCGACGTCGACGAGCTCGGCGGCTTCGGCGTCGTCCATGGTGCCCTTGGAGGCTGTGATGAGCACGTCGACAGCGGCACCGGCGCGCATCTGCTCGACAAGGTCGCCGGAGGCCTTAAACTGCGTGTCTGCAAACGTGGTGCCGGTCTGCTCTGTGTAGAGCTCCTGAACCTCGGGCAGAGCCTTCTCGAGCGAGTTGGCGGCAAAGACCTGCAGCTCGACAGCCTTCTTGGAAGATGCCTTAGCAGAACCGGCATCGGATCCGGCCGGCTCGGACGTCTTGCTGCCCGAGCAGCCAGCAAGATCAAGGCCGGCAGCGGCGACAGCAGAAAGCGAGACGAATCCGCGGCGAGAAACCATATCGAACATATTCAACCCTTTCGGACCTTGTGCCCGGGTACCCCACCGCGGGCTTTAATCTGCAATCAGATTATACTTTTGCGCGAATAATGTTAGTGAGAAATTATTCTCGCCTGAGAATATAGTTTCGAGTTACCGTACACCTCGGCGTCGATTCGGCGGAAAACAAAAGCGGAGCGACCGATAAGGTCGCCCCACCGCAGGTAAATAGCTTAGTTGGTATGTCCGCCGCCCGCTGTCATCTGAGCCGCGTGCTCCAGCTGGTCCGCTATGGCCTCCCAGCTTTCGCGGGCGGCCTTCGTGGAACCGGGAAAGTTTACGACAAGTGTATGACCTCGTTGCATGCAAATAGCACGCGAGAGCATAGCGCGGCGCGTCTTGGTCATCGAGTACGCACGAATTGCCTCTGCAATACCCGGCACATCGCGGTCGCAGACGGCACGCGTCGCCTCGGGCGTCACATCGCGCATCGAAAGCCCCGTGCCGCCGCAGGTGAGCACGACATTGGCGTGGCACTCATCGGCGGCTTCCACAATGGCATCACCAATCTCGCTGACGTCATCGCGCACGGCCACATGTGAGGCGACCGTCCAGCCCTGCGCCTCGATAAGTTCCTCGAGTGCAGCTCCAGCCTCGTCCTGGGCAAGATCGCGCGTATCCGTGCACGTCACAATCGAAATCTTCAGCTCCATAGCATTCCTCCTATAGCACCGTGCCCTCAGGCAGGTCGACACGCACGACATCCACGACGTCGCCTGCCTTGAGCTCACACGGCCCTTCGTCAATACGCAGCAGACAGTTGGCCCGCTGCATCGTGCCGAGCAGCGCCGAATTCTGCGTCTTGGCCTCGGTCACCATCAGCTCACCGGTCTTGGGGTCGCGCAAAACCGTGGCGCGATCGAAGAAGCGTCGGTCCTGGCGCTTCTTCACGCCGTGCGTCAATATCGCCTGCTGCACGGGACGCGTACCCTCGGCAAAGCCGCGCATCTTGCGGATCGCGGGGCGGGCGAGCATCTCAAAGCCCACATACGCCGCCGCGGGATTGCCCGAAAGCCCCAAATACGGCTTACCCCCGAGCAAGCCAAACGTGATAGCCTTGCCCGGACGCATCGAGATGCGATCGAACAGCACCTCGCCCTCGCGCTTGACCAGCGCCGTCACGTAGTCGTAATCGCCCGCCGAGGCGCCACCGCTCGTAATGACAAAATCGCACTCCTGCACGGCACGATGTACCAGCTCGGCAATCACCTGCTCATCATCGGGCGCAATGCCGTAGAACACGGGCTCGGCTCCCGCATCGAGTGCCTCGGCCATCAACGCGGACGAGTTGGAGTCGCGAATCTGCCCGCGCGCCGGCAGCTCACTCGGCGCGACCAGTTCCGTCCCCAGCGAGATAATGCCCACACGCGGGGCGGCGTGCACCTTCACGCGAGCGTATCCGGCGCTCGCCAGCAGACCCGCGCCCGCCGGAGCCACGGCCTCGCCGGCGTGCATCACAACATCGCCGGCATGGGCCTCCTCGGCGGCAGAGCGAACGTTCTCCCCTACCTTGGCAGGCGCCGAGAAGCGAACGTGCGAGCCCTCGTTGCCGTCGCCATCGAGCACGTCGACGATCTCGTACTTCACCACGGCATCGGCGCCTTCGGGCACCGGCGCGCCTGTCATGATGCGGACCGTCTCACCCGGGCCAAGAGCGCCCTCAAACACATGGCCCGCGGCCTCGTGTCCGATAACGTCGAGCGTCACCGGCGCCTCGCCAGATGCCTGCACCAAGTCCGCCGAGCGCACGGCATATCCGTCCATAGCGCTGTTGGCAAACGGCGAGATGTCGATATCGGCCACCGCGTCCTCGGCCAAGGGAAAACCAGCCGCCTGCCACACGGGAATCTCGACGAGATCGGTCGGAGCAACGTGCGACAGAACAATCGACTGCGCGTCCTCCAGCGGAATGAGTTTCTCTGCCATATGCACCTCTTAATGCCACGGCGCACAACAGGGGCGCCGATTCTTTATGCTTGTCTCAGTATAATCCCCCGACGCACGACCGCGACTCGGCCTGTACCCGCAAATACACCTGTCGGTTGCAGGCCGCGAAACAGAATGGATACCGACCCACCGGCTCATCGCGTTTACCGCGTTTTATAATGCTTGCGTTGCAACCTAAAAGAGGAACGTATGGCTCATAACGACAAACCCGAAAGCGCAAACGAAACGCAGGATCATTCCCAGCCGCTCGACGACGGCGGCTTTTTCTCCCTTAACGACGTCATCACGGCAGGCAGGCATCAACTTACCCGCTCCGAGCATCTCTTGGCTGCCGACACGCGCCGCAACGCCCGCAACCTACTCGCGAGCGCCAAGTTGCTCGTACTCGTCGTCATCGTATCGCTCGCCATGGGCGTTGCCGCTTGGGCGTTTTTGGCCTCGTTGAATATCGCGTCCGACTATCGCGAGCACCATGCGTGGATTTACGCGCTGCTCCCCGTTGTGGGCGTAGCCACCGCATGGGTGTACAAAAACCACGGTCTTGCCGCCAAACGCGGAAACAACCTGGTCATCGACTCCGCTCTGGGCACACGCCTCATCCATATGCGCATGGCCGTCCTCACCTTCGTCTGCTCCACGCTCACGCACCTAACGGGCGGATCGGCCGGTCGCGAGGGTGCCGCGGTACAGATTGGCGGCACCATCGCCAGCAACATCTCGAGCCTCGCCCACCTCAAAAAGCATGACCACCACGATCTCATGCTCGCCGGCATCTCGTCGGCCTTTGGCGCCGTATTCGGTTCGCCCCTTGCCGGAGCTTTCTTTGGCATGGAGATGTGCTTTATCGGCAAGATCGACTACACCGCGGGCATCTACTGCCTCGTCGCCTCGTTTACCGGCTACTTTACATCGCTTGCCTTGGGAACCGAGTACGAGGCGAATGTTATCGCCAGTGTTCCCGCCATGTCGCCCAAAACGGTCGTCATCGTTGTTATCAGCGCCATCATCTTCGGTCTGACGGCACGCCTCTTTGCCTGGTCGGTTCGAACCGTCAAGAGCCTGTACGGTCGTTTTATCACCAACTATATTGCTCGCGCACTCGTGGGCGCGCTCGTAGTGCTCGCGGCCTACGCGATGCTCGACGCCTGGAAGTATGCCGGCCTTGCCACCTGGCTCTCGGGTGCCGGGTTCGCCGGTAACACGACCCTTGCCGACGCAGCCATCAAGCTCGTGGTGACGGCGCTCACCCTGGGCGCCGGCTTCCAAGGAGGCGAGGTCACGCCCCTGTTTGGTATCGGTGCGGCGCTCGGCGGCTGGATCGGTTGCCTCGTCGGAATCGACCCCAGCTTTCTGGCAGCGCTGGGTATGCTCGGCGTGTTCTGCGCCGGCCTCAACGTGCCCATCACCACCTGCATGATGGCCATCGATCTGTTCCACGGCACGGCCGCCGGGTTCTTTGTCATCGTGGCCTTTATCAGCTATCTCGTCGGCGGCCACCGCGGCGTGTACCCCGCCCAGCGCATTATCTCACCCAAGCGTCGTTCGCTTATTGTGGATGAGGGCGGTACGGTAGCGGATGCTATCGAGCGCCACAACGACCTGATAGAGTAGACGTAAGTATTCGCCGTGCAGCCACAATCGGGGGCAATTCGACCTGAGCGCGACCGCACTGTCATGCCACACGCCGGGAGTCGCCCCATGCACGCAACTGATTTTGGTCGCACGCTCATCATCGCCAACCCCGCCGCCCAGTCGGGTGCGGCGCGCGAAGTTGCCGAGCGCCTGCAGCGCTTTTTGGACATGACCACGCGCTCATCCCAGTTTGACCTGGTGCTGACCGAGCGCATGGGACATGCCAAGGAACTTGCCGCACGGGCCCAGGGCTACCGCACGGTTATCGCACTCGGCGGCGACGGCGTGATCCACGAGGTCGTCAATGGACTCATGACGCAGGATGAGGCGGTCCGTCCCGCCCTTGCCGTCCTGCCCGTAGGCTCCGGCAACGATTTTGCCCAAACGCTCGGTATCGACGATTTCTCCGGCAAAGATTTTGGCGCGCTGCTCACCTGCGAGCTGCAGCGTCAGGATATCGGACGCATTCGCTCATGGAACCCCGCAAGCGGTAGCGGCGAGGCTACCGTTGAGTACTACGACCAGACGCTTTCGGTTGGCATCGATGCCGCCATCGGCCTTGGCACCACCGAGCTACGCAAAAAGACCGGCTTAACGGGCGCTCCGCTCTACACCCTCTCGGGACTTGAGCAGTTTGGCCTGCGCTATCGCAACTACCCCATGACCATCAGCTTTGATGGCGCGCCAGCCGAGCGCGTGCGCGCGATTATCATGGCCATCCAGCTGGGCCCCACGTATGGCTCGGGCTATCGCATCTGTCCCGACGCCGACCCGTGTGACGGCATGCTCGACGTCTGCTACGCCTGCGGTCCCGTCCCCCGTGCGGTCGCCCTACCCATGTTCCTTTCGGCCAAGGACGGCCACCACACCAAGCTGTCGCCGGTACGCATGCGTCGCTGCCGTCATGCCGAGCTTACCTTTGAGGAGCCCGACTACCCCATCCAGGCCGACGGCGAGCCCATCGTCGCCTCGCGCATCGAGGTCGACATCCTCAGCGGAGCCCTCCACGTCTGGCACCCCACCCGCTAACCCCACCTAAGTTGCGGTGAAATAGGGACTGTTTATGCAGCTAAAGCCGCAAAACAATCCCTATTTCACCGCAACTTATTGAGAAGATCATTCCTCCCCGTCCGGCTTGCGACGGTTGGCCTTTTTAATCGCGTTGAAGTGCTTGTCGTTGAGCCTACGCTGGCGCGATCGTTGTGGCACTTTGGTCTTGACACGACGGCGCGGCGGACGGCCACGACGCTCGAGCTCTGCCCTCAGCTTACGCAGACAGCAGCTGCGATTCTGAAACTGACTGCGGCTCTCACGCGCCGTCACGACAATCCCCGTGGGCCCATGCTTCATGCGCACCGCCGAGTCCGTCGTGTTCACGCCCTGTCCGCCCGGACCCGTCGCGCGAAACACCTGCACCTCGCAATCGCGTGCCAGCTCCTCGACCGGCATCTCGGCATAGCGCGCATACTCGCGCCATCCCATCTTGCTCTCATCCATAACAACACCTCACCTCATACAAAAAAATGTGACAAAGGGACAGTCCCTTTGTCACATCGCATACCAATCGCTTGTGTTGCGCGCTTAGGCGAAGGTGATCTCGCCGTTCTCGCAGTCCATTTCGGCGATACGAGCCAGGCTCTCAACGCGGAAACCGCGCTCGCGGAGCTTATCGCCGCCGCCCTGGAAGCCCTTCTCCACGGCAATGCCGATACCGGCAACCTCGGCGCCCGCAGCCTCGCAGATCTTGATAAGACCCTCGAGCGCGCAACCGTTGGCCAAAAAGTCGTCGATAATCAGGACCTTGTCGCCCTCGGACAGGAAGCGCTTACCCACGATAACCGGGTACTCCTTCTGCTTGGTAAAGGAGTAAATGGTCGTGGCATACTGCTCGCCGTCGAGGTTGATGGACTGTGCCTTCTTGGCAAAGACCACCGGGACGCCGCCAAAATGCTGAGCCGCGATGCAGGCCATACCAATACCCGAAGCCTCGATGGTCAGGATCTTGTTGATCTCGACACCCTCGAACAGACGGGCCCACTCGGCACCCATGTGGTCGAACAGTTCAACGTCGCACTGGTGGTTGAGGAAGGCATCAACCTTAAGGACGTTACCGGCCTTTACGATGCCGTCATGGCGAATACGATCCTCAAGCTCCTGCATGGCGCAACCCCTTCTCGCGGCAACGATACCGCGCGATTAATAAACGTTGTTCGATAGTCTACCACGGACCGACCCCCGCCCGCCCCACAAGCCGTATCGCACCATAAAGCTGCAAGACCAGTAGATAGGCCCGATTCGTGGCAGACAGCCTCCCAACACGCTAATGCCGGGTGCGCGTCCTCACCAAACGTACCAATGTGAGCGCAAAGCCGACGGTAGCAACGGCCATCAGCACGTAGAATACCAAACGGAAGCCAAAGAGGAACACGTCCGGACGACCCGCCACATAGCTCGTGACCGTCTTGCCCATCGCCGCGCTCGTCTGTCCATACAGGATGCGCGACGCCGCCGTAATACCCA
>UREZ01000096.1 GCA_900547025.1 uncultured Collinsella sp.
CCCGCTGCTCGAAGAGCCCGTCGTGAAGCGCGTCATCCACACCACTGCCGACTTCTCGTACGCCGATTCCCTCGTGTTCACCCATGACGCCGCGCACTGTGCGCTCGACGCACTGCGCGCAGGGGCCACGGTGCTCACCGACACGAACATGGCGCTCGCAGGCATAAGCAAGCCCGCGCTCGCGAAGATCGGCTGCAAGGCCGTATGCTACATGGCCGACCCTGATGTCGCCGCGGCTGCGCGCGCCGCGGGCACGACTCGCGCCGTTGCGAGCATGGACAAAGCTTGCGGCATCGAGGGTCCGCTCATCGTGGCCGTCGGCAACGCTCCCACAGCACTTCTGCGCCTCGCCGAGCTCATGGACGCGGGGAAGATCGCGCCCGCGCTCGTCATTGGGGTGCCGGTCGGGTTTGTGAACGTGGTCGAGGCGAAAGAGGAGCTACTCGCGCGACACGTGCCGGCCATCGTCGCGAGGGGTCGCAAGGGCGGCTCGACCGTGGCGGCCGCCATTACGAACGCGCTTCTCTACCAGATCACGCGCCCAGGCGGCCCGAAGTGACGGCGCCCGCATCCGCGCCGGCGCTGCGCATCTTCGCCGGCACCACCGAGGGCCGCCTTCTGTGCGAATGGGCGAGCGGGGTGGGCATCCCCGCCCGTGCCTACGCGGCAACCGAGTACGGAGGCGAGCTTCTGGGCGAGCTTCCGGGCATCGAGGTGCATGCGGGCAGGCTCGACGAGGCCGACATGGAGCGCGAGCTTTCCGGCGCGCGCATCGTCGTCGACGCCACGCACCCCTTCGCTACGCTCGCAAGCGGCAACATCCGGGCCGCTTCGCTCGCCGTGGGTGCACGATGCCTGCGCCTTGCGCGCCCGGTCGAGGCGCTTCCCAAAGGCGTCGTGTCGGTCGCGTCGATCGCCTGCGCGGCGCGCTTTCTCTCCGAGAACCCGGGCCGCGCGCTTCTCACGACGGGGAGCAAGGAGCTTGCTCCCTACACGCGCGTCGCCGATTTCGCGGAGCGCTTCTTCGTGCGTGTGCTCCCGCTTCCCGGCGCTATAACGAAGTGCATCGACGCGGGGTTTTCGCCGTCGCACGTCATCGGCATGCAGGGGCCCTTCACCCGCGAGCTCAACGAGGCGATGCTTCGGCAGGTGGGCGCCCAGTGGCTTGTGACCAAGGACTCGGGAACCGTAGGCGGCACGGCCGAGAAGATCGCCTCCGCGCGCGACGTGGGAGCGCGCTGTATCGTCGTCGCCCGTCCCGCCGAGGGAGGCGGGGCCCTTTCGCTTCGGGAAGTGGAAGACGCGCTCTTACGGGAGTTCGCGCGCTAGGCGCTCGCCGCGCCTGCGCGTCCTCCCGCCCGCGAGGAGGAGCGCCCCGAGCAAGCTCGAGCCGTACAAGACCGTCATCCGCCAATAGCTCGAGGAGGACGCCCGGAACTGGCGCAAGCAGCCCTTCAATAAGTTGCGGTGAAATAGTGTCTGTTTTTGCTGCTAGATAGCATATTCAGTCCCTAATTCACCGCAACTTGTTGGTGGTGGCTTACTGGTAGCGTAGGCACTCCACCGGGTCGAGCTTTGCCGCGCGGCGAGCGGGATAGAAGCCAAAGATTACGCCGATGCCGACGGAGACGGCGAAGGCCAGCAGTACCGTGGCGATTGAAAAGCTCGGTGTGATTTGCCCGCTGGCACCGAGCTCGCCGAGAACCCCTGATCCTGCGGCAAACATCGCAAGAGCCCAGGCCAGCAGATAGCCAATCAGGACACCTAGCAGTCCGCCGGTGACGCACAGCGCCGAGGATTCGGCCAAAAACTGCGCAGTGATATCGCGACGACTTGCGCCCAGAGCGCGGCGGATGCCGATCTCGCGGATGCGCTCCGTTACGTTGGTAAGCATCATATTCATAATGCCGATACCGCCGACAAGCAGCGAGATGCTGGCGACAGCACCCATGATGAGCGAAAACGCGCCCATAAAGGAGTTGAGTGCATCGATGGCGCTTTTCATGGAGGTCGCCGATACACTGTTGTACTCATCCTCCTCCTCGATGCCCTTCATCGCGCGCACCTTGGACTCGATGGTCTTGCAGAGCTCATCCATGTCCGTGCCCTCGGCGGCGAGCGCCGTCACGCTGGGGAATGAAGGATTCTCGTCGCCAAACAGGCCGGAGATGGTTTCGCGTGGCATATACAGCGTGAGCGAGCCCATGGAGTCGCTGCCGCCGTCAATCACGCCGACAATCTGCACCTCGCCGTTGGACACCTTGATGGTTTTCCCCAGCGCATCCTGTTCGTTGCCGTAAAGCTGATCGGCGCCGCCGCGGCTGATGAGCGCCACGCGCGAGCCTGATTGAGACTCGGCCTGGGAATAGGTACGCCCCGCAACGAGCTTTCCGGCCCCCACGGCGTCGAGCATGTCGCTATCGACACCCTGTGCCATGACGGTATAGCTTTTATCGCCGGTCTTGTACTCGGTATACGCGCTGTCGACAATGCCGATCTGCTCTATCTGCGGCACCAGTTTTTGAAGCTTCTCGATGTCCGACTCGGTGAGTTCTTGCGACGAATAGATTTGCACCATGCGTGCCGCATTGAGGCCCAGGCTGTTGACCAGGCTGTTTTGGATGCCGCCGATGAGCGAAGTCATGGCGATAACCGAGGCGATGCCGATGACAATGCCCAGGATGGTGAGCAGGCTGCGCCCCTTGTTGGCCTCGAGCGAGTGAAGGGCTTCCTGGATGAGATCGCGGGCGCTCATGCCATCTCTCCTTTCGGCGGGTTGGCGGAGGCGGAAATCATGGGCAGGCTATCCACGGCGCTGCGCAGGGTCCGCGGTGCATGTGGAATATACGCGCCATCGTGAATGCGACCGTCGCGGATGGTCACGGCACGGTCGGCCTCGGCGGCGATGCCGGGGTCGTGTGTGATAAGCACGATGGTTTTGCCGCGCTTCTGGAGCTTATGGAAGGTCTCCATCACAAGCGCTCCGGTAGCGGAGTCCAGGTTTCCCGTCGGCTCATCGGCCAGGATGATGGGCGGGTCATTGACGAGGGCGCGCGCGATTGCGACGCGCTGCATCTGGCCGCCCGAGAGCTCGGATATGCGGTGGTCCCAGTGGTCGACGGGCAGCGTGACAGCCTGCAGCGCGTGAACGGCGCGCATTTCGCGCTGGCTACGGGGCACATTGGTGTAGGCCAGCGGCAGCATGACGTTTTCGATAACCGACAGGCGCGGCAGCAGGTTGAAGCTCTGAAAGACAAAGCCAATGCTCAGGGCGCGGACTTCGGTGGGCTCGTCATCATCGAGCTCGGCCACGTTGAGCCCTTGCAGGTAATAGTCGCCCGCCGTCGGTTTGTCCAGGCAGCCCAGGATGTTCATGAGCGTTGACTTGCCCGAGCCCGAAGGGCCGGTAATGGCGACGAACTCGCCGGGTTCTACCGCCAGGCTCACGTTGTGCAGGATGTGGGCGCAACCCGCCTCGCTCTCAAAAATGCGGTGCACGTTGCGGATGTCGATAACGGGACGCATTACATGCCCTCGTCGTCAGACATGCTGCCCGAATCCGTGCTGTAGCCGCCTTCAGCCGTTGCGTCCGCTCCGGTGTCCATGACGAGGGTGTCGCCATCGCGCAGCTTGGTAACCGGCACGTTGGGGTTGATCTCGTTGCCCTGGTCGTCGCGCTTTACCTGTGTCTTGCCGACTACGGCTTCGTTGTCGTTTTGCGTCACGACGGTCACCTTCACGCGACGGGTATGCTTGCCCTCGTCATCGGTTGCCACGTTGACGTAATAGTGTTCGCCGTCTTCGGTCATGAGCGCCATCGTCGGCACCATCACCACGTCGTCGAGCTGCTCGGTCACCACCGATACCTCGGCCGTCATGCCCGGCTTCAGGCGCGCGTCGGGCGCCTCTATGAGAATGTCGACGTTAAAGGTTACGCTGCCGCCGCCACCGTTGGCGGCGTCGGAGTTTGCCACCGAGGCGATGGCCGTGACCGTTCCCTGGCTTACGATATCGGGAAACGCGGGATACGTGACGTTGGCACTCTGCCCAACGGCGATCTTGGCGATGTCCTTTTCTCCCACCTGTACGGTCACCTTCATCTTGGATAGGTCGGCGATCTGCATGCACTGCTTGCCGCCGCTCGTATCGCTTTCGCCCATGATCATGCCGCCTGTTACCGTGGCGCCCACCTTGGCGTTGAGCTCCACGATACTGCCCGAGCTCGGGGCCGTGACCGTACGACTGGCCGCCTTGGCGTTCGCCTGATCGAGGTTTGCCTGGGCCGATGCGAGGCTGCGCTGCGCGGCCGATACGGCGTTCGTGTCCGCCGATGCGGCGGAGACGCCAGCCGCTGCGGAAGCTCCATCGACGTCCGTCGTTGGGGTGGCCTGAGCGGCAGCTGCGGCTTTCTTCGCATTAGCGAGGTCTTCTTGAGCGGCAGCAACTGCACGCTGCGCCTCGGCAACGTTGCGATCGAGCTCGTCGTTTTTAATGGTCATAAGCACGTCGCCCTCGTTGACGGATTGGCCCGCCTGCACGTTGATCGAATCGACCGTACCGTCGACAGAAGGGGAGACCACTGAGGACGAAATGGGTTTGAGCTGGCCTTTCGCCTCGACCGTTGTGGTAAACGTACCCTCGGTCACCATGTCGGTCACCGGCCCGTTGTTGCCTGCGGGCCGTGCGTTGATGGCTAAGGTCACGACAACGGCGATGAGCACAATGGCGGCCACGACGCCGGCCGCAATGCCGCGTCGGATGAGCTTTTTGCGTCGACGTTCGGCACGTTTTGCCTTGAGCTTGGCATATGCCTCTTCATCGGAAATCTCGGTCGCATCGTTCGCGCGTCCGCTCTGCTTATCGGCATGTACGTTTGTAATCAGAGGAATCGTTTCGGTGACATCTTCGAGCGTGTGCTCGGTATCATCCGGGCCCGGGGTGGTCGTGGGGACATTCGGCATAGCGTCTCCTTTATAGAAAGTACCTCGATAAGTATATGCGCCCACCGGTTGGGGTGGGCGCATAGAACGGTTTCTTTCGGAACTGTTAGATTGGTCGCAGCGGTTCCACGTTGTAGGAATGCGCGCGTTGCACTACGAGTGGACAACCACGCATAGGCCGACTTTGATGCAGTCGTGAAGTGCCTTGGCGTCTGCCAGGCGCAGGTTGATGCAGCCGTGGCTGCCGCACCATTTGTACGACTCGGCGTTATCGAAGCTCTTGTCGTTTTGCCAGGTGGCATCATGGAAGCCGATCATGTTGCCCTCAAACGGCATCCAGTAGCTCACCGGACTCTCGTATTTGGGCTTGCCGGTCTCGGGGTCCTTGGCTCCGATCAGGGTGCTGCCGCCGTCGTTGCTGTTGATCTGCCAGACGCCCTCGGGCGTGGCGTCCTCGCCCGGCTTGCCCGAGATAAAGTTGGCCTCCCAAACGATATTTCCGCTCTCGTCATAGTAGCGCGCGTGCTGTTCGGACAAGTCGACGTCGATATACGCCTTCCAGTCGGGCTCTCCCTTTGCGGTAAAGGTGTCGGCCTTCTGGGAGTACTTGATCTCGATTTCGCCGGTCTGCTTGTTGTTAATGGCGTCCTCGACCTGCTTGGCGAGCGAGCTGCTGTCGATGGACCAACCAAAGTCGCCGCCTTCGACGGCGCACTGCTTGCCATCGGCGCGCGTCCACCAGCGAGTGGAGCCCACGGTATTAAAGCCGTTGGCGAGTTCGGCTGCCCAGTTGCTGATCTGCGACGTATCGAGCGTTGGGTTGGCGGGATCGGCAAAGCTGATCCACTGCAATACGGAGCTGCCATCAACCTTGCCGGCATCCTCGCCGTTGAGCTTGAGGGTCACGTTGACGCCCAGGAAGTTGTTGGCGGCATCGCATGCGGCCTGAATCTGATCATCGGTCAGCGTTCCATTGAGCGGCTCATAGGCATCGTTGCCGAGCTTGGAAAGATCTACGGACTCGGCCAGCGAGGCAAGCTCGAGCTCGGCATACTTAATGACATGCTCGCGGTTGATTTTCTCGTTGGAGCGCGCCTTCTCGACGGTAAACTTGCCGGCCTGCTCGTCATAGGAGCTATTGGCCTCGAACGTGCCCGAACGGCCCTCGTTAAACTCGTCGATAGCGGCGCCCAGGTCCTCCTCAAACTTCTTTTGGTCAAAGGCGTCGGAGAGCATGGACAGGTCGACGTCTTGATCAAGATCGACTTCGTTGGAGGTAGCGGTTGTTTTGGTCTTGCCGCTTAAGGATTCCACAAGGCGGACCGGCCAAATAAAGGCTTCGTTGTGGCTGATGATTTCTTTTGCGGCAGCTTCGCCGTCGACGATGGGCTCATCGGACTCGGGCTGATAGGTCCAGCTAAAGTCATCGCCTGTCACGGTGAGCTTATAGTGCTTCCATGCCGAGTTGACCTTGGTGGCGGCAGACGAAGCGTTGGAGAAGGAGACGTCGACGCCGGCAATGGTGGTGTTGGGGTAGGCTACCTGCGAAAACGCTACGACGCCTACGATATAGACAATGACGATTAGACCCAGGATGACAAAGAGCGTCGTCTTTTTGCCCGACTTATTGTTCTCGGCGGG
>UREZ01000097.1 GCA_900547025.1 uncultured Collinsella sp.
TATCCGCAGCTCCGAAGGAGCAGGATAAGGGGGTTTCCATGGTCGAGGACGTTCTGAAAACTAAGTCCAGCGCGGGCCCGGACGAGAACAACCGACTACAGGTCGATGTGCGATTCCTTGATCGGGAACGGCTCCGCGAAGTGGCAGGCGCAGCAGTGACCCGGTGCAACTTCCTTAAACTCGGGAAGTTTCTCAGAGCAGATGCCCTGAGCGATTGGGCAGCGGGTGTGGAAACGGCAACCGGTCGGCGGATCCAGCGGTGACGGCGGATCGCCGGCAAGGATGATGCGCTTACGGGTCTTCTGGATATCCGGATCGGGCACCGGCACGGCAGACAGCAGCGACTGCGTGTACGGATGGTGAGGCTCACTGTAGAGCGTCTTCCAGTCCGAAACCTCGACCATCTTGCCCAGGTACATAACGGCAACACGGTCGGAGATGTGCTGCACGACAGAGAGGTCGTGAGCAATGAAGAGATAAGCCGTACCGAACTTGTCCTGAAGTTCCTTAAGCAGGTTCAGGACCTGTGCTTGGATGGAAACATCCAGAGCGGAAACCGGCTCGTCGCAGATAATCAGCTTGGGCTTCAGCGCAAATGCGCGGGCAATGCCGACACGCTGGCGCTGGCCGCCCGAGAACTCGTGCGGATAGCGGTTGATGTGCTCGGGGTTCAGACCGACGACGTCCAGCAGCTCGCGGACGCGCTCGATACGCTCCTCCTTGGTGCCCACGCCATGAATGGTCATGGGCTCAGAGACAATCTCGCCGATGGTCATACGAGGATTCAGCGATGCATAGGGGTCCTGGAAGATGAACTGCATCTCGCGACGCATATCCTTGATCTCGTGCTTGCTCATCTCGGCAACATCTTTGCCCTGGAAGAACACCTTACCGGCGGTAGGCTTGGTCAAGCGCATGATGGTGCGACCCGTCGTGGACTTACCGCAACCAGACTCACCAACCAGACCAAAAGTCTCGCCAGGATAAATCTCAAAAGAGATGTCATTTACAGCAGAGACGACACGCTTGGAAAAACGCTTGGCGAACATGCCGGACTCAGCGGGGAACTCCTTAGAAAGGTGCTCGACCTTCAGCAACGGAGTACGCTCGTTGGTATCTGCCATTACGCCTCGCCTCCCTTCTTGGAATCCTTGCGCGTACGGGACGTCTCAGGAGCGTTCTTGAGAAACTCGGGGTCACCGGAGTAGTGGCACGCAGAGTAATGACCAGACTCGGTGACAACGCGCTCGGGGCGCTGCTTGCGGCACTTGTCCGTCGCATAGGGACAACGAGGCGAGAACACGCAGCCCTCGGGCAGGTTCATGAGCGAAGGCGGGTTGCCGTGAATCGGCGTAAGCGGCTTCTTCTCTTCGATGGCCTGCTCCGGGATGGAGCGGATAAGGCCCCAGGTGTAGGGGTGGCGGCTCTCGTAGAAGATTTCCTCAGCAGTACCGAACTCGACGGGACGGCCGGCGTACATAACCATGATCTTATCGGCCATATCGGCAACGACGCCCAGGTCATGGGTAATCATGATGATGGCGTTGCCGTTCTTCTCCTGCATTTCCTGCATAAGCTCAATAATCTGAGCCTGAATGGTAACGTCCAAGGCAGTCGTGGGCTCGTCGGCAATCAGAATATCGGGGTCGCAGGCAAGAGCCATAGCGATCATGACGCGCTGACGCATACCGCCAGAGAACTGGTGCGGATACTCATTGACGCGCTTCTCGGGCTCGGGAATGCCAACGAGGTCCAAAAGCTCGGTGGCGCGCTTGAGCGCCTCCTGCTTGGAGTAGCCACGGTGCAGACGAAGACCCTCGCCTACCTGCTTGCCGATCTTATAGACCGGGTTCAAGGAGGTCATAGGATCCTGGAAGATCATCGCGATATCGTTACCGCGAATGTGCTGCATCTCTTCCTCGGTCATCTCGAGGATAGAACGACCGCGATAGCGAACGTCGCCACCCTCAATCTTTCCCGGAGGCATCGAGATAAGGCCCATGATGGTCATGGCGGTCACGGACTTACCGGAGCCGGACTCACCGACGACACCCAGGGTCTCGCCGCGATCGAGCGTGTAGGACACACCGTCGACAGCGCGAACGACGCCGTCCTCGGTATGGAAATACATCTTAAGGTCATCGACCTCGAGCAGATGCTGGCCCTCGGGAACCGGCTGGTCCTTCAGGTCCACATAGTTCTTGTTCTTCTTCATCCTTATGCGTCCTTCATCTTGACGTCGAGGGCGTCGCGCAAACCGTCACCCAGCAGGGTGAAGGCGAGCACCGTCGAGAGAATTGCCAGACCGGGCATGATCATCATCCAGGGAGCAGTCAGCAGATACTGCTGACCGTCCTGAATCATGGAGCCCCACGAAGGCGTAGGCGGAATAACGCCCATGCCGAGGAAGGACAGAGCAGACTCGGTCAGGATGGCGCCACCAATGTTCATGGTCGCGTAGACCACGATGGAGGCGACGGAGTTCGGGAAGATGTGACGCACGACGATACGAGCATCAGATGCACCCATCGCGCGCGCAGCATCAACATAGTCGTTTTCCTTGACGGTCAAGATCGCAGAGCGGAAGACGCGCGCAATCGAAGGCCAGCCGAGAATACCGATGGCGATAAAGACGTTCTGAAGACCGCGGCCGATAACGGCGATCATGGCGACAACGAACAGCACATACGGGAACGCCAGGAAGATGTCCGCACAGCGCATGATGATCGTATCCCAGATGCCGCCGTAGAAACCGGCCAGAGCACCCATGACCAGACCGATCAGCGTGGAAATCGCGGTGGCCATAATTCCGACAGACAGCGAAACGCGCGCACCGTAGATAACGCGGACGAGAATGTCGCGACCAAGGGCGTCGGTGCCAAACGGGTGCTCTGCACACGGAGCCAACAGCGACGTCTCGGCCATGGTGGTCGAGTCGGAAGCCGTCGGCGAACCGAGCCAGGGCTTAGCCCACAGATCTGCGGTCAGGGCAACCAAAACGACGATGATGATCCAGCAGACACCGATAACGGCGAGCTTGTTCTTGCGAAGACGCTTAAAAGCGTCGCCCCACAGCGTGCGGGACTTGGCGGGAGCAGATGCGGCCTTGGTGGCGGTAGCCTGCTCCTGAGACTGAGAATCAGTTTCCTGCATGAGACGTACCTCCCTTAGGCCTTATCCGACGGACCGCCAAGGCGGATGCGCGGGTCGAGGAATGCATAGCTAATGTCGACGAGCAGGTTGATCACCATGACGACGACAACGATGAGCGTAACGCCGCCCATAACGATGGGCCAGTCACGCATGCTAATGGCGCGATAGACCTCATAGCCGATACCGGGCCAGTTAAAGACCGTCTCGGTCAGGATGGCGCCCGAAAGCATGCCACCAAAGTCGACACCAATATAGGTAACGACGGGGATGAGTGCATTCTTAAGCGCATGCTTGACGATGATCGCGCGATTGGAGAGACCCTTGGCCTTTGCCGTACGGATGTAATCCTGGTTCATGACGTCAAGCAGCTGCGAGCGCATAATGCGGGCGGCATAAGCGGTCGAAACCGAAGCCAGCGTAATGGTCGGAAGCACATAGTGCATCCAATCCTGATACTGAGAGCTGGAACCGCCGGCACCCGAGATCGGCATGGAGATTGCACCGCCCGTAGCGTCCTTGAGGATGACGCCAAAGAACAGCTGCAGCAACATACCGAGCCAGAAGGCCGGGACCGCAACGAGGATCGACGTGGTGAGCGTTACCAAAATATCCCAGAAGGAATAACGCTTTACCGCCGAAATGATACCCGCACCGATACCCATAATTGCCTCGAGCACGATGGCGCACGCGGCAAGTTTGACCGTATACGGATACTTCTGGGCAAAGATTTCCGTAACCGGCAGCTTGCGCTGATACGAATTGCCCAGATCGCCATGAAGCAGGCCGTTCATGTAATACAAGTAACGGTCCACGAGCGACGTTTGAACGGGGTCGCCGTTCTCGTCAAGGATCGCGTTGCCGTCCTCGTCCGACTGGACCAGGTGATAGCGGACGCGAAGCTGAAGCTCCACCTCGGGGGACAGAGCCTTGTCTCCACCGATCAGCTTGATCGGATCTCCCGGCACGATATTCTGAAGGGCGAACAGAATCAGCGTAACGCCCAAAAATACCGGGATGAACTGAAGCACACGTTTAACGATGTACTTACCCATACCACTCCCCTATCTAGGGATTAACCTAAATGGGATGCCGATCGCCAGACCGGCATCCCAAAATTACCATCAGCCAGTTTACCCCAGGTTAGGGAGAACTGTATGTTTCCCATGAGGTCTACGTAAATACTTGACCCTCACGGAAGCTGCAAACTCTTAGGCGAGCTCAGCGGTACCCAGCTCGGCGTGCTTCTGCGGATCGACATAGAGGTGCTTGATGCGATCGGAGCCGACGATGGTGTGCGTGTAGAACATCACCGGGATGACCGGGCAGTCGGCAGCGACCATTGCATCGGCCTCCTGCATCTTAGCGACGCGCTCCTCGTCGTCAACAATAGTACGAGCCTCGTCGACCTTGGCGTCGAACTCGGGGTTGTTGTAACCGGAGCGGTTGTCGCCACCGAGGGAATCAGAGTGGAACAGCGGATACAGGAAGTTGTCCATAATCGGGTAGTCGGCAATCCAACCCAGACGACCGAACTGATAGTTAAAGTTCTGATACTGCTCGAGCAGGGCAGACCACTCAGGGGTATCGGAGACAGCGGTAACGCCAACCTTGGCGAGGTCACCGATGATGGACTCCATGATCTCCTTGTGACCGCCGTCCTGGTTGTAGGAAAGGGTCACGCTAATGCCACGATCCCCGTTAGCGCCAGCGGGAGCAACCTTGTCGAGGTACTCGTTAGCCTTGTCGACATCGTAGGCGCAGAACTCCCATGCGCCCTCCTTGTAGCCATCGATGCCCGGAGGAACAATGCCGTCGGCAGGGGTACGGGTACCCTTGAAGATGGTCTTGCAGATGGCCTCACGGTTGATGGCCAGGGAGATGCCCCTACGCAGGTCGGCGTTGTTGAACGGCTCGGCCGTGGTGTTGCAGGTCAGATAGTACGTGGAAGGCTCGGCGCCGAGCAGCATGCGCTCGCCGTCACCCATGGTGTAGCCGTCCTTGGACACGCCGCGATCCTTCTTGGCGGCATCGATCTGAGCAACGGGAACGTCGCAGACATCGAGGTTACCGGCCTGGAACTCCTTGTAAGCAGTCTCCATGTCCTTGATGACCTGGAAGTGGATGCCATCGATCTTGGCCTTGTCGCCATAGTAATCGTCGAACTTCTTGAGGTTGATCTCCTGACCATCCTCCCACTTGCCGTCCATCATGAACGGGCCGTTACCGACCGGTGCAAGATAGAAGCTCTTGACATCGGACTCGGCGCACTCGGGAACCGGGGCCAGAGCCGGGTGAGAGGCGACGAAGGGGAAGTCGGCGTAAGCGGAAGACAGCTTGACGACGAGGGTCTCATCGTCGGGGCAAGTAACACCGCTGAGCTCGGTAGCGTTACCGGCAAGCAGGTCGTCATAGCCCTCGACCATAGAAAGGTGATAGGAGACCTCGGAAGGGCCGTACTCGGTAGCGATGGCCGACTTGGTGTTGACCAGACGCTCCCAACCGAGCTTGAAGGACTTGGAGGTAACGTCGTCACCGTTGTGGAACTTGGCCTTCTTGATCTTGAAGGTGAACTCGGTGGCGTCGTCGTTGGCCTCAAAGGACTCGCAAGCCAGCGGAACGATCTCGCCCTTCTCGGCGTCATAAGAGGTCAGAGCATCAAAGAGCTGGTACTCGACCTGAGTGCCCTGGTCCTCCTGGACGTTATAGGGGTCGATGCAGACCGGGTTGTTGATGTAGAAGTTCAGCGTCGAACCGGACTCAGAACCGGAAGCGTCGCCGCCCTTCTTGCCGCATGCGGCAAGAAAAGCCATGGAGCTCGCAGCAAGGGTACCGCCGACAAAGGCGCGACGACCCATAACGGGCTGGTGGAACATAGAATCAGCCATGCCATCCTCCTTATGAGATAGGACAAAGTAAGTTCGGTCGGGCAACGTCAAGACAGCCCAATCGAACCATTCAAACGCGGTCCGCCGTTTTGGCTGGTTATACAAAGCGGACCAACGTATTGCAATACAGTAGCGCATTTTATGCACGATTTGGGGCTAATTCCGGTTAACGGTCGAGATTTTCTTTAGTTGGGCGAAGTATATGAGGATATTTTGACTCTGTTACAAATATGTAAATCAGAACCACCCTTAAAAAGGGTGGTTTGCTCTTAGGGTATAACCCACGGGCCC
>UREZ01000098.1 GCA_900547025.1 uncultured Collinsella sp.
GCCCTTGGTGGTGCCATACGCGTTGCCGGGCACCATGAACAGGCCGCCCTTCTTGCGGTCCAGGCCCCAGTCCTTGCCCGAGCCCACGTGGTCGATCAGCGAGCGGTAGTTGCCCGGCATGACGACGCCGACGGTCTTGATGCCGGCATTCATCATGTTGGACAGCGGGAAGTCGATCAGGCGGTAGCGGCCCAAAAACGGAACGGACGCGATGGGGCGGTCCTTGAGCAGCACGCCGCCGTAGGTCGAAGAGTAGTTAGCGGTGATATAACCGATGGCCTTGCGATTGATCATCGGATCATTCCCCCTTCCCGATAACGACGTCATTTCCAACGACGGCCGTATCCTTGGTGGTATCGACAGAGCCGAGCTTCACGCCCTCTTCGACCGTGGAGTTCTCGCCCAAAATAGCGCGGCAGATGTGCGCGCCGCTCTTAACGTGTGCACCTGGCAGCAGCACGGAGTCCTCGACCACGGCGCGCTCCTCGATGATGACATCGGTCGAAAGGATCGAGTGGCGAGCGGTGCCGTAGATCTTACAGCCGTTGGAGACCAGGCAGTCGTCCAGGCGGCCGTCCGGGCCAATGTAGTGCGGCGGACGCGTAGTGATGTTGGACATGATGGGGAAGCTCTTGTCAAACAGATCGAACTCGGGGTTGTTGCCAAGCAGGTCCATCGAGGTCTCGTGGAAGCTGGCGATGGTGCCAACGTCCTTCCAAAAGCCGTGGAACTCGTAGCTGTACAGGCGCTTGCCCTCGCCGAGCAGTTTGGGGATGATGTCCTTGCCAAAGTCGTGGCTCGAGCGCTGGTCCAGGGCGTCCGCCTCGAGCGCCTCGATCAGCACGTCGGCCGAGAAGATGTAGATGCCCATGGACGCAAGGTTCGAATCGGGCTTATCGGGCTTCTCGGTGAACTTAGTGATGCGGCCGTCCTCGGGGTCGGTGGTCAGGATGCCAAAGCGGCTGGCCTCCTCCCACGGCACGGGCATAACGCTCACCGTGAGGTCGGCGTTGTTCTCAATGTGCGTCTTGAGCATCTTGCGGTAATCCATGCGATACAGATGGTCACCCGAAAGAATCAGGACGTACTTGGGGTCGTTGGCCTTGATGTAGTCGAGGTTCTGCGTAATGGCGTCGGCCGTGCCCGCATACCAGGCGCCGCCGGTCTGCGTCTCGTACGGCGGCAGGATCGACACGCCGCCGTCACGGCTGTCCAGATCCCAAGCCTCGCCGGAGCCCACATAGGCATGCAGCAGGTAGGGACGGTACTGCGTCAGAACGCCCACCGTGTCGATGCCCGAGTTGGAGCAGTTGGAGAGCGAAAAGTCGATAATGCGGAACTTGCCACCAAAGCTAACCGCCGGCTTGGCGATCTTTTGGGTGAGTGCCCCCAATCGGCTGCCCTGTCCTCCTGCGAGGAGCATCGCGATGCATTCTTTCTTACTCATCGATTTCTCCTTCTGTCATCGATGTTCCTAAACCCATTAGCGACGGGCGCGGCGCTCGGTCGCGCCCGTCGAGTAATGCCGTGCTGGCATAAGGGAGCTCGCGCGCCTTTACGCGTGCCAGATCTCGTCGCGGTATTCGCGAATGGTGCGGTCGCTCGAGAACCAGCCGGAGGAGGCGGTGTTGAGCAGTGCCTTGCGGTTCCAGGTCTCCTGGTCGCCATAGCTGCCGGTAAGCTTCTCCCACGCATCCACGTAGCTGCGGAAATCGGCCATAACCAGATCGGGGTCGTTGTTGTTCATGAGCTCGTTGTAGATGCTCTCGAAGTTGCCCGAAAGACCCGCAAAGGTGTTGTCCTTGAGCTCGTCCATCACGCGGCCCAGACGCTCGCGATCGTTGTTGAGCGTATCCCACGCAAAGTAGCTGTTGGATGCCCAGAGCTGCTCGACCTCGGGAGCGGTCAGGCCAAAGATGGCCTCGTTCTCGCGGCCGGCCAGGTCGGCGATCTCGATGTTGGCGCCGTCGAGGGTGCCCAGCGTAATGGCGCCGTTCATCATGAGCTTCATGTTGGACGTGCCCGAGGCCTCCTTGCCGGCCGTGGAGATCTGCTCCGAGATCTCGGCAGCGGGGTAGATGAGCTGGGCGTTGCTCACACGGAAGTTGGGGATAAAGCAGACCTTCATGACCTCGTTGACGCGCGGGTCTTTGTTGATGACGTCTGCCACGGAGTTAATGAGGCGGATGGTCTCCTTGGCAAAGGTGTAGCTCGAGGCCGCCTTGCCGCTAAAGATGAAGGTCGTCGGCGTCACATGGAAGTTGGGATCGGCGATGCGACGGTTGTAGATGTCCATCACCTTCATGATGTTCATGAGCTGGCGCTTGTAGGCATGGAAGCGCTTAACCTGAACATCGAAGACGGTGTTGGGGTCAATGACCAGACCGGTCTCGGCCTTAACGTAGGCGGCCAGGCGCTCCTTGTTGGCGCGCTTGGAGGCACCCACGGCCTTCAGGAACTCGGTGTCGTCCTTAAACTCCTTGAGCTTCTCCAGCTCAAAGGCGTCCTTCAGCCAGCCATCGCCAATAGCATCGGTGACGAGCTTGGCGTAGGTGGGGTTGGCCTCGGCAAAGAAGCGACGGTGCGAGATGCCGTTGGTCTTGTTGTTGAACTTCTCGGGCGTGAGGGCATAGAAGTCCTTGAGCACGATGTTCTTGATGATGTCGGAGTGGATCTTTGCCACGCCGTTGACGCTGTGGCTGCAGATCACGGACAGGTTGGCCATGCGAATCTCGCCGTCCCACAGAATGGCGGTCTGGCGCAGACGCTCCTGCCAGCCCTCCTGCGTGGTGTCGAACGACTCGTGCCAACGACGGCTGATCTCGTCGATGATCTGGTACACGCGGGGGAGGAGCTTGGAGAACGTGCCGATGGGCCACTTCTCCAGAGCCTCGGGCAGGATGGTGTGGTTGGTGTAGCTCACGACCTGCGTCACGATGTTCCAGGCGTCGTCCCACTCGAGCTTCTTCTCGTCGATCAGGATGCGCATGAGCTCGGGGCCGCACATGGCCGGGTGGGTGTCGTTGGTGTGGATGGCAACAAACTGCGGCAGCAGCTCCCAGTTCTCGCCGTGCTCCTTCTCAAAGGTGTCGAGCAGGCTGTAGATGCCGGCCGATACAAACAGGTACTCCTGCTTCAGGCGCAGCAGACGGCCGTGCTCGCCGGCGTCGTTGGGGTAGAGGATGGCGCTGATAGCCCCGGCTTCGGCGCGCTCGGCGTCGGCCAAGGCGTAGTCGCCGCGGTTGAAGGCCTCCAGGTCAAAGTGCTCTTCGACCGGCTCGGCGGCCCAGACGCGTAGCTTGTTGACGGTCTCGCCAGCATAGCCCACCACGGGGATGTCATAAGGGACGGCAAGGATGTCCTGCGTGTCCACCGTACGGTAGAACGTGCGGCCGTTCTCCTTAAAGCCCTCAACATGGCCGCCAAACTTGATGGTCACGGCCTTGTCCTGACGGCGAACCTCCCAGGGATAGCCGTGGGTGAGCCACTCGTCGGTGGCCTCGACCTGGCTGCCGTTGACGATCTCCTGCTTAAACAGGCCGTAGCGGTAGCGCATGCCGTTGCCGTAGCCGGCAATGCCCTCGGCTGCCATGGAATCTAGGAAGCATGCGGCCAGACGGCCCAGGCCACCGTTGCCCAGAGCCGGATCGGGCTCCTGGTTCTCGATGACGGAAAGGTCGAAGCCCATGTCGTCGAGCGCCTCGGCGACCATGTCGCGCACGCCAAAGTTGAGCAGGTAGTTGTCGAGCAGGCGGCCAATCAAAAACTCGATCGAGAAGTAGTACACGCGCTTTTTGCCCTCGGCGGTGGCGCGGGCGTCGCTCTTGGTGGCAACGGTGCGTGCCTTCTCGGCCACGAGCTTGGCCAGGGCGTTAAAGCGGTCGAGGTCGCTGGCGGCCTCGACGCTCTTGCCGCTGATGCTCATAACGGCATCGCGATAGAGCTCGGTAAACTCCTGCTTGTTGTCGAAGATCTTATTCATACGTTCCTTTCCCCCGGGGATGTTTCTCCCGGAACGGTTATGACTTGTATCCTACGCCCCGTCGGGGCGGGAAATTACAGCTGTAACGGCTTTGTTACGCATCCTTGGCAGACGACTTAACAGAAGCAGACTTTGCCTTGGTAGCGCCCTTTTTGGCAGCCGGCTTCTTGGCTGCGGCCTTAGCAGCGGGCTTTGCGGCGGTCTTGGCCTTGGTGACCGTAGCCTTGGCCTTGACAGGAGCCTTCTTGGCGGCCGCAGGCTTGGGCTTCACCGAAGACGTGCGCTTGCGCGTCGCCTTCTTGGGCTCCTCAACCACCGGCGGCTTGTAGCTGCTGGGACCGCGGCGCTTAAGCACCACACCTGCCAGGCCGGGCACCTTAATCTCGATGGAGTCCATTTGCCCGTTCCAGGGATAGGGCTCGCTCGAGCAGGTGTAGGGCTCCTCGCCGGCATAGCCGCTGCCGCCAAACTCGGGACGGTCGGAGTCAAAGATGACCTCCCAGTCACCCTCGCGCGGCACGCCCACGCGGAAGCTCTCGTAGCTCGCCGGATCAAAGTTGATCAGGATCACCAGGTCGTCATCAACGTCCTCGCCCTGGCGCACAAAGCTCACGATGGACTGCTTGGAGTTGTCCGCGTCGATCCAGGTAAAGCCGTCGTCGGTGTATCCGCGCTCGTACAGGGCGGGCTCGGCGGTGTATAGGTGGTTGAGCGCCTTGATAAACGCCTGATGATGCTTGTGAGTCTCATACTCCTCGGTCAGGAACCACTGGATGGACTCGTAGTAGCGCCACTCGATAAATTGGCCGATCTCGTTGCCCATAAAGTTGAGCTTGGCACCGGGGTGCGTCATCTGGTAGAAGGCGAGCGTACGCAGGCCGGCAAACTGGCGCCACCAGTCGCCCGGCATGCGGCCGATGAGCGAGCACTTGCCGTGCACGACCTCGTCGTGGCTCAGCGGGCAGATAAAGTTCTCGGTAAAGGCGTACATGATGGAGAACGTGAGCAGGCCATGGTTGCCGGGGCGCCACGGAAAATCGGTCTGCATGTAGTGCAGGGTGTCGTTCATCCAGCCCATGTCCCACTTGTAGTGGAAGCCCAAGCCGCCATCCTGCGGCGGATAGGTCACGAGCGGCCACGCGGTGGACTCTTCGGCCATCATCATCACGTCGGGGTAGTGCGCCTCCACGGCGCAGTTGACTTGACGGATAAACGCACTGGCGTCCAGGTCCTCCTCGGTACCGTACTTGTTGAACTTCTTTTGCCCCGGATCGTCGATGCCAAAGTTGAGGTACAGCATGCTGGACACGCCGTCCATGCGAATGCCGTCCACGTGGAAGTTCTCGAGCCAGTACAGCACGTTTGAGACCAGGAAGGAGCGGACCTCGCCGCGGGCGAAGTCGAACTTGTGCGTGCCCCAGTTGGGGTGAATCTCGTGCTCAAACAGCATGTGGCCGTTAAAGGTGGCAAGGCCGTGGGAGTCGGCGCAAAAACCGCCGGGCACCCAGTCCATGATCACACCGATGCCCGCCTCGTGGCACGCATCGATAAAGTGCATGAGCTGCTGCGGGTTGCCGTAGCGCGACGTGGCGGCGTAATAGCCAGTCGTCTGGTAGCCCCAGGAGCCGTCGAAAGGATGCTCCATGAGCGGCATGACCTCGATATGCGTATAACCCATGTCGCGCACGTAGTCCACGAGCTCCACCGACAGGTCGTCGTAGGTGTAAAACTCTCCGCGCTGTGCGGGGAAGGGATCCATGGGGCCGGGGTAGTTGCCGTACTCGTCGGGCTCGCCCTGCGGCGCGTCGCCGTGGCGCTTCCACGAGCCAATATGTACCTCGTAGATGTTAAGGGGCTGCGACATGTGGTTGTGGCTGGCGCGGCGCTTGAGCCACGCGGCGTCGTTCCACTTATATCCATCGAGGGTCCACAGCACGCTCGCCGTACCCGGAGGGCACTCAGCCTTAAAGGCATATGGATCGGCCTTGTAGAGCTTTTCGCCCTCGTTGGTCTCGATAAGGTACTTATAGAGCTGGCCCTGCTCGGCGCCAGGAATAAAGCCTTCCCAGATAGCGCTCGTATGCATGGGCACCAGCGGGTTGGCGTCCTCGTCCCAGTCGTTAAATTCGCCAATGACGTGGACGCTTTTTACGTCGGGCGCCCAAACGCAAAAGCGCCAGCCGTGCGTACGGTTCTGCGTGTCGGGGTGAGCGCCCATCTTTTCCCAGCTGCGCTCCCAGGTGCCGATGCCAA
>UREZ01000099.1 GCA_900547025.1 uncultured Collinsella sp.
TCAAACATGTAGCACATGTCCGGATCGCCGGTCTGCCACAGCGGACCCTTGACGCGAATGACCTCGTCGGGCCACTCCTGCTCAACAAAATCGGTGAACTTCTGCAGGTCGAACGGCTTGCGGCGCGAGTAAACAAAGGTCTCGATGTCGTACTCGAGCACCTCGGGGTCGTCGTGCTCCTCGGGATGCTCCATGGCCTCGATCCAGGCGGCGGAGTTATAGGCGCGCATAAAGTCGAAGCGGTCGGTGTCGAGCAGCTCCTCCATGGGGACCTCGCCGTTTTGGGCCTCGACGATCACGGCGTCCTTCTGCAGGCTGCGCACGATAGCCTTGAGCTCGGCGATCTGCTCAGGCGTCACGGTGTCGGTCTTGTTGAGGATCAGCGTGGAGCAGAATTCAATCTGCTGGATGAGCAAGCTCTCGATGTCGTCCTCGTCGATATCCTCGGCCAGCAGGTCGCGACCGCCGTTGAACTCGTCGTACATGCGGGCGCAGTCGACCACGGCCACGATGTTGTCGAGCGCGAGCTTGGGCTCGCCGCCCACCTTGGCCTCGTCGCAGAAGCTCGAGATGGTGTAGGCGATGGGGATGGGCTCGCAAATGCCCGAGGCCTCGATGATGATGTAATCGAAGTTGCCCGAATCGGCGATGCCCTGCAGCTGGTTGGCCAGGTCGTCCGAAAGCGTGCAGCAGATGCAGCCGTTGGTGAGCGGGATGAGGTCGTCGGTCTCGGAAAGGCCGCCGTCGGCGATGAGGCTGGCGTCCACATTGATCTCGCCGATATCGTTGACGATCACGGCGGCGCGGATACCGCCGTCGTTAGCGAGGATGTGGTTGAGCAGCGTGGTCTTGCCGGCACCGAGGTATCCGGTAAGCATGATGATCTTCACGGGTTTGTTGGGCATGTGCCCTCCTTTGTTAGACATGGCTTACAGTTGAATCTTATGCCAAACGCCTGCTCTTATACCCACGCGCCGGCAAATAACACAAGCTACTCCCAGGCTCCCCATACATCGGGGCAATAACCGACGGTGGCCTTTTTGCCGTTGCGCACGATGGGTTCGGCGAGAACCTGCTGGTTCTCGAGCAGCTTGTCAAAGCGCTGGCTGGGGGTGAGGTGCTGGATGAGCGCGAGCGTCTCCTCGTCCTTGGCCTTGGGGTTGAGTAGCTTGTCGATGCCGCCGACCGCCTGCATCACGCTCGTGAGCTCGCCCTTGCTCATCTCCTTTTCCTTAAGGTCAATAAACTGCACCTTAATGCGGCGCTCCTTAAAATAGCGTTGGGCCTTCTTGGTATCAAAGGACTTTTTGGTGCCGAAGATTTGAATATTCATGGTCCCGCCGCTCTATCGAATGAAGTTGGTCGTTGCGCGATCTGCCTCGGGTGCGTTGATACCGGCGGCCTGTCCTGCCTCGATACAGCGCAGGAGCCAGGCCATGTTTTTGCCGATGTTTCGCATGGTGGCAAGGCCCTCGGCATCCCCATCGGCGTCGCCGGGCACGCGTCCAAACACGTTGTTCCAGTAGGTGGAAGCAACTACGGGCATTTGCTTAATGGTGAAGTACTTGTTGAGCACATCGAACGTGGTTGACGTGCCGCCGCGACGGGCGACGGCGACCGCGGCGCCGGGTTTGTGCTCAAAGGCATGCCCGCCTGCATAGAAGGCGCGATCGAGGGCCGAAAGGATGCGTCCGCTGGGGTGCGCATAGTAGACGGGTGAGCCAAAGACAAAACCATCTGCTTGCTCGGCGGCAGCGATGAGCTCGTTCACCACGTCATCGTCAAAGGTGCAGCGACCGCCAAGTTTGCCGCACTGGCCGCAACCGATGCAATCGCGAATGGGCTTGGCGCCCAGCTGAAACACCTCGGTATCAATGCCTTCGGCATTGAGCTGCTCGGCGACCTCGGCGAGTGCGCGGGCGGTGTTGCCGCTTGCCTTGGGGCTGCCATTGACCAAAAGAACCTTCATCACAAACTCCCTCTGCTTTTGGTGACTTCTGCGGAGGATTATCGCACGAGAGGGTAGATGGCGTGGGGCGCGATGTGAAACGGCTTGTGTTTCACATCGCGCCCCACGACGCTAGTTCAGCTTGGTGCCCGGTACTTGTGGTGCCTCTTTAAGCAACGCTTTGAGCTCGTTCAAAATGGAAACGGGCTGACGGTCGACGCCGTCCAGATGAAGCGTGGCCACGCGAATGGGCGGCTGATATTCAAGCGAGCCGATGAGCACGGGAGAACCCAGGAACCGTTCGATGTCGCTTGCGATCTCGTCGATTGCCTCGGGGCCGAGTTCATCGAAGAGTGCCACGAACATCGGCCCCGTCGAGCGGAACAGGCGACCCTTGCCGCGCGAACAATCCATGAGGCAGGCGGCGCTTTCGGCGAGCACGCGGTCGCCTGCATCGAATCCAAAGCGGGCATTGACCTCGGCGATATCGTCGACCTTAATGGCAATAAAGCCTGCCTCGTGCGGCACACGGCGCATCTCTCCAATAGCGTTGACCAGCGCGTGGACATCGCCCAGGCCGGTCACGGAATCGGTCGTATCTGCCAAGCTTCGGTTGATGATAATGCCCACATACATGTTGGGCTCGGTATCGGTTCCATCCAAGCGGTAACCCGTGCAGTCGCAAAGCGCGTATTTTCCAGTGGCATCCATTACGCGATACTGCATGTAGTGGAAGTGCCACGTGCCGTTTATCACCATGTCGAGCTCGGCGCGTACGTTGTCGCGGTCCTCGGGATGAACGCGGGCGAGCCACATGTCGAGTGAGTTAAAAGGGTGCTGGGAGGGCAGGTCAAAATCGCGCACGGCGTTGACCGACCATTGCGATTCGCCCGTATCGAGATTGAGGATGAACGGATAGCGCGTCTCGGAGCTCATTGAGATCGCTTGGAACACTCGGTCGTTGCAGGGAGGCTGATCGACGATTGGGCGTTGCGGCGCATCATTGTCTTTCGGTTGCTGCACACGATGCATAAGCTTATAGCGATACATCTTGCGATCGGCATCCATCGTCATCTGGCGACGCGTGTCGCCGGCAAGTGGATCGACGCGCGAGCAGCCAAAGCTAAAGCTGCCGATCATGGGCGCCTTGCCACCTGAGCTCGCCTCGATCAGCCTGGTACGCACCTGCTCCAAGCGCTGCTCGAGTTCAGTCTCGTTTGCGGAGGGCGAGATGAGCACAAACTCGTCTCCACCGATACGGAACAGCATCTCATCGTGCTCCATGGTTTCGGAGAGCGTGCGGCAGATGCTCAGAATATAGCGATTGCCTTCGGCGTGGCCAAACCTATCGTTGCAATGCTTGAGATGGTCGATGTCAATATAGGCGCAGGTGAAGGGGTCGCCTTTGCGCCAGAGTTGCTCGACGTGA
Organism: uncultured Collinsella sp.; assembly: GCA_900547025.1. Lineage (GTDB taxonomy): Bacteria > Actinomycetota > Coriobacteriia > Coriobacteriales > Coriobacteriaceae > Collinsella. The sequence continues at coordinate 3,378 of UREZ01000099.1, forward strand.
CGGTCGAATCCGTTGCGGTTGCCCAAGTTGGTGAGCGGATCGATATAGGCGTTGCGCTCAAGCAGCTGGCGCTCTTGTTGCAGGATGGCATGCGTCTTTTGCAGTTGCTCACCAACGGCGCGTAGCTCAGCAGGCAGCGCGGCAACATCGAGTTCAGCGGTCGAGACGCCGTTCGCAAGTCGCTGAAGATAGGCAATAATCGATTGCTCGCCCAGGCGATATGACTCGTTCATGATGGATAACCTCCTTGGGCGGAACAACGGTTTGTATCATATCCCCAATTCGGTTTGAATTGGGGATATAAGTTAGCTAATGGAGACAAATGCCCCCTTCGACGTTGGCGTTTTGCGCGCGAGCGTATCAGTTGTTATTGCCACCATCGAGCAATGCCTCAAAATCCTTCGCAGGCATGGGGCGGTAGTAGAGGAAGCCCTGAGCGTCGCGGGCGCCCATTTGTCGTAGCATGTTTGCCTGCTCATTTGTCTCGACGCCTTCGACCACGACGGGCAGATGGAGCGACTGCGCCATTTCGAGCATCGATGAAATGATTTGCGTGCTGCGGCCTTGATCGCGGTCGGTGGGCACAAAGGTGCGGTCGAGCTTGATGACGTCGACGTTGACGTTCTTGAGCATCGCGAGCGTGGACTGACCGGTGCCAAAATCGTCCATATAGGTCGAGAAGCCGCGGGTGTGCAGATCTGCGGTCAGCTTATCCACGGCCTCGGATTCTCCCGTATAAGCCGTCTCGGTGATCTCGATACGCATGAGCTCGGGCGGTAGGTTGTATTGGGCGGCGAGCGCCCCCATATGTTCGGCAACGTCGCAGGCAAGGATATCCACGCGCGACACATTAAGCGAGACCGGAACCACGCGAAGACGGCGATCGAGACGCTCGCGAAGCCATATGGCGACACCCTGCCAAATGTACTTGTCGAGCGTCACTACAAAGCCGCTTTCCTCGAGTGCGGGGATAAACGTTGCGGGCGAAATGAGAGAGCCGTCCTTGTCAATCCAGCGGGTGAGTGCTTCGGCGCCAATAATCTCGCCGGTTTCCATATCGACCTGGGGCTGAAGATAGTACGTGATGCGACCATTTGACAGCGCGTACTGGAATTCGGTCAGCGTGCGGTGGAACGCGACTTCGCGCTCGTACTCCGCGGGGCGGAAAATAGCAATGCGCTCCTTAAAGTCGTTTTTTGCGCGTCGATTGGTTAACATGGCCTTTGCCTGCGCATCGATGGTGATTTCCTCATTGGAGTCGATGGGGTAAACGCCCATGGACGGCCAAAAACCTACGCCGTCATCATGTCTGGCTACGGCCTCGCGAACGCGGTTGTAGATTTGATGGACGGTGATGTGCTTAAAGGGGATGAGTACACAAAAGTCATCTTGGCCCCAGTACCCTGCGACGCCCATATCGGCATTCTCGATGTCCTTGAGGACCGTGCCCACATCGGCGAGTACGCGGTCGCCCTCGGCCTGGCCGTGCCATTCATTAAACAGGCGCATGTGGCCCATGTCGACTGTGGCGATGCACCAGGTGCCGTTGCGCCTTGCCTCGAGAAATGCGTTGGCGCGCCGCATAAACTCGCTGGGTCGATAGAGGCCCGTGAGCGAGTCGATACGTTCGGCTATGGCGCTTTTGCGCTCCGCCTCGGGTATGGGGAGGCTGTCGTTGGGAACAAGCCCGCCGGCCGTGCGAAGGCGACGGTCGAGTTCGCCTAAAACGGCGGTCGCTTGATGGGTTAAGTGCTCGTAAAAGGCCGGGACGACAAGGCAGACGGGAGTAATGGTGTCGCCTGCGATTCGAACAGGAGCGAAAACGGCCTCTTTAAGGTGGCGGGTCAGTTGCTCGAATGCCTCGTGGTCTAGTTCGTTGCTGAGCACGACGAACTGGACGCTTCGTGAACGGTAGACCCGGCTCCTGCCGCGGGTGATCGACAGCATGCGGCCTGCGTATTCGGCAAGCATGTTGTCGACAGCCTCGGCCCCGTAGAGCTCGTTGAGTTTTGTCGTGCCACGAACGCGCACCGCTATAAGCCCTGTCTCGCAACGATCGCGGCGGCAGGCGTCGATGGCGTTGACCAGCATGCGCTGCGTTCCGAGGCCTGTGGCAGCGTCGACGGTTTCGGCAAGTGAGTGGTTGACGAGCTCGTCGACATAGAGCGAGGGGACATTTCCGTCGCCGTCGATACGAAACCCGCGAGCACGGCAAAGGACGTAGTCGCCGACGGCGTTGCGCACACGATACTGCATGACGCGACGGTGCTTGGTGCCGTTGTAGACTTGGTCGATGTCGTTGATGCAGGCCTCAAGGTCGTCGGGATGGACGCGCGTTTTCCAGTAATCGCGACAGTTGTCTATGTGCTCCGAGGGAAGGCCAAGATCGCGCAAGGCACCTTGTGACCAAAGGGTGCGATGTTTGTCCAAGTTCTCGATAAAGAAATAACGGCCCTCGTTGAGCATCGAAAAGGCGTCAAAAATACGATCGCTTATTTCGAAGTCGTCGGCGTGGACTTGCGTGATATTGCGTCGATCGAGGTGCATGGCATGACGTAGCTTGTAGTCGTACATGCGATGGTCGGCATCGAGCGTCATGCGATTGGAAGCTTCGCCCAGGGCGGGGTCGGCATGTGACACTCCGTAGCTAAATGCTCATGTGCGGTAAAGTAACACACAACAATTTGATAGGCAG
>UREZ01000100.1 GCA_900547025.1 uncultured Collinsella sp.
GGCGCGACCAGAAGGTCAGCGCCCTTTCGTTTCACGTCACCTTGTCTCAAATGCGACCCGCTCGCTGGCATTGTCAAGACATCGGCGTTATCTTGGTTGGCACTTGAATGATCCCTTGGGGACGGAGGAAAACGGATCATTCTGCATCGATGCGGTGCCAGTGATCCGTTTTCCTCCGTCCCCTACGGATCATTTTGGGAAATTGCTATGTTGGTTTATTTGGGCTGACTTGGTAGCCTATGGGCCATTTACCTGCTTAAAGCGTCGGTCGATTACCAAAATAATGCTCAAAAAATCGTCCAAGAAGTCGCGGGGCGATTTTTGATGGGTCGTGCGTCAAGCGATGTGGCAAGTTCTTGGTTAGATATTGGTCAGTTTTGGGCAACCTTGCCAAAAGCTTGACGAATGCAGATTTAGACGTCGACGAATGAACATTTTAGGCAGGTTCCAAGCAAAATTCTGGGCTGATTCTCGATAATCGCTCCCAATCGTCCCTTGCCGCGTGCCACCCTCGCGTACAATCTGCTCCGACATTCGCGCGCCGCCCGGCGCTTAAGAGGGGAGGACCCCATGGCAAACGAGATTTGGACCATCAAGCGTTGTCTCGAGTGGACCAAGGAGTACCTGACCGAGCGCGGCGAGGAGCATCCCCGTCTTTCTGCCGAGTGGCTGCTGTGCGCGGCTACGGGCCTGGCGCGCATCGACTTGTATATGCGCATGGACGAGACGCTCGACGCGGCCCAGCTCGAGACCATGCATGCGGCTGTCGTCCGCCGCGCCAAGGGCGAACCGCTGCAGTACATCACGGGTAGCACGCAGTTCCGCATGATCGACGTCGCGTGCGCCCCCGGCGTGCTCATCCCGCGCCCCGAGACCGAGATGCTCGTCGAGGAAGTTCTGAACTATCTGGATGCCGAGGTGCTGAGCCCCGAGGCTGCTGCCCGTCAGCGCGTGGAGCTGCCTTGGAACGATGAGGTCGAGGAGGCACGCAAGGCCGAGGCCGCGCTGGCAGACGAACGCGCGGCCGCCGAGCGCCGTGCCGCTAACCTGACGGCTGCCGATGAGGCGGCGCTAGGCGGCGACGTATTGGGCAGCCGCGCCTATGCCGAGGAGCTGGCCGACCGCGAGGCCGAGGAAGCCGCCGCGCAGGCAGCAGAAGCCGAAGCCGCGGAAGCCGCCGAGCCCGAGCTCGACGAATACGGCATCGCCATCGAGGGTGCCGGCCAGGAGACGGCTTCGGCTCAGGATGCCGCTGCGCCTGCCCCAGCCGAGCCCCGTATCGCCCGCGTTCTCGAGGTCGGCTGCGGCACGGGTTGCATCTCGCTCTCCCTTGCCTGGGAGCGCCGCGGCCACGTTACCTGCACCGCCACCGATATCGAGCCGCGCGCCATCGATCTGGCCACCAAAAACCGCGACGCGCTCGGCCTCACGGCAGATGAGGTTGCCTTTAGTCTCACCAACCTGGTGAGCTCCATTCCCCGCGAAGAGTGGGGCACCTTCGACGTGCTCGTTTCCAACCCGCCCTACATCCCGACCGGCGTCATGCGCTCGCTGCCGCACGAGGTCAAGGACTTTGAGCCCGACTTGGCGCTCGAGGGCGGTGCCGACGGCCTGGACATCTTCCGCCGCCTGCTCAATGCGGCGCCTTACATGCTGCGCGCCGGCGGCCTGTTTGCCTGCGAGCTCTACGAGGGCGCCCTCGATGCCGCGGCCGAGCTCTGTCGCCAGGCAGGCCTTTCGGACGTGCGTATCGTCCACGACCTCACCGATCGTCCCCGCATCGTTCGAGCCATCGTCACCGAGCCCAAACAGCGTATTTAAGCTGAATAAATAGACATTTGCGCAAGTTTGTCCTTGCAATATACCGTAAAACTTCTACTATAGAAGGAGAAAGGTATGTCAAATCAGCTGCATCGGTACCGTATCGTGCTTGATTACATTGAACCTTGGCTTGATGAGCAGGATGAAGCTACGCTGAAGCAGATTTATGCAGACCTTTTGGTGCTCGAGAAGGAAGGTCCCAGCCTTGGTCGTCCGCTGGTTGACCGCGTAAAGGGCTCGAAGCTTCATCATTTAAAGGAGCTGAGAGTGACGTCGTGTGGTGGGCAGGTGATTCGCATCCTCTTCGCCTTTGACCCCAAGCGCCAGGCGGTATTGCTATTGGCGGGTGATAAGTCGCGAGCGGGATCGTCAAGGGCAAAATGGAACGGTTGGTATGCGATCAACATTCCAAGGGCCGAGCAAATATACCGTCGCCACGTAAGGAGGCTCGATCGAGATGGAACTGCATGAGTATATGGAATCTCGCGGGATAACACGCGACTCCATTACCGCCGAGCAGGAGAGGACTCGCGATCGTATCGAAGCCTATAAGCTTGCTCAGATTCGCAGGTTAAAAGATCTAACACAGGCGTCGGTCGCCCAGTCGATGGGCGTTTCTCAAAAACGTGTATCCGAGCTCGAGCGTGGGGAGTTGGGTTCGATGAGGCTCGACACGCTGAGCAGGTACGCAGAGAGCCTCGGCGGAAAACTGGTTGCAAGCATCGAGTTTCCCGATCGTACCGTTACGCTTACGCGCTAAAAATCTTCAATTAACCCCCTCACTTTCACCGACTACTAGAGCCGCTCACCAAACCAACATGCGCTCTGGGCAAATAGGTTGAACGTTTCGTGCGAGAATGCCCCACAGTAAACAAACTTGCACCAGAGCGTAAGGGGCTGGCATACACATGCAGACGGTCTATCGGGTATATGAGGGAACGCGCGAGCCGCATCGGCTTGCCGTCGAGCGCGAGGCCGAGGTGCTCGGCCGCGGCGGCCTGGCGCTGATCCCGACCGAGACGGTTTACGGTGTCGCCGTGGCGGTCAACGCCTTCTCGGACGCCGTGCCCCAAGATACAGGCGAATTCCCATCGTGGCCGCGCGATCCGCAGGCTGCCGTCAATGGCGCCGCGGTCCCTGCGCTCGGTACCGGCTACCGCCGTATCTTCACTCTCAAGCAACGTGAACTCACGCAAACCGTCGCTTGGCTGGTCGATGGTGTCGAGGCGCTCGACCGCTATGGCGTGGATATCCCGGAAGATGCCCGCGTACTTGCGCGACGATGCTGGCCGGGAGCCATGACTATCGTGGTCAAGGCGGCTCCCTGCGTGCCGACCTTTATGCGTGCTGCCGACGACACCGTGGCCCTGCGCGCTTCGGCCTCTCCCGTGGTCCAAGCGCTCATCCGCGCCTGCGGCAGTCCCCTTGCCTGCACGAGCGCCAACACACACGGCGCGCCCTCGCCGGCAAGCTTTGCCGCCGTCGAAGGTCGCATCCTGGAGGGGGTCGATGTTGCCGTCGACGCCGGCGAGACCCCGTGTCGCGACGCCTCGACCATCGTGTCGTTCCAGCACGGCGGGCTCCAGATCCTGCGCCAAGGTGCACTTCCCGCATCAGAGATCGAACGGGTCCTGTCCGACCCGATGCAATAGAAAGGTGTAAGCGATGTCGTTGAATCTGGGCAGCCTGGGCATGGAAGATGCCTCGTTTAACTTTGGCGGTTCCTACATCATGGCGCTCGACTGCGGCACCACCTCGGTACTTGCGACCATCGTCGACGAGTACGGCTGCATCGTCGCGCAGGCACGTCGTAGCGTCAAAACCAGCTTCCCGCGTCCCGGTTGGATAGAGCAAGACCCCATGGAGGTGCTTGCCAGCCAGATCGGCGTGATGATGGAGGTCCAGTTTAAGAGCGGCATCCATTCTGACCGCATCGCCGCCATCGGTATCTCCAACCAGCGCGAGACCACGGTGGTGTGGGACCGCATAAGCGGCCAACCCATCTATAACGCCATCGTGTGGCAATGCCGTCGCACCGCACCTCTGATCGACGAGCTGGTCGAGCGAGGCGCAGAAGAGCTGGTGCGCTCCCGCACGGGACTCACGCTCGATCCGTATTTCTCGGCTTCCAAGGTGCAGTGGATCCTCGACAACGTCGACGGTGCGCGTGAGAGCGCGGCGGCGGGCGACCTCATGTTCGGCACCATCGACACCTGGCTCATCTACAACCTCACCGGCAGTCAGGTCTTTGCCACCGACTACACCAATGCCAGCCGCACGGCGCTCTTTAATATCCATACGCTCGATTGGGACGACGACCTGCTGGCGCTCTTTGACGTTCCACGTTCCATGATGCCCGAGGTTCGTTGGAGCTCGGGCGACTACGGCCGCGTCGCGAGCGACATCATGACCAACATGCCGCCCATCATGGGCGTGGCGGGCGATCAGCAGGCGTCGCTGTTCGGCCACTGCTGCTTCCATCCCGGCCAGACCAAAAACACCTATGGCACGGGCTGCTTTATGCTCATGAACACCGGTGACGAGATCGTCGAATCCAGGAATGGCCTGGTCTCCACCATCGGTATCGCTGCGGACGACAAAGTCAGCTATGCGCTCGAGGGTTCTATCTTTGCCGCCGGCTCAACCATGAACTGGCTGCGCAACAACATGGGCATCATCTCGAGTGTGAGCGAGTCCGCGCAACTCGCCGTTTCAATCAACGACAACGAGGGCTGCTACTTCGTTCCCGCCTTTGCGGGTTTGGGCGCTCCCTGGTGGGATCCGCATGCCCGCGGTATCGTGTGCGGCCTGACCGGTGCCTCGAGTCGCGCGACCATTGTGCGTGCGGCCTGCGAGTCCATGGCCTACCAGAGTTATGACGTGCTGCGCGCCATGGAGCAGGACGTGGGACTTTCGATTGAGCGCCTGTCCGTCGATGGCGGCGCCTCACGCAACGAGTTCATCATGCAATTTCAGGCCGACCTGCTGGATATCCCCGTGCTGCAATGCGAGACGGTGGAGACCACGGCAATCGGTGCCGCGTACTTGGCGGGTCTTGCCGTCGGCTATTGGGAAGACCTTGAAGAGCTGGAGCAAAATGCCCAGATCGTTAGGACCTTCCTTCCCCATATGTCCGCCGAGCGTCGCGAGCAAAACCTTGCGGGCTGGCGTGATGCAGTCAAGCGCTCGCTCAGTACCGCACAGTAGGGCTGCGATGGGCGGCCCGATACAACAAACCGCTAAACTTATGCATGGCGTGCGGCGGCAACATTGCTGCGCGCCTTGTCAGCAAGGCCGTTTTGCGGCTGCAACGAAAGGGGCAATCAACCCATGACCGTCACCTACGATGCGTCCCGTGTGACGCTTGTCGATCATCCGCTCGTCCAGCACAAGCTGTCGATCCTGCGCGACAAAAACACCGGCACCAACCAGTTCCGTCAGCTCGTGCGCGAACTCGCGCTTTTTGACGGCTACGAGGCCATGCGCGACCTACCTATGGAAGACGTCGAGGTCGAGACCCCCATCACTACCGCCACGTTCAAACAGCTTGCCGGCAAGAAACTCGCCATCGTGCCCATCCTGCGTGCGGGCCTTGGCATGGTCGACGGTATCCTCGACCTGGTGCCCTCCGCTCGCGTGGGCCACATCGGCATGGAGCGCGACGAGGTCACCCACGAGCCGCACGAGTATTACTGCAAGATGCCCAAGGATATCGACCAGCGCATCTGCCTGGTTGTTGACCCCATGCTCGCCACGGGCGGTTCGGCCGAGATGGCCATCAGCTACCTGCGCGAGCGCGGTGTCAAGGATATCCGCATGCTGTGCATCGTCGCCGCGCCCGAGGGCCTCAAGTCACTGACCGAAAAGGACCCCGACGTACATATTTATACGTGCGCCATCGACGACCATCTCAACGAGGCCGCCTACATCGTTCCCGGCCTCGGCGACGCCGGCGACCGCATCTTCGGCACGCTCTAGTCGCT
>UREZ01000101.1 GCA_900547025.1 uncultured Collinsella sp.
TGATCTTGACGCCATAGGTGGCGGAAGCCATACCACCCTCCTGGTCACTGCTGCCGCGGCCATAGATGATGTCCTCGGTCTCGTAGCCCTTGTAGGGGTCAGCTTCCCAGTTTTCGATGTTGCCGATGCCCACGGTGTCGATGTGGGAGTCGATGACGATGATCTTGCCGGCGCGGCGTGCCTCGGCGTAACCGTCCAGGTGGATCTTGAACCAACTGTCTTCGAACGCGGCGTTATGCGCCATGTACGGGTACTTCTTCATAAGCTTGAGCAGCTGCTTCTGCAGTTCCTTGTTCTCGCGGAACGGCTTTTTGCCGTCGATGTCGTCCCAGGTGATGTGGTGGATATTCGACAACGGCACATCCTCGCCGCGGTAGATGTCGGGCAGGCCGCAGTAGTGCGCCTCGGCGTCGTGCGGGACGGCGTCGCTGGTGAGCTCCATGATTTCCCAGCCCACATTGATGATATAACCGCGCTCGGGTGCACGGCCGGTGGTCTCGATGTCGATACCGAGCACGGTGCCCTGGATGGGCTTGCGGGCGTAGGCCACGCCGAGCGCGTCGCGGTCGCCGCGGATCTCGCGCATGACCGACGCGGCGGTGCGCTTTTGCATCTTGCCGATGGCGGCGCAGGTGTCGGCATCGGACAGGCCGCGCGAAAGCGTCGCGGGTGTCACGTTGCGCAGGCGTGCCTCGCCAATCTGGTCGCACAGGTCGCGGTTGCGGTCGGCCAGGTCGCGCACGGTGGCAAAGTCGAAGCCGGGGTCGCCCTCGGCGGTAAAGTACTCGGTCTCGAGCACCTTAAGGGCCTCCTCGCCCTTCTGGCGCTCGGACTCCATGGCGCCGTGGTCGCCATAGATAAACATGGGAATAAACGGCTGGCGCTCGTATTCGAGTGCTTGTGAAACGTTCATATAACTGCTCCTTGGATGGGCCGCGTCGTGCGGCTCAGGGTCATTAAGATGTGGCGAGATGATAGTTTACCATGGGCAACTATTGGCATCGCGCCTAGGACAACTACAATACCCTAGTTGACCGCTAGGACTTTTACAATGCTGCCGAAAGACACGAAAGGTTCCATCCGTCATGGATTTGCTGATTGATATTCTGCTCGACGCCGGCAAGGACACGCTCTCGCTGGTGCCGTTCTTGTTGGTGACATATCTGGTTCTCGAGACGCTCGAGCATGTGGCGGGCGATCGCGTTAACGGCGCCATCAAGCGCGCCGGCGCCGCTGGTCCCGTGGTTGGCTCGTTGCTGGGCATGGTGCCGCAGTGCGGCTTTTCGGCAATGGCGGCCACGCTGTACGCCGGTCGTGTCGTGACCTTGGGTACGTTGGTGGCGGTGTTCCTTTCGACCTCCGATGAAATGCTGCCGCTGTTGCTCGCCGAGCAGGTGCCCGTGCAGACCATGGCGATGCTTTTGGCTTCGAAGGCACTGATCGCGCTGGTCACGGGCTTTATCGTGGACACGGCTATCCGCGGCCTTCGTCGTAATGCCCGCGCGCATGCGGCGATTCGCCGTACCGTGCTGGGGACCGCTGCCAATCCGGCTCATGTGAACTGCGCGCACGACGACCATACCGGGGGCGACATCATTGATGAAGTGGCCGAGGCGGGCGTGAGCGCCGACCACATCCACGAGTTATGCGAGCGCGACCATTGCGGTTGCGATGATGATGAAGATGAACACGAGCGCGACCACGGACACAGCCATGACCACGGTCACACGGGCGAGCATGAGCACCACCACGGCCATGGGCACGACCACGGTCACTCCCACGAAGGTGCGCCCGTCCTGTCGATCATCCGCAGCGCGATCTCGCACACCGTGCAGGTCTCGGTATTCATTTTCCTGGTGACGCTGGTCCTGGTCGCCGTGCTCGAGACGTTCGGCGAGTCCGCGATCGAGCAGTTCCTGCGCGGCAACGAGACACTCGCTGTCCTGGGTTCGGCGCTTGTCGGGCTGATTCCCAATTGCTCGGCCAGCGTGGTCATTACGCAACTATATCTGGAAGGTGCGCTGCAATTGGCGCCGATGCTCGCTGGCACGCTTATCTCCGCTGGCGTGGGCTACCTGGTGCTGTTCCGCACCAACCGCAGCGCCCGCGAAAACGCTGTGTTTCTGATCATGATGTATGTCATCGGCGCGGGCTGGGGCCTTATCCTTTCCGCCTTTGGGTTCTAAGTGGATGTTTGGGGCATGCCGTAAAACTAGGACATGCCATAAATTCCACCGCCATGACCTGGGCGTTGGATGCGCGTCAATCGGCAAAACAAAAAGGTAGATTTTTAGGCATGTCCCAAAAATCTACCTTGGTTAGCGCAACAGCTCGGTGAGGTTGCGTTTAAAGCGGGCGCGATCTTCGCTGGTAAATGCCGCCGGTCCGCGAGTGCGTCCGCCGGCGCGGCGCACCTTCTTTTCCTCGTGGCGAATAAACAGCTGCATGTTGATGGTCGCTTTGTCGTAGACGCGCCCGCGCACGCCGATAGCGGCGGCATCGCGCCCGAGCACCATGCTCGCCAAGCCAATGTCCTGCGTCACGACTACGTCGCCCGCCTGCAGGCGTTCGACAATGGCAAAGTCGGCGCTGTCGGCGCCCACGCTCACATCGAGCGTCGTCACCCAAAATCCGCGTCGCGCATGCTCGACGTCGCGCGGATCGTCGCGGCGAATGTGGCGTTCCAGGTTCTGTGTGCTGTTGCCGGCGATAACGACGGCGACGCCCGCCCGCCGCGCGCAGTCAATCGACTCGCGCGTGACCGGGCAGGCGTCTGCATCAATAAAGAGCGTTCGCGGCATCTAGTGCACCAGTTTGCCAAATTGAATAGCGCGAACAATCAGCGTTACGCCAAACACCAGCAGCGCGGCGCCGCTAAAGATGACGAGCATCTTGGCCGACCACAGCGGATAGATAAACACGAATATGCCGGCGATGATGGAAAGTGCGCCGCTCAGGATGGCGAGGGCGCGGTTGGACGAAAGCTCGGACTCCAGAATGGACATGACACCTTCGACAATCCAGCCAAAGCCGGCCACGATAACCACCATCGTGGTGAGCGTCGCGGTCGAGAAGGCCTGGTTGCGCAGGATTATGACGCCGCCCAAGATAATGAGTAGGTTGGAGATGATGCTCGTCACGCGCCAGCCGGTGGGCAGCAGCGGCTCAAAAATGGCAGTGAACAGTCTGATGGCAGCAGTGATTACAAAGTAAAAACCCAGGACGGTCGTCAAAAAGACGAGGGACTTGGCGGGTGCAAAAAGCAGCGCGATACCAGCAATGAGTGCTAAGACGCCCGTGATGGCGTAGATCCAGCGTACGGCCTTGACGGCTTTGCCCGCCATGCTTTTCTCGTCAAATCCAAACTGGCTCGATTTTTGGTCATCGTTCTTAAAGATGCCCATAATGTCTCCTTTCCGTGCGGCGTAAGCCTTGATCGTTACAACCAGTATCCCCTAAGGGCGCTGACGTATGGGTCGGGGAGGGCGAAACGTAACCCAAAGGCCCTGAATTGTTTCCGTTGTTCCCCACGTCGCGATTTTCTATTCAACAGGTGTAGAACATTGCAGCCCTGTTCGTTATTGCCTACGTTTTAGGATAGATTTTCCTAAGGACAATTGGTTTGTATTGGGGGTCCCTATGAACGAAACAGTTCCCGCGGCGCCGGTAAGCGCTGAGTCGATGGCGAAGCAAGGTTGCGAAAAGCTCGGCCTGGACACGTTTGACGCGCTGGTCCGCCGCGCCCGCACGTGCCGCCGATTTGACGAGTCCATGCGCGTGCCGCGCGAGTTTTTGCTTGAGCTGGCGGAGCTGGCGCACCTGACCCCGTGTGGTGCCAATGCTCAGCGTCTTCGTTTTCATGTGGTGAGCGGTGCCGAGGATTGCGCGCGCGCATTTGATGAGCTTGCATGGGCCGGCGCGCTTAAGGATTGGCCTGGTCCTGCCGAGGGCGAGCGCCCGACCGGCTACATCGCGATTCTGGCCGAGCGCGCCGTTCCGGGCAAGCCCGCCGCTCCCATTACCGAGGTCGACACGGGTATTGCCGCGCAGACGATGATGCTCGCCGCCCGCAGCGCCACGCCCGAGGTGGCTGCCTGCATGTTCAAGGCCTTTACGCCCCACGCGATCGATGCCATGGGGCTCGATAACGACAAGTACGAGCTCAAGCTGATCATGGCGTTTGGCGTTCCGGCCGAGACACAGGTGATCGATGCGATCGATTCCAACCCCGACGGCTCCATCAATTATTGGCGCGACGAGGCACAGGTGCACCACGTACCCAAGCGTTCGCTCGCCGACGTACTGCTGTAGTTGAGCGTCACCGCGGTGTGATCCGGCGGTAAACCACCACAAAGGTACCTGTCCCCTTTGCGGTGGTGCGAGAGGAGGGCGTGTGGCAGATTTGTATTTGGTGCGGCATGGGCAGACTGAGCTCAACGTGCAGAACATTTTGCAGGGTGGGCACGATTCGCCGCTTACGGCGCGCGGGCGCGAGCAGGCGCTGGCGACGCGTGCGGCGTTTGAGGCGCGTGGCGTGACCTTTGACCGTGTGTATTCCTCCCCGTTGGGCCGGGCGCTGCGTACGGCTGAGCTAATTGCTGGCGAGGGCCGCTCGATAGAGCTGGTCGATGACCTACGCGAGTGGCATTTGGGCTCGCTGGAGGGCACATCAAATCGCGATATGCCGCCGCAGCCCTGGGGTGATTATCCGGTGGCCTTTGGTGGCGAGTCTGAAGTGCAGCTCCAGTCGCGTATGGTCGCGGTGCTGTCGCGCATCATGGCCAGGCCGCAGCACGACTGCGTGCTGGCGGTTTCTCACGGCTCAGCCTGCCAGGAGTTTCTTGAGTATGTGACTGGCAGGGGAGAGCTACCCGACAACGGAGCCGTGCTTCATTTTGGCTATTGCGACGGGGCGTTTTCGCTCTTGGGTTGGTAACGAACGAAAGGACCCCTATGAATAAAGATCTGTATCTGGTCCGTCATGGACAGACGATATTCAACCTTAAGCGTATCATTCAGGGGTGGAGTGATTCGCCGCTTACGCAGTTGGGTTGCGACCAGGCGGCGCGCGCCGGCATGTTTTTACGTGCGCGCGGCATTGGGCCCGATCATGCCTACACCTCCACGCTTCATCGCACCGAGCAGACTATCGCCAACTTGTGGCCGGGCTTGGCGTGCGAGCGCCTGGACGGTCTGCGCGAGTGGTTCTTTGGCGACTTTGAGGCCGAGCGCGTGATGCTTATGCCCGAGCGCCCGTGGCGAGATTTCTATCGTCAGTTTGGCGGCGAGGGCCAGATGCAGGTGCGTGAGCGCATGGTGGCGACGATAACCGATCTTATGCGACGTCCGGACCACGAGTGCGTGCTCGCGGTGAGCCACGGCTCGGCTATCAAGGAGTTTTTGGACCACGTGCGGGGCGCGGCGGCCGACGAGCGCGAACGCGTGCCGGGCAACTGCTCAGTGCTGCATTTTGCGTTTGACGATGCGGCCGATACGTTTGAACTGGTCGAAGTCTTTACGCAGGAAGACTACGCGCGCGAGCTGGGGCTTGAACCGCTCGTGGCTACTGCGGGTCCGCAGCGCGGATAACGCGAGCGTGGCGGCACGAGTCGCCGGCATAACTTCTCGACGCAAAGGGGGCGGAGATGCATGTACCTGCTGCATCTCCGCCCCCTGTTTGTTGAGCTGCCGATTTTTGCGCTGGGCGGTCTGGTTTTGCTAGAACCGCGCGACCTGGTGCGTGAGCAGGCCCATCGGGACCTGCGGCGCG
>UREZ01000102.1 GCA_900547025.1 uncultured Collinsella sp.
CCCGCTACGGCGCCCTGGGCACCATGGCCGTGGGCGAGGGCGGCGGCGAGCTGGCAAAGCAGCTGCTGCGTGACACCTACGATGTTGCCTATCCCGGCGTTGTCGCCATCTACCTCACGGGCGCCCCGCGCCCCGGCGTCGGCCCGCACGATGTGGCGCTCGCCATCATCCGTGCCGTCTTTGCCAAGGGTTACGTTAAGAACAAGGTCATGGAGTTTGTGGGCCCCGGCATCGCGAGCATGACGACCGACTACCGCAACGGCGTCGACGTTATGACCACCGAGACCACCTGCCTGTCGAGCATCTGGGCCACCGACGAGGACACGCACGCGTTTTTGACCATGCACGGTCGCGGCGAGGACTACCGTGAGCTCAAGCCCGCCGATGTCGCCTACTACGACGGCTGCGTCGAGGTCGATCTGTCGAGCATCAAGCCCATGATCGCGCTGCCGTTCCATCCTTCCAACGGCTTTGAGATCGACGAGCTCAACGAGAACCTCGAGGACATCCTGCACGAGGTGGAGCTCGAGGCCGCCAAGATCGGCGAGGGCAAGACGCACTTTAGCCTGCTCGACAAGATCGTCGACGGCAAGCTGCACGTGCAGCAGGGCGTTATCGCCGGCTGTTCGGGCGGCAACTACGACTCCGTGGTCCAGGCTGCCCGCGTGCTCAAGGGCGCCAACACCGGCTGCGGCGAGTTTTCGCTGTCGGTCTATCCCACGAGCCAGCCCGTGGCGCTCGAGCTTACACGCCGCGGCTATATCTACGACCTCATGGAGGCTGGCGCGATCGTGCGCACGGCGTTCTGCGGTCCGTGCTTCGGTGCCGGCGACACGCCTGCCAACAACGGCCTTTCGATCCGCCACACCACGCGCAATTTCCCCAACCGCGAGGGTTCAAAGCCAGGTAATGGCCAGCTGAGCGCCGTGGCCCTGATGGACGCCCGCTCCATTGCGGCGACGGCTGCCAACGGCGGCGTCCTGACGCCGGCGACCGACCTGCCCGAGGAGACTTGGGACGAGGCCTGCGAGTACACCTTTGACGACGCGCCGTACAAAAAGCGCGTGTACTGGGGCTTTGGCAAGGCGGAGCCTGCCGACGAGCTGGTCGAGGGTCCCAACATCAAGCCGTGGCCCGCGATGGAGCCTCTCGGCGACGACATCCTGCTCAAGGTGTGCTCCAAGATCATGGACCCGGTCACCACAACCGACGAGCTCATTCCCTCGGGCGAGACGAGCTCCTTCCGCTCCAACCCGTTGGGCCTAGCCGAGTTTACGCTCAGCCGTCGCGACCCTGTCTACGTGGGTCGCTCCAAGGAGGTCGACGCCGTGGAGAAGCGCCGTGTTGCCGGTGAGGCCGCGGGAGATCTGGCCGCGCTTGATGCCGAGCTTGCCAGTGTGTTTGAGGCGCTGGCCGGCGCGGGTGTCGCGGCAGATGCCAAAGCTACCGAGTACGGCTCTATGCTCTACGCCAAGAAGCCCGGCGACGGTTCCGCCCGCGAGCAGGCCGCGAGCTGCCAGCGCGTGATCGGCGGCCTGGCCAACATCGTTCACGAGTACGCCACCAAGCGCTATCGCTCTAACGTGATGAACTGGGGCATGGTGCCCTTCCAGATGGAGGCCGAGCCCAACTTTGAGGTGGGCGACTACGTCTTCGTGCCGGGTATCCGCGCCGCGCTCGACGGCGATCTGCAGAACATCGCTGCCTACGTGGTGCGTGTCGACGGCGCGGTCGAGCAGATTGAGCTCTACATCGCCGACATGACGGCCGAGGAGCGCGCCATCGTCAAGGCCGGCTGCCTGATCAACTACAACAAGTTCAAGGCCGCTGCCGAGTAACGCACATACTTGTCCGCCCCGGTTATACCTTTCCCTGCCGCTCACGCGCTTCGCGAGGGTCGCGTCAGAGAAAGGTATAACCGGGGCTACTTGTTAAGTGCTGCTCGTTGGGTCTTGAGGGCGCTAAAATCGAGGTTGCAACTCTCCTCTATGGGGGGGTGCGCCTTTGTTCATATGCTATCTAGAATTGACAGTATGAAGTTGGCGCTTTAAAGTGAGCTCAAAACACTCTCGTTTGTGGAGTTGAAGATGAAGCGTTGCACTTCTGTTTTGTTGCTGTTGGTGGCTTGCGTCGTCGCTGCTGCGGGCGTGGTCCTATTTGGCTCGCTTATCTTCTATGGGCCGAGTGGGGTTGAGCAGACGGTTGAGATGGCGTCCCTTGTTGCATCGATGCCCGGGCAAATGATTTCGGACGTTACAAAGCCCGATGAGATAACGCTCGATATCGAGGAAACGCCGGGCATTCTAAGCATAAGCAACTACCCCATGATTGAACTTGGCTCGTCTCGCTATACCAAGGACGAGAAGTTGTCCCGACAGGCGCTGGACTTGCTAAACGGGCGTTCGTTCAAACGCTGGGACGGTTGGGATGCCTATGAGCGCCGACGTGGTTCTGTGAACGGTGGCTACTATACAACGCTGAAGTTGTATTCATCTGATGGCAAACTGATGCGCACCGTTAACTACAATCCGGAATACGCAAAAGCCGGAGGTGGGGACGGCGTCTATATCCAAGATGGCGGCGTGACCTACATTCTTGAAGGCGACCAGCAGCAGGTGATCGATTTTTTGGATCGTTGCGTGATGGACGCGTACGACCAGACCTGCCTGCCCGACCCGCAGGCTGCACGCGATGGTGGGTCTGCTCGTACATGGCTATTCGAGGATGAGATGCCCTGGAACGCCGAATCGGGAAGCACGGGCTCGTCAAAAGAGTAGAGAACGCGACCACCACAAAGGTGCCCCTTTGCGGTGGTTTTCAGTCTGTCTCGATCTGTAACATCTGGGCCGTTAAAAGTGGGCTTGGTGTTGCAGATTTAGATTATCGATTCGGGTGTCTTCTGTTTATCTCGATCTGTAACAGGTGGACCCTTATTTGCCGAGTAGTTGTTACAGATTTAGACAAACGGGCGCTGCCGATCATTTCATCTCGATCTGTAACATCTGGACCCAAAAACGGCCGCTAGATGTTACAGATCGAGACAGATGAGCGCCGGAGTCGAAAATCACCACAAAGGTGCCTGTCCCCTTTGTGGTGGTGGGGGGCGGGCTCGATGTTATTGTGATCGCTGGGCAGCATTTTAATGAATGTCTCTACAGGATTTCATCTGGGGTGGCGGGTTTGGTTGTTTTGGGGATGCCGAGTTTGGACGACGCGAAATCGTCAACATTGTCCTTAATTCCGTCTTTGGTGTAGACGGTGACCATATAGGTGCTGTGTCCGAATTCGCTCTTGTCGCGTGTTGCCCAGGCCTGCCAGTAGGCGGCCCCACTTCGCCCTTCGATTTTTCCGACACGGCGGAGTTCTGTTCGCTTTAATTTCTGGTTGCTATAGATGGTTCGACCGTCCTCCTCGGTGAGCCCGCACTGTCCAAGCATCTTGTCGAGGACTTGGTTCATGTGGCGCTCATCGGTGTTTGGGGCGTAGTCGTAGGCGAGGGTGATGGAGTCGAGTGGCTGGTCGTCGATCAGATAGTTTAGCGCCTGAGGTTCAAGGCAGAAATGGGGGGAGCATCCGTCGATCTGACCGAGCAGTGGCAACTTTGACTGCCAAAATCCGGTGGGAATTCTATCTTCGTAAAACACGCCGCGGCAGATAAAGGAGAGCGAGGTGGCACGCGAGCCGGCGTCGACCATCCCGCACAAATCGAAGGGCGAGGCGATACCGAGAGAAAAGGGCGTGATGACGATAAGGAAGAGCATCACGATGGGTACGGCGAGAATGGCGATGACGTTGCGACCGGTGGAATGAGACGGCTTCATATGATCTCCCCGAAACAAAAAGCTGTTGAGGATAGATAGAAATAGATAAATTCAGATAACAAATTAAGTTTAATCTCATGGCGTGAGATGGTCGACCGTTAGCGTCGAAACCCACCACAAAGGTGCCTGTCTCCTTTGTGGTGGTGGGGAGCGAGCGGCTTCTTTTGGTGATAGTGTTAGCTGACGGTATCATTAGGGCAAATGACGCAGATCTGCATTGCGAGGTGTTTTGCTGTGAGTCGCTCTGCCCGTATTGGATTGATTGCTCTGGCGCTTGCGATCGCCGTGGTTGGTGTGGGCGTTGTCGGTATGGCATTTCTGCCTGCTGCGGTGACGGAGCCGGTGGTTAAGCCTGTGACTCAATCAGTCGAACTTCTGACCGGCGACGAAAAACCCGAGACCATTACTGTTGATTTTGATGAGAAACCGGCAGCTCTGGGCATTAGCAATTATCCGCGCATTCAGCTTGGGGCCATGCGCTACACCATGGACGCGAGCCTAATCAGCAAAGCAACCGAGCTGCTCAAAGGCAAAACCTTTAAGCGTTGGTACGGATATGCGTCCTATCGGGCAAAAGCGAACGACATGGTTGGCGGATGCCACTCTTCCATCGAGCTGGATACCGCGAACGGCGCAAAGCTATGTGATGTCTCGTACGATCCGGGTTACGAGGGCAATGAGGGTCCGGGCATCTACATCATGGACGGCGATGTGGCCTATGTCATGGAGGGCGACCAGACCGAGCTCAACGAGTTTATGGGTCAGTGCATTCAGGATGCCTATGAACAGACCTGCTTGCCCGACCTGCAGGCTGCACGCGATAGTGGGTCTGCTCGTACATGGCTATTCGAGGATGAGATGCCCTGGAACGCCGAATCGGGAAGCACGGGCTCGTCAAAAGAGTAGAGAACGCGACCACCACAAAGGTGCCCCTTTGCGGTGGTTTTCAGTCTGTCTCGATCTGTAACATCTGGGCCGTTAAAAGTGGGCTTGGTGTTGCAGATTTAGATTATCGATTCGGGTGTCTTCTGTTTATCTCGATCTGTAACAGGTGGACCCTTATTTGCCGAGTAGTTGTTACAGATTTAGACAAACGGGCGCTGCCGATCATTTCATCTCGATCTGTAACATCTGGACCCAAAAACGGCTGCTAGATGTTACAGATCGAGACGGTTGGTCGTCGGGGATGCAGTGGGTCGGCGTCTCAGTACCCTATCCTTCAATCACTCAGAAAATCTTATATATAGAGACTTAGATTTATGTATAAGATCGCGCAAAGCTGGCAACAATACTTCTCGAACAACGTGAAGCCGCCCCGTAGGGCGGCCACCCCAAGAGAGGTGATTCCATGAGAATCGATAAGCTAGCAATGACGTCGCGCGAGGCGCTGCAGACCGCCATGAGCACGGCTGCCGACGCGCAGGCCGGCGCGGTGGAGCCGATTCACCTGCTGTCTGCCCTACTCGGTGCCGGCGAGCGCAATATCTCCGTGATCATCGAGCGTATCGGCGCCGACCCGGCCCAGCTCGCACGCTCCACGCAGGACGCCATCGACCACGCGCCTAAGGTTTCGGGCGAGGGTCAGCAGATGGGTCTTTCCAATGAGCTCGTCCGCGTCATCGAGAAGGCCGAGAAGAAGGCCACCAAGATGGGCGACAGCTTTGTGGTGACCGAGCATCTGCTGATGGCACTTGCCGAGGACAAGGGCGAGGCCGGCCGCGTTCTGCGCGACGCCGGCGTGACCAAGGAGCGCATCGAGCAGGTCTATGAGGAGCTGCGCGGCGATGACCGCGTGACGTCTGCCGAGGACAAGACTCAGTTTGAGGCGTTGGAGCAGTACGGTCGCAACATCTGCGATCTGGCCCGCGCCGGCAAGCTCGACCCGGTCATCGGTCGTACCGACGAGATTCGCCGTACCATCCAGGTCCTGTCCC
>UREZ01000103.1 GCA_900547025.1 uncultured Collinsella sp.
CTCATTCCCCGCTTGAACGCCGCCGGCCGCATGGCCGATCCCAAGCTGGCACTCGACCTGCTGCTTGCCCGCGATCCTATCGAGGCAAGCGCTCTGGCGGCCGAGCTCGAGGAGATCAACCGTCAGCGCCGCGAGATCGAGGCCGAGCTCACACGCGATGCCATGGCAAAGGTCGAGGAGACCTATGATGGCGGTCGTGCAATCGTCGTGGGTGGCGAGGGCTGGCACGAGGGCGTCAAGGGTATCGTAGCGAGCCGTCTGACCAACCGTTATCACGTGCCGGCGCTGCTGTTCTCGATCGAAGACGGTATCGCTCGCGGTTCGGGTCGCTCGGTGGGCAAGGTCAACCTGTTCGACGCCGTCGAGCGTTGCTCCGATCTGCTGATTCGTCGCGGCGGGCATGCGGGTGCGGTGGGCGTGACCATCGAGGCGTCCAAGCTCGACGAGTTCCGCCGCCGCCTTTCCGCCGTGTTGTCCGAGCTTCCCGCCGAGGACTTTGAGGACACCGACGAGGTTGCCGCCACGGTCGACCTTTCCGAATTGAATATCGAGACCATCGAGCAGATTTCCCGCCTTGAGCCGTTTGGCCAGGGTAATAAGGTGCCGCTGCTGGCTGCCGAGGGTGTGACGATGTGTGACCGCGCCGTGGTGGGTAAGACCGGCGAGCATATGCGTTTCGTGGCGACGGATGGCGCCGCAAGTGTGCCGGCCATCATGTTTCGTGTGCCGCAGATCGACAGGCTTATCAATTGCGACAGCGCCGTCGACTTGGTGTTCGAGGCCGTTGCCGAGCATTGGCAGGGGCGCGTGAAGCCCAAACTCATGATCAAAGATGTCTTGCTACGCGATGCCACGGCGCCCAATATCGACGATCCGGCATGTGAGCTTCGCCGCGGCGTACAACCGGCGGATTCTGGCCTGCGCCTGGAGTCGCGTAAACGCGAAACGCTCGCTCAGCTTTCCTATACCGAGCTCACGCGCTCGCTCATTCACAGCTTTATCGGATCGAACCAGCCGCACCGCGCACAGGTCGAGGCGCTTGACGCCCTGGCCGACCACCAGAGCGTTTTGGCCGTTATGGGAACGGGTCGCGGCAAGTCTCTGATTTTTCATGTACATGCCGCACGCGAGGCGGTCCTTCGCGGGCGTGCGAGCATCTTTGTCTATCCGCTGCGTGCACTCGTTGCCGACCAGGCCTATCACCTTTCCTCGACGATGGCCGCGCTCGGCATTGGCGTTGGCGTGCTGACCGGCGAGACCGTGGAGGCCGCACGCGATGACGTGTTCGCCGGCCTAGCTTCGGGCCACACCGGTATCGTGCTCACGACGCCCGAGTTCCTGTCTATCCACCGTGACCGCTTCGCGCGTTCGGGCCGCATCGGCTTTGTCGTTATCGATGAGGCACATCATGCCGGTCTTGCCAAGGGCGGCGACCGCAGCGCCTATCTCGACATGCCCGATATCCTCAAAGCCCTGGGCGACCCGGTCGTTATGGCGGCGACGGCCACCGCGACGGCTCCGGTCGTGGCCGAGCTTGCCCGCGTGCTGCCGATTACCCGCACGGTGGTCGACGAGACCGTGCGCGAAAACCTGCAGCTCGAGGACGATCGCGATCTTGCGCGCCGCGAGAACCGCCTGGTGTCCATTGTGGCGACGGGGGAGAAGACCGTCATCTACGTTAACTCGCGCGACCAGTCCGTGGCGCTTGCCAAGACGCTGCGCAAACGCGTGCCCGATTGCGCGACCCGCATCGCGTTCTATAACGCGGGGCTCGCACGCTCCGATCGCCGCCGCGTGGAGGAAGCATTCCGAGATGGAAGCCTCAGTTGCATCGTTTCGACCTCAGCCTTTGGTGAGGGCGTGAACCTGCCCGATATCCGCCATGTCGTGCTCTACCACATGCCGTTTGGCGCGATTGAGTTTAACCAGATGAGTGGTCGTGCCGGCCGCGACGGCCAGCCCGCCGTAATCCACCTGCTCTATTCGTCGCGCGACGCCCGCATTAACGAGCGCCTGCTCGACTGCTACGCGCCCGAGCGCGATGAGCTCGTCACGCTCTATCGCGCGCTGCAGACTATGTGGCGCTCCAATCGTGGCAAGACCGGAGACGACTCGTTTAGCGCGAGCGATATCGACATCGCGCAGATGTGCCTTGCCATCGATGCCCGCACGCCGGTTGACGAGCGCTCGGTGGAAAGCGGCCTGGGAATCTTCGAAGAGCTTGGTTTCTGTCGCGTTTCGGGGTTTGACGACACACGCCGCATTGCGATGGCCGAAAACCCCGGCCGCGTGCAATTGAGCAGGTCAATCCGCTATTTGGAGGGCTTGCGCTCGCGCATGGAGTTCTCGGCTTTCCGGAGCTGGGCGCTCGATTCGTGCGCTTCTGATATGCTAGCCAAAGTTAACCGCCCGATCGTACCGCGGGCCTAGGGGAAGGGGACCTCGATGGATGCCGCAGCCCGTACCGCCCATGATTCCACCCTCCAGCCGTTCTCGGAGATGGAGCACTATAAGCATGCCGATGAGCTGCCGCCCGAGATTATGGCGGACAGCTACGACAAGCTGGAGCGCCTGTGCCTCAAATATATGAATGAGGACGACTTCTCTAAGGTTGAGCAGGCATACTGCTTTGCCGCCGAGAAGCATTGCAACCAAAAGCGCCGCTCGGGTGAGATGTACATTAACCATCCCGTCGAGGTTGCCATCATTTTGGCCGATCTCAAGATGGACTGCGATGTGGTGTGCGCCGCGCTGCTGCACGATACCGTCGAGGATACCGAGACTTCTCTTGCCGATGTTTCCGGCCTGTTTGGCGATACGGTGGCCGAGCTCGTCGATGGCGTGACCAAGCTCACCAACATCGAAGTCGACAGCATGGACGAGAAGCAGGCGCTCACGCTGCGCAAGATGTTCCTCGCCATGTCCAAGGACATCCGTGTCATCATCGTCAAACTTGCCGACCGCCTGCACAATATGCGTACGCTGGCGGCCCTTCGCGAGGACCGTCGACTGTTTAAGGCGCGCGAGACCATGGACGTGTATGCGCCCCTGGCCGATCGTCTGGGTATGAGTTCCATTAAGTGGGAGCTCGAGGACTTGTCGTTCTTCTATCTGGAGCCCGACGCCTACCAGCGCATCGCGCGCATGGTGGCAGAGTCGCGCGAGGTTCGCGAGCGCTACCTGGCCGAGACCATCAAGACGCTCACCGACGAGCTCAACCGCATTGGCCTGGAGGGTTTCCAGATCAACGGCCGTTCCAAGCACTATTGGTCCATCTATCAAAAGATGAAGCGCAAAGGCAAGGAGTTCTCCGAGATCTACGACCTGGTGGCGCTGCGCGTCATCACCCACTCGGTGCGCGATTGCTACTCTACGCTCGGCGCGGTGCACACGCTGTGGCACCCCATGCCCGGCCGCTTTAAAGACTATATCGCCATGCCCAAGGTCAATAACTACCAGTCGCTCCATACGACGGTTATCGGCCCCACGGCTCGTCCGCTCGAGATCCAGATTCGAACCTACGAGATGCACGGGCAGGCCGAGTACGGCATTGCCGCCCACTGGCTGTATAAGAAGTCGGGCGGATCGTCTGCCTCCAAGACCAACGATGCCCAACGCCTGGACGACCAGATCAACTGGCTCAAGCACTCGCTCGATTGGGCTGCCTCCGACGAGATCACCGATGCCAAGGAATACCTGCATTCGCTGAAGGTCGACCTGTTCGACCAGGAGATCTTTGTCTTTACGCCCAAGGGCGAGGTCATGGCGCTCCGTGCCGGCTCCACGCCGCTCGACTTTGCTTATGCCGTCCACACCGAGGTCGGCAACCACTGCGTCGGCGCCAAGATCAACGGTGCGGTGGCCCCGCTCACGCACGAGATCAAGACGGGCGACCGTGTCGAGATCCTGACCAACAAGAGCTCCAAGCCGTCACGCGATTGGCTCAAGATCGTCAAGACGCCTTCGGCCAAGTCCAAGATCCGTCGCTATTTTGCCGCCGCGACTAAGGACGACGACGCTGCCGCCGGTCGCGACATGCTGGCCAAGGACCTGCGCAAGCGCGGATACGGCATTTCCACGCCGCGCTCGACGCGCGCGCTCAATGCCGTGGCGGAGCAGATGAACTTTAAGCAGCTCGAGGACCTGTTTGCGGCCGTCGGTGCCGGTAAGGTCGCCCCGCGTGCCGTGGGCAACAAGGTCGAGCAAATCTTGGACCCCAAGCCCGAGGAGCAGCTCACCAAGGCCGAGGCCATCGCCGAGGTCGTGAAACAGCCCGCTCGCGGCTCCAATCGCAAACCGCAGAAGCGCGGCAAGAGCGCCAGCAACGGCATCATCGTCAAGGGTGAGAGCAACAGCGGCCTGCTGGTGCGCCTGGCGCATTGCTGCAATCCCGTGACGGGCGACGATATCGTCGGCTTCATCACGCGCGGTCGCGGCGTCTCGGTGCACCGTGCCAACTGCCCCAACGTCAAGGGCCTTATGGAGCATCCCGAGCGCATGATCGACGTGGAGTGGGACGGCGCTGCCGACACCCTCTTCCAGGTCGAGGTCGTAGTCGAGTGCCTGGACCGCATGGGCCTGCTCAAGGACGTTACCATCGCCATCGGCGATGCGGGCGGCAACATTCTTTCGGCCGCCACGTCGACCAACCGCGAGGGTATCGCAACCCTGCGCTTTATGGTCGAGATTTCGGACGCGAGCGGTCTGGATCCGCTGCTGGCCTCCATCAGCAGTGTCGACTCGGTCTACGACGCTCGCCGCCTCATGCCCGGCGAAGGCGGAGCTCAGCTCAAACGCCGTGTGTAGGTGCGAGAGCCTCTCAGCATCATAGATATTGGTTACGTTCGAGGCATCGTTTGGTGCCTCGAACGTATTTTAGAAGGAGGGTATGCGCATGGGCGATATGACTTTGGACCTGACACCCCGAGGTGCGGCTTCGATTGAGACACTCGTCAACGGCCCGATTCAGACCAACAGCTACGCCGTGATTTCGAATGACGAGTGCTTAATCGTCGATCCGGCGTGGGAGGGCGAGCGTCTTGTGGAGCATATCCGCACCGCGCATCCCGAGGTGCGCGTACTCGGCTCTGTCTGCACGCACGGTCATGCCGACCATGTTGGCGGGGTTGCCGGGGTTCGAGCTGTCGTTGGCGACAGCGCACTATATGAGTTGTGCGCTAAGGACGTGACGGTACCTCGCGCAAATATCGAGGAGCAGCGCGCCATGTGGGGTATCGAGACGCCCGATCCGGGTGAGCCGACGCGCTTGCTTGCCGAGGGCGATACAATCGAGGTGGGCGACGTCTGTCTGCAGGTGATCGAGACGCCGGGGCATACGCCGGGCGGTATCGTCCTGTTCGCTGCCACCGAACAGGGAAATATTGCCTTTGTGGGTGACACCTTGTTCCCGGGCAGCCACGGTCGCACCGATCTTTCCGGCGGTGACGAGGCGGCGATTATGCGCTCGCTCTCCAAACTTGCCAAGATGCTTCCGCCCGATACCGTCTGCCTGACGGGCCACGGCGATTCGACCACCGTTGCACGCGAGCTCATGCAGAACCCATTCATGCAGATGTAGCTTAGAGACCGTCTTTCGAATCACGAAGACCGCCCAATCGTCAAGTTATTTTCCCCAGCGGGTCGATTCTGTGGGGCAAACGGTCAAAAATTGTCCAATCGGAGGTTGATTTCCGATCTCAGCCGAACACATTGAGCGGATAGGCCATTCCCGCAGC
>UREZ01000104.1 GCA_900547025.1 uncultured Collinsella sp.
TGTCTTTGAAAAGCTCTACTATACAGACGGAAAAACCGAGCATGGGAGCCCCTTCCATGAATGCGGCGTGGCCGCCGCGGCTGAATTAGACACTCACCATTGTCGGCCTAATCCGCGGTCTTTCATGCAGCAGGGGCTCTCAATGTTTTTATGTCCTGCTCATATCGTCTCTGCCGGCATTTTAGGAACGTCCCCAGATGCCGGCACTTTGGGACACTCCCTTACGGCCGATCGCTTCAAGAGTGTCCCCAGCGGCTAGTCGTTTAAGAACGTCCCCAATGACTAGGCCGGGTTACGCTTACCTGCGATTTTTGACCGTTGGGCGGGATGCTCTGCGGTTGCCGCAAAAACGTTTTTGCACTTCGGGTACAACGGACTCTACGTGAGTAAAGCGCGCGCCCGCGTGACGCGCTTTTAAAGGAGGCCCCATGCCTGGTGTTACCCCTGCAGAAGTACTGTCCAACTTTGGTCTTACGTTGGTCGAAGATCCTGCCGAGAACCAGCCCCGCCTGCTGGTTGACCTGCCGGCAGCCGAGCTCGTCGAGCACGCTATCCGCCGCGAAGAAGGCCGCATGGCATCCAACGGCGCGCTGGTGATCGAGACGGGGGAGCGTACCGGCCGTTCCCCCAATGACCGCTTTATCGTTGACACCCCCGATGTCCACGACAAGATTGCCTGGGGTGCCGTCAACCGCCCGCTTTCTGCCGAGAGCTACGAGGCCATCAAGGCCGGTATCGTCGACTATCTCAACGAGCGCGACGTGTTCGTCACCCGCGGCATGGCAGGCGCCGACCGCAACCACACGCGTCGACTGCTCGTTGCCTGCGAGCGTGCCAGCCAGGCACTCTTTATTAAACAGATGCTCGCCCGTCCGCTCGCCCGCGAAATTGCGCGCACCGGCGAGCCGGACTTTTGCGTGCTCGCGGCACCCGGGTACCAGTGCGACCCTGCCATCAAGGGCCTCAACTCTAGCGCCGCCGTGGTCATCAACTTCCAGGAACGCGTGATTCTGGTCGCCGGCACCGGCTACTCCGGCGAGATTAAAAAGTCGATCTTTAGCGTCATGAACTACCTGCTGCCCGTCGAGGACGACGTGCTGCCCATGCACTGCTCGGCCAGCATGGACCCCGTCACGCACGAGACCGCCGTGTTCTTTGGCCTGTCCGGTACCGGCAAGACTACGCTTTCGGCCAACCCCACGCGCCTACTGATCGGCGACGACGAGCACGGTTGGTCCGACATGGGCATCTTCAACATCGAGGGTGGCTGCTACGCCAAATGCGAGGGCCTGGACGCCTTCCACGAGCCCGAGATCTTCAACGCTGTCCGCTTTGGCGCGATCTGTGAAAACGTGGTGCTCGACGAGAACCGCAAGCCCAACTACGACGACATCTCGATCACGCACAACACGCGCGTGGCCTATCCCGTGGAGCACATTCCTAACGCGTGGACTAAGGGCATGGGCACCACTCCGAGTGTCGTGCTGTTCCTGATTTGCGACGCTTTTGGCGTGCTGCCGCCCATCTCGCGTCTGACGGCCGATGCCGCCATGTACCACTTTGTGACGGGCTTTACGGCTAAGATTCCCGGCACCGAGGTCGGCGTTACCGAGCCCACGCCCACGTTCTCTTCGCTGTTCGGCGAGCCGTTTATGCCACTCGACCCCATGGTTTACGCCAAGATGCTCGGCGAGCGCATTGCCGACGGCCGCACGCGTGTGTACCTGGTCAACACCGGCTGGATCGGCGGCGGCTACGGCGTAGGCCATCGCATCGAGCTGGCCTACACGCGCTCGCTGGTCGCGCGCGCCCTCGACGGCACCATCGAGGACAGCGAGTTCGTGCACGACGACATCTTTAACGTCGACATTCCCACGACGTGCCACGGCGTGCCCGATGGCATCCTGGTGCCGCGCCAATATTGGCAGAGCACCGCGCGCTATGACGAGGCCGCGCACAACCTGGCGGTGATGTTCGAGGAGAACTTCGAGAAGAAGTACTCGCACCTGCCCGAGTCCGTCAAGGCCGCCGGTCCGCACGCTCAAGTACACGCCGACGCCCGTCATCGCGGCCGCGGGCTGCTGGGACTTCGCCACTAGCTTCGCCGTGAGTCCATATCCACCACAAAGGGGACAGGCACCTTTGTGGTGGTTTTGCTCGCGTGGATGACTCGGGTTACAATACGCCTGACATATCGTCCCCTTCTCCGGATGGGGACAGCGCAAGCGTTCTTGTGACGGCACCGTAGGACTTTGAAGGTGGCCGTTGTAAGGGCGCTTTTTGTTTAGGCGCCCTCACTCGGGCGCGCACAATGAAGGGAGAGCGTATGAAGAGCTTTATTGCCGAGGATTCATTCTGGGAGCTGTTTCCGCAGGCAGCGGTCGGTGTTGTGGTCGTGGAGGGCATGAAGCCCACGGCTCAGATTCCTCAAGAGGACGTGGATGCGATTGCGGCGTTGCTCGACCGCGCCAATATCGATGCGGAGCGTCATCTGACCAGCGACACTATCAGCGAGAACGCACCGGTCAAGGCATGGCGCGAGGCCTATCGTCTGTTCAAGACCAAGAAAGGCGCGCGCTGCTCGATCGAGAACTTGCTCAAACGCGTGCTCAAAGGCAAGCCGGTGGGCCACATTACGCCCGCGGTGGATATTTACAACACGGTGTCGCTGACCTACGCGCTGCCCGTGGGGGGCGAGGATCTGCATGCGATCGAGGGAGACCTTCGCCTGAAGGTGACCGACGGTGGCGATGCGTTCTTGCCGCTTGGCGAGGAGGCGGACGATCCGACGCTGCCCGGCGAGCTCGCCTACATCGATGATGCGGGCGCCGTGTGCCGCTGCTGGAACTGGCGCGACGGCGTTCGAACGGCTCTGTCCGATGATTCGGCCGATGCGTTCCTGGCGATTGAGTGTGTGGAGCCCGAGCGGATGGGGGATTGCCAGGCAGCGATCGATCGCTTGGCCGAGCTTCTCGAGCGTTATCTGGGGGCGACGGTTGTCGTTAAGACGCTTGTGACCCGCGACAATCCCTGCGTGGAGCTGTAGCGACGCCTGCGGATCATGTTCGCCGGCCCAAACCACCACAAAGGTGCCTGTCCTCTTTGTGGTGGTTTTTATGTTGATGTGTTAACAAATAGGGCGTGCAGGGCTGCCGGCCGTTAAGTACGGCTAAGATGTTTACCCGTTAGCATTATGCAAGCGAAAGGCGGTCGTCACCATGCAGTGGAACGACGAGACACGTTTTGAGGACTTTGTCGGACTGATCAGCGGCCTCTACAAGGAGATTCAGCGCATCAAGACGTCCGAAGGTGCAAGGCTGGGCCTCAAAGGCTCCGACGTCATGTGCCTCTACTATCTTGAGCGCAGCAAGGACGGCCTGACTGGTGCCGACCTCGCCCGCATGGCTGGCGTGACCCGCGCTGCCGTCTCGCGCACGCTTGCGCATCTGGAGGAGGGCGGCTACGTTGAGGTCGACGACTCGGGTGATGCTGCCGTCAAGTACCGTGCCCCGGTGCGCCTGACTGCCCTGGGCGGCGAGAGCATGAGCGAGGCGGACCGCATCATTCGCGAGGTGCTCGATACCACCGGTAAGGCTATGGGTGTGGAGCAGCGCGAGCAGATGTATGCGTCGCTGCGCACGATTCTCAACACCCTGCGCGAGATCTAAGGCCGCCAAGGCATTTGCTTCCAATTAACAACTTAACAACTGCATAGTCCCGTTTGAGCGCGTATGCCGTGCCGGGG
Organism: uncultured Collinsella sp.; assembly: GCA_900547025.1. Lineage (GTDB taxonomy): Bacteria > Actinomycetota > Coriobacteriia > Coriobacteriales > Coriobacteriaceae > Collinsella. Next base: position 3,746 of record UREZ01000104.1, read on the forward strand.
CATTGCTGTCAAAATTCCCTGCGCGGGACTTGCGCAAGAAAGGATTCGCTATGTCCATTCGTATTATTACCGATTCCGCGAGCGATATGTCGCCGGCTGAGCACCCCGCTCTGCGTGTTCTGCCGCTGTCCGTCACCTTTGGCACCGATGTGTACATGGATGGCGTCGACATCGATCACCAGCGCTTTTACGAGATGCTCGTGGAGCGCGATGAGCTGCCCAAGACCGGCCAGGTCAACCCGTACGCGTTTTCGCAGGCTATTGCCGAGGCGCGAGAGGCCGGCGATGAGGCTGTGATTATTACCGTGGGCGCTAAGCTTTCGGGCACCAATCAGAGTGCCCGTACCGCACTTGCCGAGGCGCCGGGCGGCGACGTGTACGTGGTTGATAGCAATAACGTGACGCTGGGCGAGCGCGTGCTGGTCGAGTATGCGCTGCGCCTGGTGGACGAGGGCCGTAGTGCGGCTCAGATCGCGGCGGCCGTCGAGGCCGTCCTTGACCGCGTGGTCGTTATCGGCCTGCTCGAGACGCTGGAGTACCTGGTGCGTGGCGGTCGTCTGTCTGCTGCGGCCGGCGCCGTGGGCACGCTGCTCAACGTAAAGCCTGTGGTGGCTGTCGAGGACGGTCTGATCGTGCAGCTGGGCAAGGCGCGCGGTTCCAAGAACGGCCGTAACCTGCTGAACCAAAAGGTCGAAAAGGCGGGCGGCATCGACTTTTCCATGCCGCTGGCGCTCGGCTATACGGGTCTTTCGGATGCGGTGCTCAAGAAGTATATCGAGGACAGCGCTGCACTGTGGGCTGGCCACACCGAGGGCGAGTTGCCCGTTCACACCATTGGCGCCACCATCGGTACCCACGTTGGCCCCGGCGCCGTAGCAGTAGCCTTCTTCCAGCCCGCCAACTAACCGACCTGCCATAAACCACCACAAAGGGGACAGGCACCTTTGTGGTGGTTTATGCTTTTCCGGGTGGAAGGGAGCGAGCAATGGCGTCTGAGGGCTTTTTTGAACGGGTGTACGAGGTGGTCGAGCAGATTCCCGAGGGGATGGTCGCCACGTATGGTCAGGTGGCGCTGCTTGCCGGTCGTCCGCGGAGCGCGCGGTACGTGGGCTACGCGCTGCACAGCAATCCGCGCCCCGGCGAGATTCCCTGCCATCGCGTGGTGTTTGCCGACGGCCGTATCTGTGAGGGCTTTGCCTTTGGTGGCCCCGATGCTCAACGTGAGCTTTTGCTAGGGGAGGGTGTGGCGTTTAAGGACGACATGCACGTCGACTTGGCCGCCTGTCGCTGGCCAGCAGGGCTCTAGCGGCTCCGCCGTGGCCAAAACCACCACAAAGGTGCCTGTCCCCTTCGTGGTGGTTTTCCGTTGCAGGTTTACCGGGGCTAACTTATGGAGAAGGTATGGCGGCGCATATTGACGCTAGAAAGTAAACCACGGTGAACTATATTGGTTTCAGCAACGGAGCAGGCAATAGGCGATGAAAAAGCCTGCCCTGTTGAGTTTGATTCGCATCCCTCCCCTCTGTGCGATTCAACGGTGTACTTCGGGAATAGGCCCGCTGGCAACTAACTGCCGGCGGGCCTATTCCTGTTTGTCGGGGGAGTGCGATGGACGGAGCCGAAGCGGTCCGGCTCCAAAAAAGGCGGACGCCGTAGCGCCCGCCCTATAGCAATCGAAAGCTCAAGCCAGCAGATCGGTCTAGTACACCATGCCCATGGCATCCTGAACCTCTGCCAGGGTCTGCTCGGCGATCTCGTTAGCACGACGGTTGCCCTCGTGCAGGACGTCCTTCACATAGTCCAGATCGTT
>UREZ01000105.1 GCA_900547025.1 uncultured Collinsella sp.
CTGGCCGATGGCCTGCGTCGTCGCGGCGTCAAGAGTGCCGTGGCCCTGCGCGAGCCTTCGCTCGGCCCCGTCTTTGGTGTTAAGGGCGGTGCTGCCGGCGGCGGCTGGGCTCAGGTGATCCCCATGGAGGATATCAACCTGCACTTTACCGGCGACTTCCATGCCATCGGTGCTGCCAACAACCTGCTGGCCGCCATGCTTGATAACCACATCCAGCAGGGCAACCAGCTTGGCATCGACGTTAAACGCATCACTTGGAAGCGCGTCGTCGATATGAACGACCGTCAGCTGCGCCACGTCATCGACGGTATTGGCGGTAAGGCCCAGGGCGTGCCGCGCGAGGACGGCTTCGATATCACCGTCGCCTCCGAGGTCATGGCAATCCTGTGCCTGTCTACGAGTATCAGCGACCTCAAGGAGCGCCTGGGCGAGATCGTCGTCGGCTACAGCTTTGCCGGCGAGCCCGTCCGTGCCCGCGACCTTAAGGCCCAGGGTGCCATGGCCGCGTTGCTTAAGGACGCGCTCAAGCCCAACCTGGTGCAAACGCTCGAGGGCACGCCCGCGTTTGTCCACGGCGGTCCCTTCGCCAACATTGCCCACGGCTGCAACTCCATCATGGCCACGCGTATGGCGATGCGCTTTGGCGATGTCGCCATTACCGAGGCCGGCTTTGGTGCCGACCTGGGTGCCGAGAAATTCCTGGACATCAAGTGCCGCATGACGGGCGTTCGCCCCAGCGCCGTCGTGGTCGTCGCGACCGCTCGTGCGCTGAAGTACAACGGTGGCGTCGCCAAGGCCGACCTCAACGAGGAGAACCTCGAGGCACTCAAGGCTGGCATGCCCAACCTGCTGCGTCACGTCGACAACATCCAGAACGTATATGGTCTGCCCTGCGTGGTCGCCATCAACCGATTCCCGACGGACACCGAGGCCGAGCTTGCGCTCATCGAGTCCGAGTGCCAGAAGCTCGGCGTCAACGTTAAGCTTTCCGAGGTCTGGGCCAAGGGCGGCGAGGGCGCGCTCGACCTGGCCGATGAGGTCATGCGTCTGATTGAGCAGCCGAGCGAGCTCAAGTTTGCCTATGAGGACGGCGCTGATGTCGCTGATGCCCTCGAGGCTGTTGCCACCAAGGTCTACCGCGCCGACGGCGTTGACTTTACGTCGGCCGCCAAGCGCCAGCTCGCCGAGCTGCGCGAGAACGGCTTTGGCAACCTGCCGGTGTGCGTGGCCAAGACGCAGTACAGCTTTAGCGACAACGCCAAGGCCCTCGGTGCTCCCGAGAACTTCCGTATCACGGTGCGCGAGCTCAAGGTTTCCGCCGGTGCCCACTTTGTGGTCGCACTGACTGGCAGTGTTCTGACCATGCCGGGCCTGCCCAAGGTCCCCGCGGCCGAGAACATCGACGTCGACAACGACGGCAACATCACCGGCCTGTTCTAAGCCTGCTGTCCATAGCTGCTAGCCCGCCCCGCCGCGCCCACAAGGCCCGGCGGGGCTTTTTGATCCTTAGGCCCGCGCATGTCTTGTAGATACCGACGGGCTCCGTCCATCATAGGCTTTTGCGCGGGTAGAATGCATGGATAACTTGAGGCTCACGCGCGACGGAAAGGAATCGTTGCATGGATCAGGACAAGACAACCGTGATGGGCGGCTACGGTTCCGCGCAGGCTGGCGATAGCGCCGATGCGACCCGCGTTGTTCCCAACCCCGGTTATACCGACCCCGCCGCGACGCAGCCTTCTGCCGAGCCCACCCGGGTTATGGGCTATGGTGACACGGCGCAGGATTCTTACGCTGCATCTTCGCAAGGCCCCTATAGCAACGCAGCTCCGGACCCGTTTGATTACGCGCCGCAGGATTCTTATGCCGCCTCGACGCCGAATCCCTATGATGACCTGCCGCAGAATCCCATTCCGCAGCCTCAGCAGACGACGTATATGCCTCGCACGGCGCAGCCTCGCTACGAGTCGCGCCAGCCGTATCGCGAGTACCCCAAGTCGATTCCGCAATATGGCGAGGACGAGGAGAAGAAGCCGTCGCGTTCGTCGAGCGTGATCAAGAAGATCCTCATCGTGCTGGCGATCTTCTTTGCGCTGTCGGTTGTGTTTGCCATCGTGTCGGGCATGCTCAACAAGCGAGGGAGTTCAACGGCCGATGCCACTGCCGAGCAAACTGAGTCCGCCTCGTCTAGCGCCGTCGATCTGAGCGATATCCCGGGGCAGTACTGGTCCAACGCCAAGAAGATCCTCAAGTCGCGCGGCGCCGATCTTTCGAATGCCGTGGTCCTGACTGATGATGGCTCAACGCCCGTCGTCGATGCCAACTGGGTCGTTACTTCTGCCTACTATAACGACAACGGCAACCTCGAAATTCAACTCACGCACAAGAACAGCTCGGGCAACTCGTCCGACGGCCAAAGCGGTACCGACAGTTCGAGCTCCAATACGCTGGAGGACTTGAGCAACAAGGCACAGGAGTTGGGAGACAAGGCGCAAGAGCTGGGCGACACGGCACAAAATCTGGGCGATACCGCGCAGAACTTGGGCGGCATGGCGACGGATGCCTGGAACGCCCTGCAAAACGGCATCTCGGGCGCGCAGGGAAACTAGCGGACGAGCGGAGCGGGGCTACAGCTGCTCGGCCGGACGCTCGGGCGAGCTAAAGCCCGAATCAAACGTGACGACGCATGAGACGTCGGGCCGGCGCTCGTGCACGATGCGCGTGACGAGCTCCAGCAGCTCCTCGTCGGATATGTCAAAGCCGTCGGGACGCACCAGGTCAAACGAAACGAACCCGTCGTGCTCGTGCAGGTCGTGGATGGAGAGCGCGGGATCGATCTGCATGACGCCGCGCTTGACCCAGCCGCGCAGGTCGTCGCCAGTGGTGGCGATGGGGTCGCAGTGCAGCGTGATATCGATGCCCATCTGGCGCTTGATGTCGTGCTCGATGGTGTCCAGAATCTCGTGGTGCTCAAATGCGTCGCCCTCGCCGGGCATCTCCACGTGGGCGCTGGCAAACTGACGACCGGGGCCGTAGTCGTGCACCATGAGGTCGTGCGTACCCAAGACCTGCGGATAGGACATGATCTTGTCGCGGATTGCCTGGACGAGCTTGGGGTCGGGCGCTTGCCCCAGCAACGGGCTGATGGCGTCACGCACTAGGCCCATGCCGCTGATGCAGATAAAGATGCCCACACCCAGGCCTGCCCAGCCATCGAGGTCAAAGCCGGTCGTCTGCGAAATAAACGCCGCCACCAAGACCGAGCCCGAGGTGATGACGTCGTTTTTGGAGTCCTGTGCCGTGGCGATGAGCGTCTCCGAGTCGATGCGATCGCCCAGCGTGCGGTTGAACGCTGCCATCCAGAGCTTAACGAGCATGGACAGAACAAGGGCGGCCATGGAGAGCGCCGAATACACGGTGGGGGAAGGCTTGATGATCTTAGTGACCGACTCGAGGATCAGATTGATGCCGACGGCGCAAACCAGGACGGCGACGAACAGGCCGGCTAGGTACTCATAGCGACCGTGGCCATAGGGGTGGCCTTCGTCTGCCGGGCGGCTGGCAAGGCGGAACCCGAGCAGGCTCACGATGTTGCTCGAGGCATCGGAGAGGTTGTTGAAAGCGTCGGCGATGAGGGAGACGGAGCCGGCGAGCAGGCCCGCGATGCCCTTGGCCAGGCACAGGGTGATGTTGAGGCCAATGCAGACGAGGCTTGCGGAAAAGCCCGCGTTGGTGCGGCAAGATGCATCGACCGGCTCGCTCTCGCTGCCGGGAACAAGCGTATGTACCAGCCGATTTACAAATAGCATAGCGGTCGTCCTCACAATCATGTTTAAGGGGATAGTGTAGCTCGCGCGGGGGCGCCGTGCACCGATGCTCAGAAAATGCAGCAATAGTCTGCTGGTGCTAACGAGCGAGCCTTCTCGTCTGCCTGGGTGGTCCATTTTGGGCCACATGGGTATGGGCATGTGCCTGCTTGCTCGACATACTTAATGTCGACAGCCCCTGTGCAAAGGAGGACGTTTCCATGGACGAGATGTTTGCCATTAAATGTCAAAACTGCGGCGGCCCTATGTACTCGCACCAGGCTAAGCGCAGCTTTGAGTGCGCCTATTGCGGCACGGTCGTTCCGTGGCAGGCGGACGTCGGAGAGCCCAAGAGCGCCCTGGGCATTCGCCATACGCCGCTGACGGTGGTGGATGGACTGCTCAAGCTCACGCATGTGTCGCAACTCGAGCGCCCGGAGGACCCGGACTGGTATTTCTTCAATTCGCACTGGCGCAATCAGTCGGTCCTGGAACATCTGCTGTGGGAGGATCGCGGCACGGCGCAGGAGTTCCAAGAGGCCACGCATGTGAGTATTCCTTGCCCCTTCTGTGGTGCGTCCTTTGAGGGCGAGTCGACCCAGCGCGTGTTTGAGTGCCCGTCCTGCGGCAACAAGATCGGCATTGCCGACCTGCTCAAGCCGGGGACGTTTAGCAAGCGTCTGACCATGGGCGTGGGTGCGGAGTATGTGCCGGATCAGGGTATTCCCTGCGAAATCTCGCCGCAGCAGGCACGTGCCAACGCGCTGCAGCTGGTGCGCCAGTACCCGGATGCCTTTGCCGGGCACGACGTGGAAGATGCGATCCAAAACGACATGATGCTCTTCTATTTCCCCATGGCGCTGGCGGACCTGCGCATGATGGCGAGCTTCCCGGGCAAGGGCCTGAGCAAGGAAACCCTGGTGTACTACGAGGTGCTCGACTGGGCATACCCCAGGGCCAACTACCTGGACGTTCGCCTTATGGGTGTTCTGGAGCCGTGGGACTTTGGCAAGGTGGGGCCGTTCGATCCCGCCATGCAGGAAGGTGACTTCCGCGTCGTCTCCGTCGATGCGTCCACTAAGGACCAGGTGGTCATTGACAAGCTGGCGCTCGATATTGCGGGCAACGATGCCGCAGCAGCCCTGGGGCTCAATAAAAAGAGCATCCGCACGTGGGCACGCAAGGCCCGCAAGCACAAAGACGGTCTGGTGATGGTGCCGGTCTACTTTGTCGATCGCCCAGCAACGGACAGTCGCGACGGCGAGCAAGTGCGCATCGCTGTAAATGGCCAGACAGGTCGCGCGGCCGCAGTGGTGTTTAGCGACAAGCGCGAGACGCATATCGTGGCCCCGCTCAATCCGAGCCTGCATCTGTCCGGTGAAAGTACCGTGCACGCCACGCCTATCGAGGTCAAATACGTTAAATCGCCGTTCCTATACCAGATCATGCGCCGCGGAGGCGGCGATACCGCCCGGACGCAAATCCTCGCATGGCGAGGGCATAGACCAACCCATTATGACGGTTTTAAATTGGTTGTGCTATACATCTGCCCGCCCTCGCCGGTGTGAACTTTTACTCGGTTCGTAGCATCCCAATAGCCTTGCCGAATTTGGTAAGCCGTCTCAAATCCTAGCGCCAACCCCATCTCGGCATCGCTACATTCGATAACATCCCCCGTGCACGGCGCCGTAAGCGCCCA
>UREZ01000106.1 GCA_900547025.1 uncultured Collinsella sp.
ATGCCCGCGTACCATGAGCGGCAGGCGATCGTGAGGGCAGCTCGCGCCGCGCTTGATGGCCATGAGCGCGCCGTCCACGTCGCGCTCCCCCAGCTGGTCGGTACCGCGGATACTGCGGAACTCCTCGACACGCACGGGATTGCGCTTGACGAGCGCCAGCAGCGTATCGTCGGACATGACCCACTTGCGCGGGATGTTGCGGCGCTCGGCGCGGTCCTCGCGCCAGGCGGCGAGCTCGCGCGCGATACCCAGCTGATGACGGCTACACGAGTTGATGCGCTTGACCTTGCGGAACGCCTCATGACGATCGGCACGGTAGTGCGACTCGTCGGCCAGCGGGCGCAGCTCATCGAGCACCCAATCCACACGGCCCAGCTCGCGCAGACGGCTCATCATCTCGGTATAGGCGACGATCAGGTACTTAACGTCATCGATCGCGTACTCAATCTGCTTGTCGGTCAGCGGGCGGCGCGACCAGTCGGTCAGAGACTCGGTCTTGGGCAGCGATACACCGCAGAACGTCTGAACAAGCGCGCCATACGAAATCTGCTGGCGCTCGCCCAAAAAGGCGGCGGCCACCTGCGTGTCAAAAATCGGACGCGGCAGCACGCCTACGGTATGGAGCATGACCTCCATATCCTGCGAGCAGGCGTGGAAGACCTTGGTCACGCTCTCGTCGGCCATAAGCTCGGCCAGCGGCGATAGGTCGTCGATTACCAGGGGATCGACCGCTACGCTCTCGGCAGGGGTGGCAATCTGAACCAAACACAGACGCGGATGGAACGTGCGCTCGCGCAAAAACTCGGTATCGACGGCAATCGCGTCGAACTCACGGGCGCGCTGGCAAAAGTCGAGTAGAGCCTGATGTGTGGAAATGTACATATCAACCCATCGAATAAGGTTAGGCCCGAAAAACACGGGTAGGATATCGGCATTGCCTTACAACTATACTCGGTTAGTCACAGAACGGGAACGTAAGTATGCGCTGCCTTATCATCCACAACCCGGCATCGGGCCCCAGCTCAGATGAAATCTTCGCATTCACGCACGCCCTTGCACAGGGCGGCGACGAGGTCGTGATGCGCTTTATCGGCGATGGCATGGAGCCCGAGGACGCCGTGGCAGACGTGCGCGAGTTTGACCGCGTGGTCGTTTCGGGCGGCGACGGCACTGTCTCCAACGTGCTCGACCAGATGCGCGGATGCGGTGTCCCCACGCTCGTCTTCCCCTCCGGTACGGCCTGCCTGTTCTTTAACAACATCGGCAATGCCCCCGAGGCAGCGGCGCTTGCCAAGGCCTGCCGCGCCGGTCGCACGGTCAAAGTGGACATGGGCGAGCTCTTTTGGCTCGACGAGAACGGCAACGAGAAGCGCCACGGCTTCATCATCATCGCCGGCTCGGGCTTCGACGCCGAGATCATGATGAAGGCCGCCCCCACCAAAAACGACATCGGCGAGATCGCCTACTTCCTCTCCGCGCTCGCCACGCCCAACCCCACGGTGGCGCACTTTACTATTGAGCACGACGGCATTGTCGAGGAGCTCGACGGCATCTGCTGCATGGCCGGCAACACCTCGGTCATCCAAAACGACATCAACCTGTTCCCCGACTGCCGCATGAACGATGGCATGGTCGACATTGCGGTCATCGAACCCGTAAAAACTGTGCAGCTTCTACCGACTGTGATCACCGCCGCACTCGACCCCGCCGGCAAGGTACTCGGCCGCCCGCAGTTCAAGATCATCCAAACCAAGGAAGCCAAGATCACCTGCACCCCATCGCTGGGCATGCAGTTCGATGGCGAGATTATCTCCAGCAATTCGGGCGTCTTTGGAGCCCGCGCGCTTCCGCAATGCCTCGACCTCATCGTCGACGAATTCTCCCCGCTCGGAAAATAGGAGGACCCTATGAACGACAATCCCCTGCTCGGCTTTATCATCATCGTTCTGGCCATGCTCGTCGGCTATGCGATTAACGTGATCCACCGCCGGAAGAAGTAATTCCACATTGGTATGATATTCATCCAATTATCGTCTCCCCCGTTGTTTATGCATTTGCCAGACAGCGGGGGATTTTTCTTTGCGCACCGCGCAAGGCGCTTTATTCAGGTACAGTAATTGCAGGGCGTCTTTATTTAAATAAAGTTAGATAATGAGTATTCTTGTCCGCTCATCGCATATTTTAGGACGCTCATCGAGTATTTCATCGAAATAGATGAATACTATTTAGACTTCCGATAGGCTAATAGATGTATTTATTAGCTGAAATCCGGCACGGTTCCGCGGGGTTTCAACGGTTGGGAGGGATCATGAGGTTTACTCATCCTGTCAACACGCTCAAAAAGCTCGGCTGCGGCCTTGCGTTTGGAGCAGCGGCCATCATGGCCATGCCGACTTCGGCACTCGCCTGCACCCAGATCTACATGGGCAGCAAGCTCACGGCAGACGGCAACACATACTACGGCCGTTCCGAGGACTTCGGTCCGCGCTATGTTAAGCACTTTGGCATTGAGCCCGCACACAAGGACGGCAACGAGTACACATCGGTCGAGTCCGGTTTTGAGTACAAGTCCAAGGGCGCAACCTACCGCTACACCTTCGTTCGCGACAACCCCTCGCAGTGGGAAGATCGCTACGACGCATATTCCGAGGCTGGCATCAACGAGAAGGGCGTTTCCTGCTCTGCCACGCTGAGCACCTCCTATAACGAGAAGGCCGAAGAGGCCGATCCCATCACCGAGGAGACTGGCATTGGCGAGTACAGCTATGCCAGCGTCATCCTGGGCGAGAGTGCCACGGCCCGCGAGGGCGTCGAGCTCATCGGCAGCCTGATCGACGAGCAGGGCGTCTGCTCCAACGACCAGATCATCATCGCCGACAGCACCGAGACCTGGCTGTTCGCCGCGCTTTCCGGCCATCAGTGGATTGCTATGAAGCTCGCCGATGACATTGCCTCGCTCAACCCCAACATCGGCAACCTCACCTATAACGTCGACCTCGATGACACCGAGAACTGTCTCCATTCCGAGGGCATCGAGTCCATGCCCAAGGAGAAGGGCTTTGCCGAGTACACCGACGGCAAGTTCGACGTCGCCAAGACCTACGGCGAGGAGATCGGCGAGGCCGGTATGCACCAGTGGTCGCGCTATATCCAGGGTCGCGATTACTTCATGGCCCCGCTGGCTGAAGGCACTGACTACGAGATCGTCAAGGACGAGCGTGAAGACGCTCGCGCCACGACCGGCGCCCTGGTCCACGAGATGCAGCCGCTGTTCTTCCAGCCCGGCAAGTCCGACTGGAACACCTTCGAGATGATCCGTTCCTTCGCCGCCCGCGGCGAGAATGTCGCCGGCCTCAACGCCAACACCGACGGCGCCTACGCCATCGGCTCCAACCGCAACACCGAGATCCACACCTTCCAGATCCGTCAGGGCATGGATCCCGAGATCGCGACCATCCAGTGGGAGATGCTCTCCAACGCCGAGTTCTCCGTCGCCATCCCCCTCTACTCTGCACTGCTCACCGAGGTCAGCCCCTACTTTAGCGATCAGGATGTCTCCTTCGACCACTGCGAAGAGGAAGACGTCGTGAACAACGAGGAGCCCAAGAACTCCATCAACTACGTCCTCATGGACATCAACACGCTCGCCTATGAGAACCGCGACCACTGCGCTACCGGCGTCCGCGCCTACCTCGATGCGCTGCAGAAGGAACTCATCGAGCAGAACCTGACCGTCGACGAGGCCATGCAGGCCGCCGAGAACACCGAGGCCCGCACCGCCCTGGCCAACAAGGCCGGCAAGGCTGCCACCAAAAACACCTACATCAAGTGCAAGGCCATGCTCGAGGAGATGCGCGACTACCTCAAGGAGGAGGATTTCTCCGAGGAGTTCGTCCCGAGCGACTACGATGCCGACAACGACTGCCTGGTCAAGTCCATCACCTACGCCGACGAGGCCCTCTCCGATGAGGACGTAGCCGAGCCCGAGGTCGAGAAGGAAGAGGCCACCGAAGAGAAGTCCGAGGGCAACAACATGGCCGCCATGGCCGTTGGCGCCGTCGTCATCATCGGCGTCTGCGGCTTCGTGCTCTATCGTCGCAAGAAGGCCTAAGGCCCTCACGCTCTAAGGGAGGGCAAGACAGTGCGAGCGGTCTTGCCCTCCTCGCCTGTCATCCGACCGGCGGGAAACATCGCCGAAATCTTTTCAAAAAAGATTCCCTGCACACACTTCGCTGTGCTATAGTGCAGCGCAACAGCAACTAGGTGCGACCGCGCCACGGTATCACGAAAGGAGCCACCAACATGAAGAACACGATGACGTCTCTCAACAACTGGTGGTGGCGTGATGCGAATGCGATCGGTCGACAGTGAGTCCCTCACGCCTGTTTTTGCGCTCTAGGTGATTGGAAGGCCTCCGGTTTCGACCGGGGGCCTTTTTCTATCTCGAGCCCAATCGCATTCGCATCACGCGCCTCCGCTTTCTTCTCTTGCACTTCCCTTCCGAAAGGATTTTCACCATGTCTCAGAACACCACCACCGCACAGCCCCGCACCGTCCAGACCGCCGACCGCGGCAAACTCGACGTCCGCGCTCTCGTCTTGCTCGCCATCCTGCTTGCCGCCGGCTTCATCCTCAACTTCACCGTCGGCAAGGCCATCTCCGGCATCTCGGGCGGCATGATCAGCCCCGAGTTCATTATCTCGGCCTTCTGCCTCACTATCCTGGTTGTGCGCCCCAACATCGGTCAGGCGCTCGTTATCGGCCTGATCTCGGCCGCAGTGATCCAGATCACTACCACCTCGCCGTTCGTCGATTTTGCCGCCGAGGGCATCGCCGCCATGCTCATGGCCGTCATTGTCAACGCTGCTGCCAAGGACGGTCAGGTTAAGCCTGCCGTCGCCATCGTCGCAACCTTCGTGACCACCTTTGTCTCGGGCGTCATCTTCATGGTCATCAAGATGGCCATGCTCGGCGTGGTGAGCGAGCTCGCCGCAGCCATGCTACCCGTCGTCGCCATGGCCGCCGTCTTTAACGCCATCCTGGTCGGCGCTCTCTACCTGCCCATCCAGAAGGCCCTTAAGCTCAATTAAGCCGCTCGGCTTTACGAGCCACCCCATCTTGGCGTTCATTCGTCGCTCGCGTACCCAAGTACGCTTCGTTCCTCTTTCGCGCCAACCTGGGGCACCTCGTAAAGCCGTCTCCGTGCTTCACCACCAAAGACTGTCCCAAACAACGGGTTCATGGACGTTCTTATACGGTTCGTCATTCAAGAAACTCCGATGACTATGAAAGGTATCCATGGAAACGATCATCAACGTCGACGATGTCTCGTTCTCCTACGGCACGCAGACCGAGCAGGCGCTTAAGCATATCTCGCTCGGCGTGAACAGGGGAGATTTTATCGGCATTATCGGGCCTTCGGGCGCCGGCAAGTCCACACTTGCCGCCTGCC
>UREZ01000107.1 GCA_900547025.1 uncultured Collinsella sp.
CAGCGGGGGTCCTGCCATGTCCGAGGACGATTTGGGGGCAAAGCCCCTGGCCTCCCCGGCGAGTATACGGGACGGCGACTACAGGTATTCGATCTGGGCGCCTTCCGTGTCGCACGTCAGAATATGCGTGTCGCACTTAGGGAACTGTTCGCGCAGCTTGACCTGCAGGAACTTTGCCACGATGGTGTCGTCGGTCACCGCCATAAGGGTCGAGCCTGAACCGCTGATCCAGATGGTCTTGGCGCCGCCGTTAAGGCAGGTGTCGCGCACGGCGTTGTAGTCGGGGATGAGGCGGCGGCGATAGGGCTCCTGGATGCGGTCGTCGTTGGCGGCGGCAATCAGGTCCAGATCGCCGGTCTCCAGGCCGCGCGTCATACCGGCGATGCGGCCCATTTGCCATACGGCAGTGGAGAGTGGAATCTCCTGCGGCACAACCTTGCGCGCCTCGCTCGTATGTACCTCGTAGGGCGGAATCACGGTAATAAAACGCAAGCGATCGCTTACCTCGTAGCGCAGGCACTGGGGAAGCGAATCGGTCGGCGTAAAGGAGCAGACGGCGCCGCCCAGGATAGCGGGGGCGACGTTATCGGGATGCCCTTCGACCTCGGTGGCAATGCGGACGAGCTCGGCGCGGTCGACGGTGTGGCCCGTCAGCGCGGCGGCCGCCATGATGCCAGCGACGACGCAGGTTGAGCTGGAACCCAGGCCGCGGGCGACGGGCACGTCGGTCTGAATGTCGATGGCGACGGGGAAGGCCGGCTCGCCCCATGCGGCCAGTGCATCGACAAAGCTCACATAGACCAGGTTATTCTCGTTTTGGAACTCCTCGGGGCAGCCCGTGATGGTGAGCTTGTCGGCGCGCTCGAAGGTGAAGTGCGAGTAGAGGCTGACGGCCATGCCGAGGGTGTCGTAGCCGATGCCTAGGTTGGCGCTGGTTGCTGGGACGGTGATTTTGATCATGTGGGTCCTCCTGGGCGGGTCTGGCCGTTTAGTTCGCTGCTCGGGCAGTCCTGACTCGCTCGGAAAGCACATTAAGTGCTTTCCGGCTCGTGCGGAACTCGCGACGAACTAAACGGCCAGACCCGCTCGCATGCTCGTCATCATCCCGAAAGCTAAATAAAAAGAAGGTGCGCCGGCTTTCGCCGGCGCTTAATAAGGAATCTAGTTGGTGCTCATTCGTTTTGCTGCGGACTCGACGTAGCTTGCCATCTCATCGACGTCGCAGACGTCTTCGAAACGGACGGGCTTGGACTCGAGCTCGGCGAGTTGGATCGGGGCAACCGTGTTGGTTGCCTGCTCGAGCACGCGCATAGCCTCAAAGTCGTCTTCGGGAACGTCGAGCCCCAGGGCATCGCAGCAGGCGCGCGGGAACTTGTAGGGGCTGGCGGTCGAAAGTAGCACGCGGGCCTTGGCGCCCTCGGCGGGGGCGACCTTTTCAAAGACGTGATAGCCGCAAGCGGTGTGCGGGTCGATCACGTAGCCGTTCGCATCCCAGCAACTCTTGATGGCAGCGCGGACCTCGTCCTCGCTGGCCCAACCGCAGCCAAAGACGCTCTGAATCTTTGCCAGCAGGTCGGCGGGAACCTCGTAGCGACCCGTCTGGGCAAGCTGCTCCATAAGGCCGGCAACGAGCTCGCAGTCGCCGTCGGACAGGAAGTACAGCATGCGCTCCAGGTTGGAGCTGATGAGGATGTCCATCGACGGCGAGATGGTTGTGAAGAACGGGCGGTTACGGTCGTAAACGCCGGTGGTCAGGAAGTCGGCAAGCACGTTGTTCTTGTCGCTCGCCACGACGAGCTTGGCGACGGGCAGACCCATACGCTTGGCATAGTAGCCGGCCAGGATATCGCCAAAGTTGCCGGTGGGCACACAGAACTCCACGGCGTCGCCGGCCTCGATGGCACCGGCGCGCAACAGCTGCGCATAGGCGGCAAAGTAGTAGACGACCTGCGGTACCAGACGGCCGACATTGATGGAGTTGGCGCTCGAAAGCACCGTGCCGGCGGCCTCCAGGCGCTCGGCAAGCTCCTTATCGGCAAAGATGCGCTTAACGGCGCTCTGGGCGTCGTCAAAGTTGCCGCGGATGCCGCAGACGGCGACGTTGTCGCCCCCCTGCGTGGACATCTGCAGATTCTGCACGCGGCTGACTTTGCCCTCGGGATAAAAGACGGTGATGCCCGTGCCCGGCGCGTCGGCAAAACCGGCGAGCGCGGCCTTGCCGGTGTCGCCCGACGTGGCGGTGACGATCATGATGCGCTCGGCGCCGCCGTCCTTGGCGGAAGTGCGGGCCATCAGACGGGGGAGCATCTGCAGGGCGACGTCCTTGAAGGCGCTTGTGGGGCCGCCAAAGAGCTCCATCACATAGGTCTGAGGGGCGTCGGCGCCCGGCGCGGCGTCGAGTTTGACGAGCGGCGTGACCTCTTCACTCGCAAACGTGCCGCGGTATGCCTCGTCGACACACGCCGAAATTTCTTCGGCCGTGTAATCATTCAGTAACATTCCCAACACATCTTGAGCGATTTCAAAGTACGATTTATCTGCAAGCGAGCTGATATCGACCTGCTGGGTGCCGAGCTCGTCCGAGACAAACAAACCCCCGTCGGGAGCGATGCCGGTGCGGATTGCCACCTTACTTGAGCACGATAAAGTGCGTCCTCGTGTACTATGATAAGTTCCCATATAACACTGCTCCTCGGATGCCTTGGACCCAATCGGTGAAACCATGGTATCAGAGCGCGCAAAACAGGTTTGCAGAGGCTTTTAGAAAGGTAACCTCAAGCCCATGATTAAGATTGCCAAGTTTGGCGGCTCGTCGGTCGCCGACGCCGAACACTTCAAGAAGATCAAGGCCATCGTCGATGCCGACCCTGCCCGCCGTTTTGTGGTGGTTTCCGCCTGCGGCCGCCGCTTTAAGGGCGACACTAAGGTAACCGACCTGCTCTACCTGGTTAACGCGCACGTTAAGTATCACGTGTCGTGCGAGGAACTGCTCGAGGACATTGGCCAGCGCTATTTTGATATCGCTGACGAGTTGGAGCTCACCTATCCCATCCGCGAGGAGTTCGCGGCCTTTGCCGAGCGCGCCCGCTCGGGCGGCTACTCTACCGAGGAGCTCGTGAGCCGCGGCGAGTACTTCACCGCTCGCCTGATGGCCGAGTACCTGGGTCTGCCGTTCCTGGACGCCGCGACGGTTGTGGCGTTCCATCATGACGGTACGCTCAGTATGAATCGCACCTCCGAGCTGGTGCAGGAGTACGGCCAGCAGGGCGGCTTTGTTATGCCCGGTTTCTACGGCGCGACGCGTGAGGGCCAGATCAAGCTGCTCGACCGTGGCGGCGGCGATATTTCCGGCTCGATTCTGGCCAAGTGCCTGGGCGCCGATCTGTACGAGAACTGGACCGACGTCTCGGGCTTCTATTCTGCCGATCCGCGTATTGTTCCCGAGGCTCAGCCCATTGCGCGCGTTACTTACGAGGAGCTGCGCGAGCTTTCGTACATGGGTGCGAGCGTCCTGCACGAGGAGGCCGTGTTCCCTGTGCGTGAGGCGGGTATTCCGCTGGTCATCAAGAACACCAATGCGCCGCAGGACCCCGGCACCATCATTAGCGAGACGGCTGATGAGGGCGAGGCAGAGCCCATCATTACCGGCGTGACTGGCAAGCGCGGTTTTGTCGCCATCAACGTCGCCCGCGACCGCACCAAGCCCCGTGTTGGCTTTATGCGCCGTGCGCTTTCGGTGTTCGAGCGTTATGACGTCTCCGTCGAGCATATGCCCACCGGTGTCGACCGCTTTGGCGCCGTGGTGCAGGAGCGGGACGTGCACGACTCGCTGTACTCGCTCGTGGGCGACATTCAGCAGGAGGTCGAGCCGCTCGAGATCGAGGTTGTCGAGGGCCTGGCGCTCATCGCGACCGTCGGCCGTAACCTGCGTGGCCGCGCGGGTATCTCGGGCCATCTGTTTGGTATGCTTGGCCAGGCCGGCGTGAGCGTGCGCATGATTTCGCAGAGCTGCGACGAGATCAACATCATTATCGGTGTCGAGGAGAAGGACTTCGACCTGGCGATTCAGACCATCTACCGTGCTTTCTCCGACGAGAACGGCATTGTGAAGGTCTCCGACTTGGAGGCTCCCGCGCCG
This sequence comes from uncultured Collinsella sp., assembly GCA_900547025.1. Lineage (GTDB taxonomy): Bacteria > Actinomycetota > Coriobacteriia > Coriobacteriales > Coriobacteriaceae > Collinsella. The sequence goes on from UREZ01000107.1 coordinate 4,139, forward strand.
GTCGATCCCGCTCTGGCTGCGCTCCACAAGTAGCTGCTATCTCGCTAGATTTTTGGGACTCGCCTCAAAAATCTACGGCGGGGCGTTTCGTTTCGGTTTCGTTTCGACGGGGCGGGTTTCGTGCCTGCCCCGTTCTTGTATACACTGGCAACAATAATCGGCCTGCTCAGCGTGCGGGCAAAAGCCACAACCTTTAAAGGGGGAAGCATGAAACAGTACACGGTTGCTATTTTGGGCGCGACGGGAGCCGTGGGCACCCAGATGCTCGAGTGCCTTAACGAGCAGGAGTTCCCGGTCGGTAAGCTCAAGCTGCTGGCGAGCGCGCGTTCTGCGGGCAAAACCGTCGAGTTCCGCGGCGAGCAGATTGTGATCGAAGAGGCTTGCCCCGAGGCCTTTGAGGGCTGTGACATCGTGCTCGGCGCTGCCGGCGACGATATCGCCAAGGAGCTGCTGCCCGAGGCCGTCAAGCGCGGCGCCGTCGTGGTCGACAACAGCCATGCCTTCCGTATGGATCCCGAGGTGCCGCTGGTCGTGCCCGAGATCAATGCCGACGATATCAAGTGGCATCACGGCCTTATCGCCAATCCCAACTGCGCGACCATCATCGGCCTGGTTCCTACGTGGCCGCTGCACCAGCTTGCTGGCGTGAAGCGCATGATCGTCTCGACGTATCAGGCGGCTTCGGGCGCTGGCGCTCCCGGTATGGCCGAGCTCGAGGCTCAGCTGGCCGCCCTGGGCCGCGGCGAGGAGATTCCCGAGCCGCGTGCATTTGCCGCCCAGCTGGCGAGCAACCTGATTCCGCAGATCGGCGGCGTCAAGGAGGAAGGCTTTACCTCCGAGGAGATGAAGCTGCAGAACGAGGGCCGCAAGATTATGCACCTGCCCGAGCTGCGCGTGAACTGCACCTGCGTGCGCGTGCCCGTGCTGCGTTCGCACTCCGAGAGCATTACGCTCGAGTTTGAGCGCGATATTACGGTGGAAGAGGCCCGTGCTGAGCTGGCTGTTGCTCCTGGCGTCAAGCTGGTTGACGATATGGCTGCCGAGGATGCACACGACCGCTTCCCCATGCCGATGGACACCTCCGACCAGGACCTGATTTGGGTCGGCCGCGTGCGCCGCGACATCTCGAACCCCGAGGCCGCGCGCGGTATCACCTTCTGGTGCTGCGGCGACCAAATCCGTAAGGGCGCGGCAACCAACGCCGTCCAGATTGCCAAGCTGCTCTGCGAGTAGTGTGACCTGTCCGGCGGGGCCGGGCTTAGTTTTCAGAACGTCCTCGACCATGTGTGGCGCCTTGTCCTGCTCCTTCGG
>UREZ01000108.1 GCA_900547025.1 uncultured Collinsella sp.
CATCGATCTCTCCGTTGATAAATCCGTACATGATCTTCTCGAGCTCGCGCTCCTTTTCGCCCAAGCGGTACTGCGCAAGCTCAAGCTCGGCCGCGCCCTCCTTGGAGCGGCTCTCCAGGTCGTTCCACTGCGACTGCAGCGAACGCAGCTCATCGACGGCCAGCATCTGCGTAAGCTCGTTCGCGCGCGAGGACAGCTCTTTGTACTTGCGCGCACGATCGACCTGACGCTCCAGCGGTCGCAGCTGACGGGCGATTTCCTTATTGATGTCGCGGGCACGCGTCAGGTGCTCGTCCATCGACTTAATCTTATTGAGCGCACGCTCCTTGCGGCGCTTGTGCTTGGAGATGCCGGCGGCCTCCTCGATGAGGGCGCGGCGCTCCTCGGGGCGGCTCTGCAAAATGGCGTCGAGCTTGCCCTGGCTGATGATGGAATGCGTATCCTTGCCCAGGCCCGAATCGTGCAAGATGTCCTGAATGTCCATCAGGCGGCACGGGCTCGAGTTGATGAGGTACTCGCTTTCGCCCGAGCGATACATACGACGGGTGATGGCGACCTCGTCAAAATCGACGGGCAGCATATGGTCCGAGTTATCGAGCACAAGCGTGACCTCGGCGACACCCACCGGCTTGCGCGCCGACGAGCCCGAGAAGATGACATCCTCCATGGCCTGGCCGCGCAGCTGCTTGGCGCTCTGCTCGCCCAGGACCCACAGGATGGAGTCGGAGATGTTCGATTTTCCCGAGCCGTTGGGACCGACGATGACGGTCAGGCCCGGCTCAAACGTCATATGGGCGCGGTCGGCAAACGACTTGAACCCTTTGAGCGTGAGGGACTTGAGATACACGGTTCCTCGCTTACACGTGCTTCTTATTGAGAATCACGCCGTTGGTGGTGTAACCCATACGGTCGAGCGCCTCAAGCGCGGCGGCTCCCTCGGCTTCCTTCTTAGAGGAACCGGAACCGCGACCCTGGCGAATACCATCGATCAAAACCACAGCGGTAAAGGTGGGCGCATGCGCCGGGCCCTCGAAGCCAACGAGCTTGTACGCCGGAGGTTCGTGACCGTCGGCTTGCACGCACTCCTGCAAAAACGACTTGGGGTTCGCAGGATGCTCGGCACGCTCGGAAGCCAAATGCGGCTTAAGTGTACGGTGAATGAACTCCGCCGCCGCATCCCAGCCGGCATCCAGGTACAGCGCGCCCACGAGCGACTCATAGACGTTCTCGAGGGCCGAATGCAGGCCGCGCGCACCGGTACCGGTCTCGGAGGCACCAAAGATGATGATGTCGTCAATGCCCAGCTCGTGAGAAACCTCGGACAGCGTAGCGCCCGAGACAAGCGACACCTTCAGGCGCGTGAGCTTGCCCTCGTCAAACTCCGGATAGGACTCAAACAGGGAGCGTGCGACCACAGCGCCCAAAATGGAATCGCCCAAGAACTCAAGGCGCTCATAGCTGGCAGAAACCGGCTGGCCCTCGACTGCCGAGGGATGCGTAAGCGCCGCGCGCAGCAGCACCTTATTGTTGAACTCGTGGCCCAAGATTTCCTGGGCGCGCATAAGACGTTCAGACAAAGCCAAGACCTAGGCCTCCCTGGCGTTTTCGATGGCGTCGACGGCGTCGGCGACAGAGTTGAGCGAGAGCAGAGTCTCGTCATCGATCTCGAGGTTGAACTCGTCCTCGATAGCCGTAACCAGCTGCAGGCGCTCGAGCGAGTTGGCATCGAGGTCGTCAAAGGTGGTCTCCTCGCTAATTTCGGCAACATCGACGCCCAGAACGTCAGCAGCGACCTCGGCGATCTTGTCGAAGATTTCGGAGCGGTCCATAGCGCTTCCTCTCATAGTGCATGAATACCAAAAGAATGGTACCGCCCGGGCGGTACCAAGACACGGTTCTGATTCTACCCCACGACGTGCGCCGCGAAGCACATAACAGCGCCCTAACTCGCTCTTATAAAACGATACCGTCCATAGAGTTGGCGACATTCTCAACCAGCCCGGCGCGCACGGCTTCGGCCGCCGCGAGCGTACCGTTTTTGACAGCCTCGACTGAGGTGGCGCCATGGCCGATCAGGACCACGCCGCGCAGGCCCAGAAGAATCGCGCCGCCCTTGGCGTCGCCAGAGAGCTTGGCCTTAATCTCGCGCATCTGCTTTTTAATGAGCAGCGCGGCGATCTTGGTGCCGAGCGAGGCCATAAAGGCGCCCTTGAGCTCCTGCAGCAAAAACTTGGCAGCGCCCTCGGTAGCTTTGAGAGCGATATTACCCGACATGCCATCGGCAACGACGACATCGAAGTTACCTGAGGTGAGGTCGGTGCCCTCGCAGTTACCAACAAAGCCGGGAACGGCGGCCTTCATAGCAGGGAAACAGGCCTTGGTAAAGTTGGAGCCCTTCTCATCCTCGGTGCCGTTGGCAAGCAGGCCCACGCGAGGATGCTCGATGCCCAGGACGACGCGGGCATAGGCGCTACCCATCTGGGCAAAACGCACCATGTCATCGACCTCCACATCGGGGTTGGCACCCATGTCGCACAGCACCGTCAGACCGCCGGCGCGATTGGGCAGCGCATTGGTCAGACAGGGGCGCACCGGCTGCTTCTTGCCTTCGGCCTGATACCTAAACGGCGTCACATAGGCGGTGGCGGCGGCGGTCATGGCACCGGTGGAGCCGGCGGAGAAGAACGCATCCGCGTTGCCCTTCTTAATGGCGCGGCAAGAAAGCACGATCGACGACTTACGCTTGGTCATCACGGCGCGAATGGGATCGTCATCCATGGCGATAACGTCGGGTGCCTCCAGGGCCTCGACGCGCGCATGGGAGGCGGCAAAGGGATTGACGATTTCGGCGGGGCCAGCTGCCAAGACCTCGATATCGGGATCGGCGGCAAGCGCAGCCTCGATACCATCGAGAACAACCTGAGGTTTCTCGTCTCCGCCCACAACGTCTACACAAACGCGAACGTTACTCATATAAATGCTCCTTATACAAAAATGGCCGACTCATTGAGCCGGCCATTGTGGTTCCATTTGGAACGGCATCGCATCCAGAGTATACCGTTAATCGGTAACGATAACCTCGCGGTCCTTGTAGAAACCGCAGCTGGGGCACACGTGATGCGGGAGCTTGACAGCACCGCAACGGGGGCACGTGGACTGAGCCGCAGCCGAGATCTTCATGTTGGCGGAACGACGGGTGTGAGTGCGGATACGACCCTGCTTTTGTTTAGGTACGGGCATAGTGACCTTCCTTATGAACTATCCAGTGTGGCGATTACGCGCAAGTAGCGATACTACCACAGTTTTACTCATCAAGCTTGAGATTCTTCAATGCTGCAAATGGATTTTCCGTGGCAGCGGCCCATTCTGCCTCTGCCTGGGCGGCGCAATCGCATTGCTCGACGTTGAGATTGCAACCGCATGTGGGGCACAGACCACGGCAATCGGGCTTGCAGAGCACCACAAACGGCGTGTCCATAACGACCGCGTCATTGATAGGCTCACCCAGATCAACGATACGGTCCTCACCCAGGAGCTCGTAGCCGTCCTCGTAGGCCTCGGGATCCTCGGGCTCCTCAAAGAGGTAGAACTCCTCAATCTCGCCGGCGATATCAAACGAGGCGGGCTCCAGGCAACGGTCGCACTCGCCGGTGGCGTGCGCGCGAACCATGCCCGTGAGCAAGACACCGGTACCGGCATTGGTAAAGACAACGTCGTAGTCGATGCCGTCCTGTAGCTGGTACTCCTTCTCGCCCACCGTGTAGGTGGCGACATCGACCTTACCGGTCAGCGGATACGAATCTCCAGGAAACTCGAGCTGCTCGGAAAGATCGACGGTAACGCTCGGGAACTCAGCCATTACCACTGACCATTCTGCTGGGCGGCACCCTCGTTGAGCTGCTGACGGCAACGGGTAACGGTGCCGGTCAGGCTCTTGAGGTTCTCCTCCAGGTGCGTAAAGACCTGCTCTGCGTAGTCCTCGGCAGCATAACGCGTCTCGCGCTCGTACTGCTGGGCACGATCGCGGATGTCGTCGGCCTGCTGCTGCGCAAGGCGGACGATCTCCTGCTCACCGGCAATGGTGAGGGCCTGCTGCTGAGCGTCGGCGATGATGGAATCGGCCTGAGCGGCGGCGGAAGCCATAAGCTCCTCGCGCTCCTTAAGGATACGGCGGGACTTCTGCCACTCCTCAGGATAGCTCATGCGGATCTCGTCGAGGATGTTGAAGAACACGTCGGCGTCGATGACCTTGAACTGAGCGTTCTTGCCGAAAGGCGGCTTGGCTTCCTCGATCAGCCCTTCGAGCTCATCGACCAAGCTGACGATCCTATCGCCAGGAAAATTCTCGCCCGGCATCCGGTCTCCTTTCATAGGTAACATATCATCGTGCTAGTTTACCACATGCCACCAGGCAATAAGAAACGTCACGAAAAGCGATGTTTGAGCGCTTCAACCACGTTGGACGGGACAAACGTCGATACGTCACTGCCGAGCGAGGCGATCTGGCGAACGACCGAGCTCGAGATATAGCCGTACTGCGGCGCACTCATGACAAAGATGGACTCCAGCTCACTATCCAGGCGATAGTTAAGGTCGGCCTGCTGCAGCTCATACTCAAAGTCGGTCATGGCGCGCAGACCCTTGACCACGGCCCCCGCCCCCTGCTCACGAGCGAAGTCGACCAAGAGGCCGGTAAAGGGCAGGACCTCGACGCCGTCGATATCACCGAGCGCCTCGCGGGCCAGCGCCACGCGCTCATCGAGCGTAAACGTGGTGCCCACACCGTTTTTACCCTGCGACTCGGCAACAGCGACGATCACGCTGGGAAAGATGCGTCGGGCGCGGCGGATCACATCGATATGGCCAAACGTGATGGGATCAAAGGTGCCCGGGACGATCACGCGGTTGATGGTGTCATTCATGGGCGTCCTCCTGAAACGTCGTGGCATCGTTGTTATCAGCATCGGTGACGGCACTATCGCCCTCACCGTCGTCATCGCCGACCCAACGAAGCAGGTCGACCGAGGTAATGCCGTAGCGCTTCTCACGTACAGTCTCAAAGCCTACCGGATGCGCGCCCGCATCGGCGGCGGCATGCTCAAACAGGGCAAAAGCGCCAGGTGCAAGCAGACCCTGCTGAGCCAGGTTCTGCAGCAGTTCCTCGACCGGCTCGGCACCAAAAGCATAGGGCGGGTC
>UREZ01000109.1 GCA_900547025.1 uncultured Collinsella sp.
CAGTCCTGCGCAAGACGAAGGCCACATTAAGTGGCCTTCTTTGCGTGCGGAACTCGCGATCAATCAAATATATTGCGGGCGGGCACGCGGCCCTCTCGGGTTCGGGGCGCGACACACCGGACTGGGTTATCTGAATAAATATGGTGAAGGCCCCTTTCGGGGCCTTCTTTGTTTAGAGGAATTCGCCTACTCGGTGGACTTCGGGTTCTAGGTCTACGTTGAATTGGTCTTTGACGGTTGCTTGGATGTGGCGGATGAGTTCGTCGACATCGGCTGCGGTGGCGTGGTCGGCGTTGACGATGAAGCCGCAGTGCTTTTCGCTCACCTGCGCGCCGCCGATGGCGTGTCCTCGCAGGCCGGCGTCCATGATGAGCTTGCCGGCAAAGTAGCCCTCGGGGCGCTTGAAGGTGGAGCCGGCACTCGGCATGTCGAGCGGCTGCTTGTCCTCGCGGCGCTGGCGGTAGTCGTCCATGTCGGCCTTGATCATCGCGGCGTTGCCCGGGGCGAGATTGAAAGTGGCCGAAAGCACGACGAAACCGTCGTCGGCAATGCGGCTCTTGCGATAGCCCAGGTTGAGCTCATCGACATCGAACTCAATAATGCTGCCGCTACCGCGGGTGCCGTCGTCGAGCATGCGGGCGGGCTTGTAGACGCGCACGGACTCCAGCACATCGGCCATGCAGGCGCCGTATGCTCCGGCGTTCATGTAGCAGGCGCCGCCGACCGATCCGGGAATGCCCGAGATGGGCTCCATGCCGGTGAGACCGGCCTCGGCTGCCGCCGCGGCGACATCGGAAAGCAAGGCACCGGCGGCCGCCGTGACATGCGTGCCATTGACCGTAATGTCGGAGAGGCCCTCGCCCAGCGCTACGACGATGCCGCGGATGCCCTTGTCGCCGACGAGCAAGTCGGAGCCGTTGCCCACGATGGTGAGTGGCAGATCGCAGCGATAGCAGGTATCGAGCGTGGCGACGAGGCCCTGCTCGGTATCGGGCGTGACAAAGACGTCGGCCGGGCCGCCGATCTTAAACGTGGTGTGCTCGCGCATGGGCTCGCTCATCAGCACGTTGTCCTCGCCGGCAACGCCAGCGAGCGCGCACAGCAGGTCCTCGTTAAAAAAGTCGTTCTCGTGCATACGAATATCCGCCTTTTGGTGGTCGTTGTCATCAATCGATTGCAATATACCCCACCCGGACGGATTTGGTGCGCTGGCGGCGATAAAACAGCCGTCCACCGGATTGGTAAAGTGTTTATCACCGAGGTAGAGGGGTAGTCGCTATACTTTCAAGAGATTGCGCGTAAACCCGGAAGGAGCGAGATGGCCAACAAAGTCACCCTCAAGCAGATCGCCCAGGAGGTGGGGCTTTCCCCCTCGTCGGTCTCGCTTGTTCTCAATAATCGGCCCTGTCGCATCTCGGAAGAAAACCGCAAGCTCATCAAGGAGGTCGCGGCGCGCAACCACTATGTTCCCAACCAGATTGCGCGCAGCCTGGTCATGCGCGAGTCGCGCACGCTGGGCCTTATCGTCCCTAACATCGAGAGCCGCTTTTTTGCCTCGCTCGCCGGTAGCCTGGAAAAGCGCTGCCGCGAGGACGGCTATGCGCTCTTCATTACCAGCTCGGGCGGCAGCGCCGATGACGATCTGGAGCTGCTGCGCCAGCTGGTGACGCGCGGCGTTGATGGCGTCTTTCTGGTGGTGGGTGACGAGTTCTCCGACGACCGCGCCCTGCGCGAAGAAGTCAGCCACCTGCCCATCCCGGCGGTAATGGTCGACCGTGCCATTGAGGGGCTCGAGTGCGACAAGGTGATGTTCGACCACGAGATGGGCGGCTATATGGCCACCCGCTATCTGATCGAGCAAGGTCACCGTCGCATCGCCTGCTTGGTTAATGCCCGCCGTTCCAATACGGGTCGCAAGCGACTTGCCGGCTATGAGCGCGCGCTGCGTGAGGTTGGCCTGCCGATCGACGCACGTTTGGAGTTTGAGAGCGAGTACTACATTCCGAGCGCATACGAGGCCTCGGAGGCGGTGCTCGCAACTGACGCCACTGCCGTGTTCGCAAGCTCGGATAACATTGCCCTCGGTTTGCTCAAGCGCTTGCACGAGATGGGGAAGAGCATCCCGGGCGATATCTCGGTGGTGAGCTATGACAACTCGGCGGCCGACGTTCTCTTTGAGCCGGCGCTGACCGCGATTGAGCAGGACCCTGGTGTCCTTGCGGAGCATGCTTTTGGCTGCATGTCCAAGCGTCTTGCCGGTAGGGGCGGCAGGCGTGCCGAAGAGGTCGTTCTGGAGCCGGAGCTTATCGTTAAGGGCAGTGTGCTCGAGCTTACTAAACACAACTAAACACGTTTATCAATTTGCAGAGATCGAATGTGGAGCACCTGTGACGGGCAATGCCGCAGGTGAATGTCGCGTTTTGTTGATCGATGCGATTGATAAGGGTGGTAAAACGTTTTTTCATCATGATAAAACGTTTTAGCAAATATACTAGTCCCAACGAAAGGTTGCCGTATCGGAGGGTGACCACACAGCGAAGGGACATAAACAATGGCTAAAACACTGGGGACGCCGTGGCAAAAGCTGGGCCACGAGGTGCCGGCTTCCGAGCTCGAGGGCGTCGACCTGTATTGGCGCGCATCGAACTATCTGTCCGTCGGTCAGATCTACCTTCGCTCTAACCCGCTAATGCGCCCCGACTTTGTTGATGAGAAAACCGGTGAGGTGCGCGACTTTGGTCGTCCGGACGTTAAGCACCGCCTGGTTGGCCACTGGGGTACCACGCCCGGCATCAACTTCCTGTTCGGTCACGTCAATCGTCTGATCACCGACCACAACCAGAATGCTATCTTCTTGATGGGCCCTGGTCACGGCGGCCCCGCCGGTACTGCTCAGTCGCTGCTCGACGGCACCTACCGCGAGATTCGCCCCGACATCACCAATGACGAGGCCGGCCTGCAGAAGTTCTTCCGCCAGTTCTCTTATCCCGGCGGCATCCCGAGCCACTTTGCGCCCGAGACGCCCGGTTCCATCCACGAGGGCGGCGAGCTCGGCTACACGCTCAGCCACGCTTACGGTGCCGTCATGGACAACCCGAGCCTGTTGGCCGTGGCCGTGGTGGGCGACGGCGAGTCCGAGACCGGCCCGCTCGCGACCTCTTGGCAATCCAACAAGCTCGTGAACCCGGCAACCGACGGCATCGTCCTGCCGATCCTGCACCTCAACGGCTACAAGATCGCCAACCCCACCATCCTCGCCCGCGTGTCCGACGAAGAGCTCACCAAGTTCTTTGAGGGCATGGGCTATAAGCCGCACTTCTTTGTCGCCGGCTTTGACGACGAGAGCCACGCAAGCATTCATGCGCGTTTCGCTGCCCTGTTTGAGCAGGTCTTTGACGAGATCTGTGACATCAAGGCCACCGCGCAGGCCCAGGCCGCCTCAGGCGAGACCGTGGTTCGCCCGGCCTACCCCATGATTGTGTTCCGTACGCCCAAGGGCTGGACTTGCCCCAAGCACATCGACGGCAAGAAGACCGAGGACTCCTGGCGCGCGCATCAGGTGCCGCTGGCGAGTGCCAAGGACACCCACGAGCACTTCCGCGTGCTGCGCGAGTGGCTGCGTTCCTACAAGCCCGAGGAGCTCTTTACGCCCGAGGGCCAGGTGCGCCCCGAGGTGACGGCCTTTATGCCGACCGGCGAGCTGCGCATCGGCGCCAACCCCAACGCGAACGGCGGTAAGGTGCGTCGCGAGCTCGAGCTGCCCGATATTCATGCCCACGAGGTCCCCGTCGCAACTAAGGGTCATGGCTGGGGCTCCACCGAGGCAGCCCGCGTCTTTGGTGAGTACACTGCCGACGTTCTGGCCAAGAACATGGATGATTTCCGCATCTTTGGTCCCGACGAGACCGCGTCCAACCGCCTGCAGGCTGCCTACAAGGTGACCAAGAAGCAGTGGGACGCCGGCTTCTACGAGGACGAGGCCAACGACGAGCTGCTGGCAGGCTCCGGTAAGGTCGTCGAGCAGCTGTCCGAGCACCAATGCGAGGGCTTCCTCGAGGCCTACGTGCTCACTGGCCGTTCCGGCGTGTGGAGCTCCTACGAGAGCTTTGTCCATGTGGTCGACTCCATGGTCAACCAGCACTGCAAGTGGCTCGAGGCTACCAAGCGCGAGATTCCGTGGCGTGCCCCCATCAGCGGCCTTAACATTTTGCTGTCGAGCCACGTCTGGCGTCAGGACCACAACGGCTTCTCGCATCAGGACCCCGGCTTTATCGACCTGCTGCTCAACAAGGCCAACGACACGCACATCGTAAACGCCTACTATCCGGCCGACGCCAACATGGCTCTCGCCGTGGCCGAGCGCGTCTATCAGTCCACTGACTGCGTCAACGCCATCTTCTGCGGCAAGCAGCCTGCTCCGACCTTCCAGACGGTCGACGAGGCCAAGGCGGAGCTCGCCGAGGGCGTTGCGACCTGGGAGTGGGCATCGACCGCCGATTCGCTCGCCGAGGCCGACGTCGTGGTCGCCACCTGCGGTGACGTGCCGACGCTTGAGGCTCTGGCTGCAACCGACATGCTGCGCGAGCTGGGCATCAAGGTATGGTTCGTCAACGTGGTCGACCTGCTCAAGATCCAGAACGTCTGCGAGAACGACCAGGCTCTCGGCGACGAGCGCTGGGCTGAGCTGTTTGGCTGCGGCGAGAAGCCCGTCCTCTTCGCGTTCCACGCCTATGCCGGCACGATTCGCCGTCTGATTTGGAACCGCCCCGGCCATGACGCCTTCCGCGTCCACGGCTACGAGGAGAAAGGCTCCACGACCACACCGTTCGACATGCTGCGCCTGAACAACATGGACCGCTGGGCCCTGGCTGCCGACGTGCTGCGCATGGTCGATGCCGATAAGTTTGCCGAGCAGATTGATGAGTGGGAGGCATTCCGCACCGAGGCCTTTGAGTTCGCGTGCGATGAGGGCTACGATCACCCGGCCTTCACCGACTGGGTCTGGCCCGACGCAGCAGCTGCAACCGCTGCCGACGGCGCGCTCTCCGCAACGCAAATGACCGCAGGCGACAACGAGTAAGTAGGCATCCGGGACGGTCTCGCGCTGGGGCCTGCTCCGGGCGGGTGCCCTTCCTCGGGGAAGTGGGCTTCGCGAACTTCCCCGAG
>UREZ01000110.1 GCA_900547025.1 uncultured Collinsella sp.
CCAAACGGGGCGGCACGCGATCTTTTATCAGCCAACTCGCTGAAGTACGGTGACGAAGGCGCAAGGCCGGGAGGGGTTATCTAAGCCGACATCCCGCAGCCGCGAAGCGGCGAGGACGTCGGCGTGATAACCCCGCAGGCCTTGCGCCGGCGGGAAGGAACCTACTTCACGACCAAGATGTCGCAGTCGGTGTTGCGTAGCAGGAACGTCGAAATCGAACCCAGCAGCGCATACTTGATCGAGGACAGGCCGCGGGCGCCGCAGAGCACCAGGTCGGGCTTAACCACGTCGAGCATCTCGTCCTTGAGCGTCTCGCGAATACGGCCGGCGCGAATCATGACCTCGACCTCGGGAATATCGGGATTGGCCTTGGCCTCTTCGAGCTGCTTGGCGATGGAGTTCTTAAATGCCTCCTCTAGGCCGTTGACCAGATCGACCGGATAGGAACCGGCGCTCTCGAGCGCCGTGGAATCGATAACGTGGCCGATGATTAGCTTGGCACCGTTGTTCGCGGCGACCTTGATGGCGCGTGCGAGCACAAAATCCTGCTGCTCAGTACCGTCGAGTGAAACAAATACCTTGGTGTAGCCCTCGTTCATGGTTTCCTCCTTGGTCTATCGCACGGGCGCGGGGCTCGTGCATCGGGCGGGCGCGGGCGCGTTGGCCGCCGGACACTTTATCTTGTTGCAGTTATACCCAAGGATTTGGGTTTGACCGCTCGCAATTCTGTGAACGGGCGAGTTTTTTGGTAAGGGTAGGCGCAGGCGCGCCGCCAACGGTTGATAATGGGACATCGCCCGCACCGTCCGCAGAACAATATCGGCGGGTGTCTAACGAGGGGGTCCCTTTGGATATCATTGAGCTTCTAAAATCTGCCTTCATGGGCCTGGTCGAGGGCATCACCGAATGGCTGCCTGTTTCGTCGACCGGTCACATGATCTTGGTGGACGAGTTCGTCAAGATGAACGTGAGCGAGACGTTCTGGAATATGTTCCTGGTCGTGATTCAGCTTGGCGCCATTTTGGCCGTCTGCGTTTTGTTTTTCTACGACCTCAACCCGTTTTCTCCCAGCAAGGGCAAGGAGGGCCGTCGCGACACCTGGGTGCTATGGGGCAAGATTGTGCTCGGCTGCATTCCCGCCGCGGCGATCGGTCTGCCGCTTAACGACTGGATGGAGGAGCATTTCTACAATGCTCCCGTCGTGGCGTTGGCGCTCATTGTGTACGGCGTGCTGTTTATCGTGATCGAGAACTGGCGCGCGAACAAGCGCGACCAGGCTGCTCTTGCCGGTTCGTTTGGTTCGCGTGCTGTGGTGGCGGGCGGACGTCCCGCCGGTGCGCATTTTGCCGCGCCCGCTGCGACTGCCGCCGCAGACGATGACGATAGCTTGGACTTTGGCTCCATCACTACGCTCGAGGATCTGAGCTGGAAGACCGCGCTGGGTATCGGTTGCTTCCAGGTGCTTTCGCTGATTCCGGGCACATCGCGCTCCGGCTCCACGATCATCGGCGGCCTGCTTTTGGGCTGCACGCGTTCGGTGGCGTCCAAGTTTACGTTCTTCCTGGCCATTCCCGTCATGTTTGGCGCGAGTGCGCTCAAGCTGGTCAAGTACTTTATTAAGGGCGGCACGTTTGGCACCAACGAAATCGCCATCCTGGGCGTGGGCTGCGTCGTCGCCTTTGTGGTGTCGCTCATTGCCATCAAGTGGCTTATGGGCTTCGTGCGCCGTCACGACTTTAAGTGCTTCGGCGTCTACCGCATCATCCTGGGCATCGTGGTGCTCGCGTACTTCTTTGTCCTGGAGCCTATGCTCGGCCTGTAACTTGGTTGACGCTGCGCGGCGACCAGAGCGACAACTTGTCATTCAAAGGGGGTGGCATGACCAAAAGGTCTATGCCGCCCCCTTTTCATGCCAATTTGTTCGCTCTGGCCGCCGCTCGCTGCTGCCATGACATCGGTGGCCCCCAATGCACTAAATCCGCTGGGGCGGGCCTGACGGTGGCGCACGGAGTCGTGGTGTGATTTGCGTCGGTGTCCGCGCGGCTCGGTATACTGGTACGGCTCAAACTATGGCGCCGCCCGCAGGCGCGCCGTCCGTCAGATGAGGAGTCGCCCATGACCCAGCCCCTGCCCTGGGAAAAGAACGCCGCGGTACCCGTACCGCCCGCGCCGGAACCCGTGCCGCTCGATGCATACACCGCCCCCGCTGCGCCGGAGCCCGAGCTCGTTCCGCTCGACATCTACGACGCTCCCGCGCCGGCGCCCAAGCCCGCCAAACCGCTCGTCGACATCGACAGCCTTAATCCCGCCCAGCGCGAGGCGGTCCTGTCCACCGAGGGCCCGTTGCTGGTGCTCGCCGGCGCCGGCTCGGGCAAGACCCGCGTCTTGACCTTCCGCATCGCACATATGCTCGGCGACCTGGGTGTTAAGCCTTGGCAGGTTCTTGCCATTACGTTTACCAACAAGGCCGCGGCAGAGATGCGCGAGCGTCTGGCGGCACTCATTCCCAGCGGCACCCGTGGCATGTGGGTGTGCACCTTCCATGCTATGTGCGTGCGCATGCTGCGCGAGGACGCCGACCTGTTGGGCTACACCGGCCAGTTCACCATCTACGATGACGATGACTCAAAGCGCATGGTGCGCGACATTATGCAGGCACTCGGCATCGAGCAAAAGCAGTTCCCCATCAACATGATCCGCAGCAAGATTAGCTCGGCCAAAAACGCCATGATCGGCCCCGAGGAGATGCTCAAGAGCGCCGATAGCCCCAACGACAAAAAGGCCGCGCAGGTCTACCTAGAGCTGGAGCGCCGCCTGCGCGCCGCCAATGCGATGGACTTTGACGACCTGCTCGTGCGCGCGCTCGAGCTGCTGCGCACCCGTCCCGAGGTGCTCGATAAGTACCAAGAGCGCTTCCGCTACATTAGCGTCGACGAGTATCAGGACACCAACCACGTCCAGTACGAAATCGCCAACCTGCTGGCCGCTAAGTACCAAAACCTCATGGTCGTGGGCGACGATGACCAGTCCATTTACAGCTGGCGTGGCGCCGACATCACCAACATCCTGGACTTTGAGAAGGACTTTAAAAACTGCAAGACCGTCAAGCTGGAGCAGAACTATCGCTCTACGGGTCACATCCTGAGCGCCGCCAACGCCGTGGTGCGCCACAACTCGCAGCGCAAGGACAAGCGCCTGTTTACGGCCGAGGGCGATGGCGAGAAGATCCAGGCCTTCCAGGCGAGCGACGAACGCGACGAGGGTCGCTGGATTGCCGGCGAGATCGAGAAACTGCATGCCAAAGGCACGAGCTACGACGACATCGCCGTGTTCTATCGCACCAACGCCCAGTCGCGTATCCTCGAAGATATGTTCCTGCGCGCGGGCGTGCCCTACAAGATCGTGGGCGGCACGCGATTCTTCGACCGTGCCGAGATCCGCGACGTCATGGCCTACCTTAAGATGATCGTGAACCCGGCCGACGAGATGAGCGTCAAGCGCGTCATCAACACACCGCGCCGCGGCATCGGTTCCACCTCGATCCAAAAGATCGAGCAGCTGGCGCGCGACAACCGCTGCTCGTTCTTCCGGGCTTGCGAGATCGCGTGTGCCGAAACCGGCATGTTTAGCGCCAAGGTGCGCAACGGCCTGTCGAGCTTTGTGTCGCTGGTGCGCGAGGGTCGCCGCATGGACGGCGAGCTCAAGGACGTTGTCGAGATGATTGTCGATAAGACGGGCCTACTGCAGGCTTTCCGCGCCGAGGGCACCATGGAGTCCGAGAGCCGCGCCGAGAACATCCAGGAATTCCTGGGCGTCGCTGCCGAATTTGAGGAGACGCACGAGGACATCGAGGGTACGCTCGAGAGCTTGGAAGAGCTGCGCGCAGCCGGTGTTGCCGACGTGCCTGCCGGCGCCGAGCCCGAGCCCGTCGTGGTGAGCGCGCCTGCGCCCGAACCGGGGCCATCTGCCCCGGCATCCTCGTTTGAGGCACTCGTCGGCGCGCGCGATGCCGCGGGCTCCAATCCGCTCGATAGTCTGGCTGCTCCGGCGCTGTCTCCGCAGGATGCCCTGGCTGCTGCCATCGCGGGCAACGCGTATGCCGCGCCGACGGAGATGCCGGCGGGTGCCGTGCATGCCGACGAGATTGAGCGCACCTACGGTCCGCTCACCTGTAAGGCGCTGCCGGCACTCATGGAGTGGCTGGCCCTGCGCTCCGACTTGGATTCCCTGGCCGGCGAGACGCATGCCATCACCATGATGACCATCCACTCCGCCAAGGGCCTGGAGTTCCCGGCGGTGTTCGTGGCCGGCATGGAGGAGGGCATCTTCCCGCACGTGCACGACTTTGGCGGCAGCGATGACCCGGGTAAGCTTGAGGAGGAGCGTCGCCTGGCCTACGTCGCCATCACGCGCGCCCGCAAGCGCCTGTTCCTGACCTATGCGGCCACGCGTCGCACCTACGGCTCGACCTCTGCCAACCCGCGCTCGCGCTTCCTCAATGAGATTCCGTTTGAGGATATCGAGTTTAGCGGTATCGGTTCTGCCGGTTTTGAAGGCACGGGCTGGGAGAAGCGCGGCGACCGTCACGGCACCTTTGGCTCGGGCATGGGTTCGGATATGTATGGCGGCAAGGTGTTTGGCTCGCATACGCGCTCGACCGGCGGTTCCGGTTCGCGCGGTGGATCGAGCTTTGACGATTTCTTTGGCGGCAGCAGCTACGGGACCGAGCGCCATCGTGGGGTCTCGCCCGACGCCGGCCGTGTTGCCTCGACCTTTGGCTCGGGCGCGCCGCGAGCCAAAAAGCCGTCGTCCAAGGTGTCCCCGACGGTGGAGCGCAAGGTCGATCGCGCCAGCGCATCGCAGGACTTTGCCGCGGGCGATACCGTGAGCCATAAGACCTTTGGCACGGGTACCGTGATCTCGGTCGCCGGAGACATGATCGAGGTCCAGTTCGAAAAGACCGGCCAGACCAAAAAGCTCATGAAGGGATTCGCTCCGATCGTCAAGCTGTCATAATCCCGGCGGACCTGGGCGGGCGTATGGGGCAACATCGCCTGCTCGGGCAGTCCTGCTCGCACGGAGAGCACATTAAGTGCTCTCCGGCTCGTGCGGAACTCG
>UREZ01000111.1 GCA_900547025.1 uncultured Collinsella sp.
TCCGTTGCTCCGCAGGAGCAGGAAAGACGGGCCTCATGCGCGAGGACGTTTTCAAAACCAAGCCCGGCCCCGGCCGGAAGGACCACAGACGCTACAGGTTCTTGACACCCATCGCGCGCATGGCGTTCAGGATGGCGATGATCGCCACGCCTACGTCGCCGAACACGGCAAGCCACATGTTGGCGATGCCCAGTGCCGCAAGCACCAGGATCAGCAACTTAATGCCCAGCGCAAAGATGATGTTCTGCCAGACAATCGCCATGGTCTTGCGTGCCACGCGGATCGCGCGGGAAATGTTGGACGGCTTGTCATCCATGAGCACGACGTCCGCCGCCTCAATTGCGGCGTCCGAGCCCATAGCGCCCATGGCGATGCCAACGTCTGCGCGGGTAAGCACGGGTGCGTCGTTGATACCGTCGCCGACAAAGGCGAGCTTGCCCTTGCCGCTTTCGGCCGCGAGCAACGCCTCAACACGCTCGACCTTATCGCCTGGCATGAGCTGCGCGTGGAACTCGTCGAGCCCCAGCTGCTTGGCTACAGACGCCGCAACCTCCTCACGGTCGCCCGTGAGCATGACGGTGCGCTTGACGCCGGCGGCGTGCAGGTCGCGAATCGTTTGCTCGGCATCGGTCTTTATGGTGTCGGCAATTACGATGTGGCCGGCGTACGTATCATCGACCAGCACGTGGAGGATGGTGCCGACGATCTCGCAATTGGGCGCTTCGATACCGGCCACAGCAAGCATCTTGGCATTGCCGACGATGACGCGCTTGCCGTCGATAATCGCCGTCACGCCATGGCCCGCGTCATTGGTGGAGTCGCTTACGCGTTTGGGATCGAGCTCGCCCTGGAAGGCGGTGCGTACCGACTGCGCGATGGGATGGTCGGAGAATGACTCGGCAAGGGCCGCGACTTCGAGCAGCGACTGCTCGGTATAGCCTGCCTCGGGGTGTACCGCCACGACCGAAAACGTGCCGTTGGTGAGCGTGCCGGTCTTGTCAAAGACGACGGTGTCCACATCCGCGAGCGTCTCGAGGTAGTTAGAGCCCTTGATGAGGACGCCCAGCTTGGATGCGCCACCGATGCCGCCAAAAAAGCTGAGCGGCACGCTGATCACGAGCGCGCATGGGCAACTGACGACGAGGAAGGTCAGGCCGCGCAGGATCCAGTCGGACCAGGCGCCGGTGACCAAGCCGCCGCCGAGCGCGAGTACCGCCGCCGCGCCGGTGACGGCGGGCGTGTAGACGCGGGCGAAGCGCGTGATGAAGTTCTCGGTGCGTGCCTTCTTTTCGCTGGCGTTTTCTACGAGCTCTAGGACGCGCGCGACGGTGGACTCGCCAAAGGGCTTGGTGGTGCGCACGTGGATGAGACCCGTCATGTTGATGCAACCGCTGATGATATCGTCTCCGGTTTTGGCCGGGCGGGGGACCGACTCGCCGGTAAGGGCGGCGGTATCGAGCTGTGTCTCGCCCTCGACGATGACGCCGTCGATGGGCACGCGCTCGCCGGGCTTGACGACGATGACGGTGCCGACGGCGATGTCATCGGGGAAGACCTGCTCGAGCGTGCCGTCGGGTTGCTCGACGTTGGCGTAGTCGGGCGCGATGTCCATCATGGCGCTGATCGACTTGCGGCTCTTGCCCACGGCGTAGGCCTGGAACAGCTCGCCGACCTGATAGAACAGCATGACGGCGGCGCCTTCGGCCATGTGCGGGTCGGTATCGGGGAAGAGCACCATGGCAAACGCGCCGATGGTCGCGACGGCCATGAGGAAGCTCTCGTCGAACGCCTTGCCGCGGCGGATGTTGTTGTATGCCTTTTGGAGCACGTCGTAGCCGGCAATCAAAAAAGGCACGAGGAACAGTGCGAAGCTGGCGTAGATGTCGCCCGGGGTGCCGAATGCGGCAGTGAGGGTGCCGAGCTCATCGAGGGCGTACACCACGGCAAAAATGCCCAGCGCTACCAGGATGCGGTTGCGCTTATGCTCGAGTGACTCTTTTTTCTTGCGCTTCTTCTTTTTCTTCTTGGGGTCGGCGGTGGCCATGACTCGTATCCTCCCATTTGAATGTATGAACACTCGCTCATATAATTTCGCGAGCAAAGGCCGCAGCAAGCGCGGCCTTGCAGGTTGGCGTAAACCTGGGCTAGAGAATAATCTCGCAGTCCGGCTCGGCGTCGGCGGTGAACTCCACAACGCGGTCGAGGACCTCGTCGAACTCGGCGTCATCGGCCTCGAGCGTCAACTTCTGGGTCATAAAGTTGACGGACACGGATTTGACGCCCTCGAGCTTGGCCAGCTCGTCCTGAAGCTCGCGCGCACAGTTGGCGCAGTCGATCTCATCGAGCTTAAACTGCTTTTTCATGGTGGGTTCCTTTCCCTGTATTTGCGGCTTGGGTGCAGGCCGCGCTGGTACCGTGGTTGGCTGCTATTCGCAGATGTGGCTCATGCCCTGGTTGAGCATGGTGTAGACGTGGTCGTCGGCGAGCGAGTAGAGGATATTGCGCCCGTCGCGCCGGAATTTAACCAGGTGCGACTGCTTGAGTGTGCGCAGCTGGTGCGATACTGCCGACTGCGAGGTTTCGGTCGCTTCGGCGATGTCTGCCACGCAGAGCTCGCGGCCCATGAGGGCGTAAAGGATCTTGATACGCGTGGTGTCGCTGAAGACCTTGAACAGGTCGGCGAGGTCGTAGAGAAGTTCCTCGTCGGGAAGGTCCTCGGGCGAGCAGGTGGTGGGGATCGCGGGTTCGGTGGCCTCGATGTCGGGTTTCGTTTCATCAACGCGGGTGCTCATTGCAATATCCTTTCATATGAACATGCGCTCATATAACTTGCTTTCGATTATATGAGTGTATGTTCATATGTCAATACAATTTGCGTTAATTTCGATGACTGCTTGCCGCTTCTGCGATTTTCTGTGGGTTGGGAGACATCGACGCAATGCTCGCCAACATATTTCGAGATGTTCGGCTAGCATGCTAAGAAAGCCACCTTGAGAAGCATTAGAACTGTTCATATTTGTACTTTATCGTGTCAAATACCGCGAGAATCAGTTCTTCCTCTACGGGAGTTTCTGCAGAATCAGTTTTATCTAAAGTTATATTGAGCATTGCTGCAGCCAATCTGGCACATCTGTGGCCGAATAAGTCGAAAAATGTAGGTGGACATCCGCAGAGATCGCCTTTAGAAGAGCGAATTCTCAATTAGATCAATAATCGTGTCGTCTTCCGTGCGGTTTTCATCGATTTTTGCGAACATGTCGCATTCCCAAGCCCCATTGATTTCCTCAGCAAGGGCCCCGACGTGTTGCATGTCGTCGGGTTCGGGCGCATCGTTGATGCTCGGGTCATCAGCTTGCGGATATTGGCTTGCAATTTCGCGCTTGGCGGCCTCTTCTTCTTTGAGTGTCTCCAGGACGCGGCGACCGTATTCGAAGTAGCGCCGCAAGACAAATTGACGAAGAGTTTCTTGCAGGATGGCGAAGTTATCCGGGAGTCGACCGGGCCATATCTTCTCGCGAATGCGAATCGCTTCCATGACCCGTTTAAAAGCGGACTGCTTGAAAAACGAATGACGATTAACCGTGATAACGGCATATCCCATGTTTCGCAGCGTGTTTCGGCGCTCCTCGTCAATTGATTGCTGCTCGGGTTCGTCGTGGTAAAAGCCGTTGTATTCGATATCGGTCATCGAATTTTCGAGCAGCGCGTCGAGGTAGAAAACCGTCCGTCGCGTTAGGGCGGCGTATCTTTTGGGGACTGGGATCGGATAATCCGTTTTGATAGCGCGTATGGCTAAGCCACCCATTGACTTGGGCATTGTCAGCATCATGACAAACGCCGTTTCGAGTGGGGAGCGACAGCCTTCGTGTACATAAGAAAGTGCCTTAAGTGCTTTATTAGATCCACGATACCCCGGTGCCTCTGAAAAGAAGGCTCTGAGCTCTTCAACGCTGGTTAGGGCTGGGCGCTCGCGATATTGAGTTTCGTCGGACGTTCCAAGCGCGTAGGAGCCGCAGATTTCAAAGTAATACTCAACGAGCTCCGAAAGGTTGAGGTCGGCTGTTGCTTCTAACGCGCACAGCTTGATATCGACGATGTAGACGTTCGGCTCGAGTTCTAGGTAGCTTTCTGCATCAAACGTATAGCGCGTGCAGTGGCAGATGCAGCCCTTGCGGTGCCTTTTGGCATTATTGGAAAACGTCAGCACATGGATACGTTCAGAATCGACATTCTTTCTGTTGAGCCATGCTCGTGCCGCTTCCAGGTCGGACGTGGTCGGCGCAGACACCCTGATCTTTTCCATAGGTATGGGACCGGTCGCGTAGCTTGCGAGCGAGTTGGCTGTTTGGTATACAGCGCGTGCCGTGGTATGTGACAGAATGATTCCCATACGCGCATGATGGCATAGCGGACGCCGCATACGCCCGAAACTTCGGGCAACGGTATTGGGGCGCGGCTTATCTTCTGCGAACGGTGGGTTTTTGAGCTGTCGTATTGAGGGAGCAGCTTTGGCTGGGGAGGTTTCTGCCGGCTGCCCCTTTTTGATGAACTTTAGTTGCGGATTCGTAGCTTCTAAGCGTTTTTGCCGACCGCTCAGATGCCTCACCAACATAATTTGAGTTATTCGGCCTTATCCTATACAAATGGTGCGATCGCAACGTCCTATTCGAATTGATTCAGGTAGATTTATGGGGCTTGGTTGCGAAATTAAGGCGATTTTAGCTTCGATTGCGGTTCAAGGGGCCTTGACTAGTGGTTCAGCTGGCCGAACAACTCGAAAAATGTAGGTGGGCCAACCTGCCGACTATGTGAAGCACGCGTATTTGCTCGTTTTGATGAAAACTAGGGTGCAGCCATAAGGCTGCGCCCTAGTTTACTGCGTGTCGGTGTGCCCAGACGGATTGCGCTGTGCCTGGCAGGCGCTCCCGCAGATGGATCGGTTATTTCGCGAATAGGTTCTTGAGGTTGAACTCGGCCTGAACCGTGCGGAGCATGAGGTCGGTGTCGTCGAGGCCCAGGTGCTGCTCGTTGGCGTCGGCGGCGAGGGTGCCGCGGCGGCGGGCCCAGTTCTCGAGC
>UREZ01000112.1 GCA_900547025.1 uncultured Collinsella sp.
AGGAGGTATTACGAGCTCCTGTGCGAATTGAAGGGAGCGCTCCCGCAAACTGCCTATTGACAACTTATAGGAGCGTCGGTTTTCTTTTTGTAAACTCCGGGATGGTCGAGAGTGGCCGGTTTAACGTAGTAGATGGCCACGTTTCGTGGCAGGCGGTCCGACCCAAGGCACAAGGCAGCCAACCTCGAATGGACATTCTCGAAGTTGCGGTGGAATACGGACTGAATTGGCACCTTAAAGGCAAAAACACTCCGTATTTCACCGCAACTTATCGAGGGGATGGGTTTTAGAGGCGAGCGAGGTCGTAGGCTTGGGCGGCTGATTCACCGGCGAAGATGAGGTTGGTTGTGGCTTCCTGAGGATTGAGCGCCTGGTCGAGGGGCATGGGCTTGCGGCAGATCGGCAAAACCAAGTCAATACCCTGCCCATATACCGCGTCCAGGTTGACGGCGCGACTGCCCACGACGGCGACCACCGGCTTGCCATATCGCTTGGCGCGGCGAGCCACACCCACCGGTGCCTTACCGGCGGCGGACTGCTCGTCCATATTGCCCTCGCCCGTTATGACCAGGTCGACATTACGCATGCGTTCGTCAAACCCAATCAGATCGAGCACCGTCTCCACGCCCGAGCGTAGCTCCGCACCGAGCGCCAGTAACGCCGCGCCCAAGCCACCGGCAGCGCCCGCGCCGGGCACGCCGAGCACCGAGCCAAACGTCCGTGTGCCCTCGGGTGTGCGCAACAACCCCTGAGCTCGCACCTCGAAAATTGCCGCATCGAGCAGGCGACCGTAGCCGACCATCCAGTTGTCGTACTTGCCCAGCGCCTCGGCATCATCCGTCGGCAGGCCCTTCTGCCCGCCAAACACCGCCAGTGCGCCTCGACGCCCCACGAGCGGATTCTCGACATCCGAAAGCACAACGATACGAGAGCCACCCAAAGCCTGCAGCGCTGGCGCCAAATCAACGCTCGCCACCTGCTCAAGGCCGGCAAGACCGGGGGCGACATCGCAGCCCCGATCATCGACCACGCGCGCGCCCAGCGCCTGCAGCATGCCGGCGCCACCGTCGTTGGTGGCACTGCCGCCCAGACCAATATAGAGTGTCCTTGCGCCCGTGCGAACTGCGCGAAGCATAAGCTCGCCCACGCCATAGGTCGAAGCCGCCAACGCCGCCGACTCCGTACAACTCGAATACCCAATACCCGCCGCCTCGGCCATCTCAATTACAGCCGACTCGTGCTCGCCGTCCACTAACATCCGGGCAGATACGCGGTCACCCAAGGGGCCTGCGACCTCGCAGGTCGAAAGCTCGCCACCACGCGCGGCGATGGCGTCGAGCGTCCCCTCGCCGCCATCCGCCAGCGGCAACGCGGCCACCTGAGCATCGGGCCAAACGCGGCGCACGCCTTCGGCAACCGCCGCCTCCGCCTGCACGCTCGAAACGCTGCCCTTAAAGGAATCAATCGCCAACAGCACACGGCGGGGCCGGCGGCACGCAGGACCAAAGTCAACCGCCGTGCCAGCATCCTCACCGGCACCTGCAAGCGCTGCGGCGTGAGCGGCGTGTGCTTCAAGATCGGCCCCACAACCGCAATCAGCGCCGCCCGCTCCGCGCAGACCGCCAAAATAGCTACTCAGCAGCTCGCGGCATTCATCCGCCAGGACCCCAGCCGTCACGTTAAACCGATGATTCAGGCGCGAATCGGCATTCAGGTCATACAGCGAACCCAACGCGCCCGCCTTGGCATCACTCGCGCCATACACGCAGCGTCCCACGCGCGCGTTGACCATAAGACCCGCGCACATGCAGCAGGGTTCCAACGTCACATAGACCGTACAGTCGGAAAGGCGCCAGCGGCCAAGCGCCTGGGCAGCGGCGCACACGGCCGCAAACTCGGCATGAGCCGAAGGATCCTGGTCGAGCTCGCGCCGATTGTGCGCCCGCGCGACGATCTCGCCGTCGCGCACCACCACAGCGCCAATGGGCACTTCGCCCACTGCCGCGGCGACGCGCGCCACCGCCAGCGCCTCGCGCATGAACTTCTCGTCGATTTCGGTGATCGTCATCGTTCGCCTTCCCTGTTGCAAATTCAAAACGATGCTATCATTACGACTCACGGAGAGATGGCAGAGCGGTTGAATGCGGCGGTCTTGAAAACCGTTGAGCGCGAGAGCGTTCCGGGGGTTCGAATCCCCCTCTCTCCGCCACTCCTAGTGATGCACCGGTGTCATGGTCCGCTCAAACAGTGCATCGACCACGTCGGCTATCTCAGGTCGACGCTCAAGATCGTGGCCTGATTCCCACCATATCGTGAAAAGTCGAATAATACCGCCGGCGACAAACTCAGACGTCGTCTCGAGTGACACGGGGGCCAGGGCATCCTCGGCAAGCACGTTCATCACACGCTCGCGGATGGAGCGGGCAATGCGGTCGCAAATAACGTTGGTCAACATGCCCGACATGCTGCTTGCCAAAATGTTATCCATGAGCCGCTCGTGCGCCAGAATCAAATCCATGGCATCGTCCAAAATCGCGTGCCGAAGCGCGCGCACGTCCTCGGCAGATACCGCGCCGGCCTCATCGGGCTGTTTTTGCGGCAAGCCCGACATGAGCTCATCGATATAAAAGGCAAAGTAATCGTTCTTGTCGCGAAAGTGCTTGTAGAACGTCGTGCGGCGAATCATGGCGCGGTCGCACAGCATGGCAACCGTCAGGTCCTCAAAACGATGCTCCTCGAGAAGCTCGGTAAAGGCATCGAACAGGGCGCGGTAGGTTTTCTTGATGCGAAGGTCCACTGGTATCGCCATCCTCAGGGCAAAGACAACACTCGTCAATCTGTCGCATATCTTACACCTGTACCTCGCGCGCTTTGCCCCGGTGCCGACCCCGACGAAAACACAACGCTTACCGGAAAGTTCGGCACGACAAAACGTTGCGGGTATACTAGTAGCGTTATACCAACGGCAGCTGGCGCATGCCGCCGCGGCCATTCGAAACGGAGACATCATGCTTCCCGTCATCATCGGCATCGTTGTTGTCATTGTGATTGCCTGCGCCATCGCCGGCATCTACAACAACATGGTCACCAAGCGTAACCGCATCGATAACGCCTGGCAGAACATCGATACGCAGCTGCAGCGTCGCAACGACCTGATCCCCAACCTGGTCGAGACCGTCAAGGGCTACGCCAAGCACGAGCAGGAGACGCTCTCCGCCGTGATCAGCGCGCGTAACACCGCCGTCAAGGCCACCACGCCCGAAGCCAAGATGGAAGCCGACAACGTGCTGACCGGTGCGCTGCGCCAGCTCTTCGCCGTAGCCGAGGCCTATCCCGATCTTAAGGCAAACACCAACTTTACGCAGCTGCAGGCATCGCTCGAGGATACCGAGAACAAGATTAGCTATGCACGCCAGAGCTACAACGACTGCGTGCTCAGCTACAACAACGCCATTCAAACGTTCCCGGCTGTCATCTTTGCCGGCATCTTCCAGTTTAAGGAGCGCCAGGGCTTCGAGGCCGCCGAAGCAGCCCGCCAGGCCCCGACCGTCAAGTTCTAGTAGTTTGACAGCGCATCCTTAATCGGCCAAATGCATAAACCGCCCCGTCGAATGCATACTTCGACGGGGCGGTTTCCTTTTTCGCGAAGGCCCCCCCTCTAAGCGCCGTGCATTTTCAGGAGTATTCAACATAGCCAAGAGCTTCGGGCGCCACGATAAATGCCAAAGACCGCGAATATCCCTGCAAATCAAACGCTGTCAGCCCATAACCCCGCCCATCATTCGTAGAAAACATCGAGAAATCCCGATTTTTGCCCGAGGTCGGTATGCAGGGGCCTTCGATTGCAGAATACTCGCAAAAATGCACGTCGCCGCCACCCCCACATGGCGCGAAGCAAAACAAAAGCGCGGCCTTCCTTTCCGGCGCACTCCGCAGGACGAAAGAACCCCCGCCGCACGTAGTGCGCAGCGGGGGTTCTTTCATGTCCGAGGACGTCCGCGAAGGTCAGCCCTCAGATCCTGCGGTGGGAGACCTAGGCCTCGTTGTACACCGTCTTGAGCTTCAGCAGGTGAGCGTAGCGGTCCATAGCGGCCTGCTCGTTCTCCTTGAAGAGCTCCTCGGCGCGCTCGGGGAAGGAACGCGTCAGCGAAGCGTAACGGGCCTCGTTCATCAGGAACTCCTGATAACCGCCCGCGGGCTCCTTGGAATCGAGCGAGAACTTCTTGCCGGCAGCAGCCTCGGGGTTGAAGCGGAAGAGGTTCCAGTAACCGCACTCGACAGCCTTCTTCATCTCGGCCTGGCAGTTCTGCATGCCACCCTTCTTGATGGAGTGCATCTCGCAGGGGCTGTAGCCGATGATGAGAGACGGGCCGTCGTAGGCCTCGGCCTCGTGAATGGCCTTGAGGGTCTGAGCCGGGTTGGCGCCCATGGCGACCTGCGCCACGTAGACGTAGCCGTAGCTCATGGCAATCTCGGCCAGAGACTTCTTCTTGGTCACCTTACCGGCAGCGGCGAACTGAGCGACCTGGCCCAGGTTCGAGGCCTTGGAGGCCTGACCACCGGTGTTGGAGTAGACCTCGGTGTCGAAGACGAAGACGTTGACGTTGTGGCCGGAAGCCAGGACGTGGTCCAGGCCACCGAAGCCGATATCGTAAGCCCAACCGTCGCCGCCGAAGATCCAAACGGACTTCTTGGAGAGGTAATCCTTCTTGTCGAGGATCTCAGCAACGAGCTTGCAGGCATCGCAGTCGCAGAACTTCTCGCCCTTGGCCTTGAGCTCGGCGGCGTGCTCAGCGAACTTGGGCACAGCGGCCAGCTCGTCGACGGTGGCGATGTTCGCCTGCAGGGCCGCGACGTATTCCTTCGTGGCCTCGGCGTTGGCGTTGCCGTCGTCCTTGGTGTCGAGCCACTTCTGAGCGGCTTCCTTCAGTGCGGGCTGGGTCCACTCGATGGCAAGGAGCTGCTCGGTCTTGGCCATCAGATCCTCGCGGATCTTCTCCTGGCCGACATACATACCGAAGCCGTGCTCGGCGTTGTCCTCGAACAGGGAGTTAGCCCATGCGGGA
>UREZ01000113.1 GCA_900547025.1 uncultured Collinsella sp.
AACGATATGGCACCGTGGGGACACATGTATGTCAATCCTGGTCTAACAGAGCCTTTTTTAATCCCCGTCCCAGAAAAATCATTATGCATAGAAAGTCATAATTATCATTTCGTAAACATTTCGATGAAATTAACGCCATGAGGCATACTTGCGGTTACAATACCGCGAGGCCTAACTACACACCTTTAAGCCGGTCCTGTGAGACCGGGAAGGAGAATTATGGCGAACAACCATACCGCGGGCGCTGCCGCCCGCACCTTCGCGCCCAGCGAGCTTTGCCAGCGCATGCTGGCCAAAACCAGCAAGGGCACCTGCGGTCCCTGCATCCTGTATCTTGAGGATGGGACCATTTTTTATGGACGTGCATGCGGCGCCGAGGGCACCGCGACCGGCGAAGTCTGCTTCAACACCTCGCTCGAGGGCTACTTTGAGGTCATGACCGACCCGAGTTATGCCGGCCAAATCGTAACCATGACCTATCCGCAGATCGGCAACTACGGTATCGACGAGACCGACGTCCAGTCGGCCTTCCCCGGCGACGCCGTGTGCCCTGCGAGCGCTCCGGCCATGCGCGGCATGATCGTTCGCGACATGTGCGCCACGCCTTCTAACTGGCGCTCAGCCGTCAGCGTGCCGGAGTACCTGCGCGCTCGCGGCATCGTCGCTATCGAGGGTGTCGACACCCGCGCTCTGGTGCGCCATCTGCGCGACAATGGTTCCAAGATGGGCATTATCTCGACCGAGATCTTCGATGTCGACGAGCTTGCCGAGCGTCTGGCCGCAGCGCCCGCGCTGGTAGGCGAGAACCTGGTCAAGACCGTAAGTTGCCCCGCGCCTCACGAGTTTGCCGCCGTCGACCTGCCTGCCACGCATGACTTTGCGCTTTCGACTGCCGCTCCTGCCCGTCACAAAGTGGTCGCCTACGACTGCGGTGTGAAGCGCGGCATTCTGGAGGGGCTGGTCCGCGCCGGCTGCGACCTTACCGTCGTGCCGTGGGACACGCCCGCGAGTGAGGTGCTCGACATGAATCCCGACGGCGTCTTTTTGTCCAATGGCCCCGGCGACCCCGACGCCGTGGTGGAGACCTACGAGCAGGTGCAGCAGCTGATCGGCAAGGTGCCGGTCTTTGGCATTTGCCTGGGCCATCAGATGATCAGCCTGGCCTGCGGCGCCCAGATGGAAAAGCTTAAATTCGGTCACCGCGGTGGCAACCAGCCGGTCATGAACCTGGTAAGCCGTCGCGTGGAGATTACCGCGCAAAACCATGGCTTTGGCCTGCTGTTCCCCAGCCTGGGCAAGCTTGTCCCCGAGCTTTCCGGCGGCGAGACCGAGCATGCGGCCGATGGAGATCTGCGCGTCTGGGTGCGCTGCGGAATCGCGCCGGTCGTGATGAACGAGCGCTTTGGCCGCATTCGCCTAACACATGTGAACCTCAACGACGGCACCGCCGAGGGCATCCAGCTGCTCGACGCCCCGTGCTTCTCGGTCCAGTACCACCCCGAGGCCTCGCCTGGCCCCACCGATGCCCACTATCTCTTTACCGCCTTTACGCGACTCATGGACGGCGAGGAGAACTACCTGGACATCGACACCGCGAAGGACCGCCTGGCTGGCTGGAATTTCGCCGAGACTGAGACCGAGGAGAACTAACATGCCTAAACGTACTGACATCAAGCGCATCCTCGTCATTGGCTCGGGCCCCATCGTTATCGGCCAGGCCTGCGAGTTTGACTACTCCGGCGCCCAGGCCTGCAAGGTGCTCAAGGAGGATGGCTTTGAGGTCATCCTGGTCAACTCCAACCCGGCGACCATCATGACCGACCCGGGTCTTGCCGACCGCACCTATGTCGAGCCCATCACCGCCGAATTTATCGAGCGCGTAATCAAGAAAGAGCGCCCGGACGCGCTGCTGCCCACGCTGGGCGGCCAGACCGGTCTGAACGCCGCCGTCGAGCTGGCAAAGGACGGTACGCTCGACAAGTACGGCGTCGAAATGATCGGCTGCGACCTGGCCGCTATCGAGCGCGGCGAGGACCGCAAGCTCTTTAACGAGGCCATGGCCGAGATTGGCCTGGAGGTCGCGCGCTCGGGCTATGCCTACAGCGTGGCCGACGCCGAGGCCATCGCCGAGCGCGTGGGTTATCCCTGCGTGCTGCGCCCGAGCTTTACCCTCGGCGGCGCCGGCGGCGGCATCGCTCACACCCACGAGGAGCTCGTCTCCATCGTGAGCCAGGGCTTGGAGCTCTCGCCTGCCCACGAGGTGCTGGTCGAGGAGTCCATCGAGGGCTGGAAAGAGTATGAGATGGAGGTCATGCGTGATCACGCCGGCAACGGCATCATCGTGTGCTCCATCGAGAACCTCGACCCCATGGGCGTGCATACCGGCGACTCCATCACCGTGGCGCCGGCGCAGACGCTCTCCGACCTTGAGTATCAGCGCATGCGCGTGGCCTCGCTCGCCATTCTGGAGAAGATCGGCGTCGAGACCGGTGGCTCCAACGTGCAGTTTGCCGTGAACCCCAACACCGGCCGCCTGATCGTCATCGAGATGAACCCGCGCGTGAGCCGCTCGTCCGCCCTCGCTTCCAAGGCCACGGGTTTCCCCATCGCCAAGGCCGCCGCGCGCCTGGCTGTGGGCTACACGCTCGACGAGATCGTCAACGACATCACCAAGGCTACGCCCGCCTGCTTTGAGCCCACAATCGACTACTGTGTGGTCAAGGTGCCGCGCTTTGCCTTCGAGAAGTTCAAGGGTACCGACCCCACACTCACCACGCGCATGAAGGCCGTGGGCGAGATCATGGCGATCGGTCGCACCTTTGAGGAGGCCTTTGGCAAGGCTATGCGCTCGCTGGAGGATGGCCACCAGGGCATTTGCGCCGGTGGCAAGGAAGGTGCCGACAAACTGAGCGACGATGAGCTCGCTCAAGCCGTGGCAACGCCGACCGAGCACCGCATCTTCTTTGTGGTCGAGGCCCTGCGCCGTGGCTGGGACATCGCTCGCATCCATGCCATCTGCGGTATCGATCCGTGGTACCTCAACCGTATCAATGACATGGTGCAGGTCCAGGAGAGCATCCGCGGCCTGCGTGTGGAGGATATCGACGCCGACGCGATGCGCCTGCTCAAACAGTACGGCACGAGCGACGCCGAGATCGCCGCGCTGACCAGCTCGGACGAGCGCTTTGTGCGCGCCTATCGCAAGGGCCTGGGCGTGGTTCCCAGCATGAAGACGGTCGATACCTGCGCTGCGGAGTTCTCGAGCGCCACGGAGTACCACTACAAGACGTACGAGAACATCTACCGCACGAGCCCGGATGCCAAGAAGTGCGTGGCTCCCGACGAGACCACGCCGGCGGACAAGCCCAAGGCGATGATCCTGGGCGCCGGCCCCAACCGCATTGGCCAGGGTATCGAGTTCGATTACTGCTGCGTGCACGCGAGCTACGCGCTGGCAGCCCGCGGCTTCGAGACCATCATGGTCAACTGCAATCCCGAGACCGTCTCGACCGACTACGACACGTCCGACCGCCTGTACTTTGAGCCGCTCACCTACGAGGACGTCATGGACGTTATCGATGTTGAGCGACCCGACGGCGTCGTGGTGACGCTCGGCGGCCAGACTCCGCTTAAGCTGGCGCGCATGCTCGAGGAGAGCGGCGTGAACATCATGGGCACCAAGCCCGATGCCATCGACTTTGCCGAGGACCGCGAGCGCTTCGCCGCTCTGCTCGACAAGCTGGGCATCATGTACCCGCCGGCGGGCCAGGCCACCTCGTTTGAGGAGGCCGAGGCCGTTGCCGCGCACATCGGCTACCCGCTGCTGGTGCGTCCGAGCTACGTGCTGGGCGGCCGCGGCATGATGATCGCCTACGATGCCGAGCATCTGCGCGATTACATGGCCGAGGCTGCGCGCATTAGCCCCGACTACCCGGTGTATCTGGACCGCTTCTTGGAGGGCGCGATCGAGTCCGATGTCGACGCCCTGTGCGATGGCGAAGAGGTCTACATCGGCGGCATTCTGGAGCATATCGAGGAGGCCGGTATTCACTCCGGCGACTCTGCGACCTGCATCCCGCCGTTCAGCTTTAGCGAGAGCCTGCAGGCAAAGCTTCGCGAGACCACGCGCCGCATCGCGATGGCGCTGGGCGTACGCGGCCTGGTCAACGTGCAGTACGCCATCAAGGGCGAGACCGTTTACGTGATCGAGGCCAACCCGCGTGCCAGCCGCACCGTGCCGTTTATCTCCAAGGCCACCGGCGTGCCGCTGGCCAAGTGCGCGGCGCGTATCATGGCGGGCGATTCCATCGCGAGCTTGGGCCTGCCGAGCGACGAGCGTCAGCTCGATTGGTTCTGCATGAAGGAAGCCGTTATGCCCTGGGGTCGTTTCCCGGGCGCCGACGTTATCCTGGGTCCCGAGATGAAGTCGACGGGCGAGGTCATGGGTATCGCCAAGAGCTATCCCGAGGCATACGCCAAGACGCAGCTGGCGATTGACTACAAGCTGCCCGACCCGAGCGCCGGTAAGGTGTTCATCAGCGTGTGCGACCGCGACAAGCGTCATATCCTTTCGGTCGCCCGTATCCTGCGCTACCTAGGCTTTGACATCTGCTCCACTGAGGGCACGGCACGCGTGCTGCGTGGGGGCAACGTGACGTGCGAGGTCGTGGAGAAGATCAGCGGCCCGCACGATGGCGAGCGTCCCAACATCGGCGACCTGATCGCCGACGGCAAGATCGCGGTGATCGTCAATACGCCGTATGGCCCGGGTTCTCGTGGCGACGGCTACCTTCTGCGCACCGAGGCCGTGCGCCGCGGCGTGACCTGCGTGACCGCGATGTCCGCGGCCAACACGTACGTGAGCGCTATCGAGGCCGTGCGCGAGGACGAGCAGGGTCACGGCAGCGCCAACGACATGGGCATGGACGTCATCGCCCTGCAGGACCTGCCGCAGCACACGGTGTAGTTGACCTGGCCGGCCGGGGCGGGAGGGGCCGAGATTTCCCCCTTTCGCTCCGGCTGCAAGCAGAGTCGCTCAGGAGGAAACTCGGCCCCT
>UREZ01000114.1 GCA_900547025.1 uncultured Collinsella sp.
GCCAAGATGGAGGGCCAGGTCGATGAGGAGGTCAAGCTCGAGCGCGCCCAGGAGGCCATGGATCTGGCCGAGTCGCTTGGTTTTGCCGCCACGGCAGCCCATGTGGGTGAGCGCGCCCAGGTGATCGT
Organism: uncultured Collinsella sp.; assembly: GCA_900547025.1. Taxonomy (GTDB): domain Bacteria; phylum Actinomycetota; class Coriobacteriia; order Coriobacteriales; family Coriobacteriaceae; genus Collinsella. The sequence goes on from UREZ01000114.1 coordinate 129, forward strand.
CGATGGCATCGAGGAGACCGAGGACGGCGCCGAGCTGATCGGTCACGCCTGGTTCCAGGCGCCCGATTCCGATGGCGCGGTGCATCTGGATGCCAGCGAGGCGTCCGTGGGCGATATTCTGACCGTCGAGTTTACCGATAGCTTCTGCTATGAGCTTATCGGTCATGTTGTGGAGTAGGAGAGCGTTGTGGCAAACGAGAGCAATAAGGAACTGACGAGTGTTTGGACGCCCGCCAACATCGTGACGTGCGTTCGCATCGTCTTTATCCCGGTGTTCATGATCGTCTCGGCCCTGTCTCAGGCGAGCGTTGCCGGTACGGACTGGAGCACCTTTGACGGCCCGCTCGCCGCCGCTGCCTTCATTTTGTATGTGATCCTGTCGTGCACCGATAAGGTCGACGGCTATCTGGCGCGCTCGCGCAACGAGATCACCGATTTCGGCAAGTTCTTGGACCCCATCGCCGACAAGCTGCTGGTGTTCTCGGCCCTGCTGCTGTTCTTGGATTTTGGCGCGGTGACCGTGTGGTCCGTGTTCATCATCTTGTTCCGCGAGCTGCTGGTGAGTGCCCTTCGCATGGTCGCGAGCGCTGCCGGCGTGGTCGTTGCCGCCGATAAGCTCGGCAAGTATAAGACGGCGACCACGATGGTCTCCATCTGCGGCTATCTGTGCGTCTTTGCGATGGCCGGTCTCCAGCTGGGGCCGGTGTCGCTGCTGCTCGGTGTCTATTCGGTGTCGCGCTTCCTGTACGTCATCGCCGTGATTTTGACCATTGTCTCGGGCGCCCAGTACTTCTGGAACTGTCGCAAGATCGTCTTTTCGGTCTAGGTCCTGGTGGGTATGACGGAGTCTTATTTGCTAATCGCCGCAAACAACGAGGAACTGGCGCGCGATATTGTCGAGCGCGCGAGTGCCCGTGGTGTGACGGTCTCGACGGCGGAGTCGCTGACGGCGGGTATGATTGCCTCGACGATTGCCGATATCCCGGGTGCCTCGGCGGTGCTTCGTGGTGGCGCGGTGACCTACTGCGATGAAATCAAACATCGCGTGCTCGGCGTTAAACAGGAAACGCTCGATCGGTTTAGCGCCGTGTCGCACCAGACGGCTCGCGAGATGGCCGCAGGCTCGCTGGAGCTTTATCAGAGCGATATAGCCGTAAGCGCAACGGGCTACGCTGGGCCCGGTGGTGGCACCGAGCAAGAACCCGCCGGTACGTTCTATATTGGGTGGGCGTATCGCGCGGCCGATGGGGGAGCGCCGGTTGTCGAGTCTGCGCGCTGTCATTACGAGGGCGATCGGTCGTGCGTTCGTGCTCATGCGGTCGCGGAGGCTTTGGAGCGCATTGTTCGCGTGCTCAATTCTATGGAATAGACATGGTTTAAGGGGCCTTAGGGCCCCTTAATTGTGGAGATAGGGACCTTTGACGGAATTGGTGTTTGCGCTGGTATAAGGCCTAAATTTATTCGTGCACCTCTATTTGTGATTGGCGTGGTCAAGCGTTTGGTCGGTGATTGGTCGGCGTTTGGTCGGGTTTTGGAATGGTCGGGTACATATGATGAATCTGAACGGTTGACCACGAACAGCCGTTCGTTTATTATCGTTTCAGGTTGTTAAGAGGAGGGCTATTCATGGCCAAGAATTCAGGTCCCGTACGTACCGTTCATGCACGCACGACGGGTAAAGAGCGCGACGAGATGATCGCCACCACCAAGGCCGAGATCGAGAAGAAGTTCGGCCAGGGCTCTATTATGAGGTATGGCGACGGCGGTCCCGAGCTCGAGGTCGAGGCTATTCCGACGGGCTCTCTGGCGCTCGATGCCGCCTTGGGTATCGGCGGCGTGCCGCGCGGCCGTATCGTCGAGATTTATGGCCCCGAGTCCTCCGGTAAGACAACGCTTTCACTCGAGATCCTTGCAGAGGCGCAGGCCATGGGCGGCGTTGTTGCATTTATCGATGCCGAGCACGCGCTAGATCCCACCTATGCCGCGCGCATTGGCGTCGATATCGACGAGGTCCTCATTTCCCAGCCCGATACGGGCGAGCAGGCGCTCGAGATCGTCGATATGCTTGTGCGCTCCGGTGCCATCGACGCCATTGTTGTCGACTCTGTAGCCGCCTTGACTCCGCGTGCCGAGATCGAGGGCGAGATCGGTGACACGACGGTGGGTCTGCAGGCTCGCTTGATGAGCCAGGCGCTCCGCAAGCTCGCCGGCTCGCTTTCCAAGTCCAACACGACCTGCATCTTCATTAACCAGCTGCGCGAGAAAATCGGCGTCATGTTCGGCAACCCCGAGACCACCACGGGCGGCCGCGCACTCAAGTTTTTCTCTTCCGTGCGAATCGATATTCGCAAAATCGATACCATCAAGCTCAAGGACGAGGTTATCGGTAATCGCGTTCGTGCCAAGGTCGTTAAGAACAAGGTGGCCGCTCCGTTCCGCTCGGCTGAGTTTGACATCATGTACGGCACCGGCATCTCCAAAGAGGGCTCGATTCTGGATATGGCCGTCGAGTGCGGCATCTGCAAAAAGATGGGGTCCTGGTTTGCCTATGGCGAGGATAAGCTCGGCAACGGTCGCGAGGCCGCCAAGACGTTCCTGCGCGAGCACCCGGATTGCGCTGACGAGATCGAGCGCAAAGTTCGCCTTGCCTGCGGTCTTGAGTATGACGATGATGCCCCCTCCGAGGTTGAGTTGACCGACCAACCCGCACCCGAGGAGTTTGATGAGCTGTACGCCATAGATGGCTCCGCGATGCTCGACGATGACGATGAGTAGCGGATGCCGACATGTCGTATACGGTGACCGAGGCCACGGTCGTCTTTCCCGATAAGAAGGCGGCTTCCTCGTTCTCGAGCGGTTATGCGTCTAAAAAGCCCTGCGCGCATATCGATTGCGATCTTGAGGGCGGTTTCGAACGTTCCATTTGGATTCCCGTGCGCGTGGCGCGCCTGTACGTTAAGAACCGCCCCGACCTTCCCTGTGATTGGGATGACTTTCGCGAGGCGGTGCAGCTTATCGAACGTAAATGTGCACTCACCATGGTGACCGAGATGCTTTCGCGCCGCGATCATGCCACGGGCGAGGTGCGCGATAAGTTGGCGCGCTATGGCTTTCGACAGCCTGCGATCGATTTTGCGGTTGCTCGAGCGACCGAGTATCGTTTTTTGGATGAGAACCGCTTTTGTTCGTACTTTATCGAAGAACGCAAACGTCGCGGCTGGGGACAGCGCAAGATCGAGGTTGAACTCAAGCGCCGTCATGTCGTACTTGACGATATCCCCGGGTATCCCGAGGCTTATTTTGCTGTGGACGACGACTTGGCCCGCGCTTCGGCTTTGCTCGCTAAACGTCGCGTTCCCGAAGTACGTGCATTCGAAAAGCTCGTCAGATTTTTGATGGGTAAAGGCTTCTCGTATCACATCGCCGCCGATGCCGTTAAGGCGCGCCTCGATGCCTCAAGCGAGGAATGCGCCGTGTAAGCGTTCACCCGTTACGCCCCTGCCGTTCACCGCTTGATTGGCGCCGTGCCGGGTGCGTTTATTTGACAGTTGTTGCGGTTCAACGTAGGATAATCACTGTCATTTGCTTTGTGATATGTGCTCATCTGTGATGAGTTTGTTTATATGTTTATCTGTATCCGACCCGCATAAGCTGCGCCCATATTACTCAAATGTCGCGAGCCGTTCGTAAGGACGGTTCGCTTTGCTGTGTAACGAATCCATAAAAAGGAGTGAGCATGCCTATCATTGCAGCGCTCGTTGGCATCGTTTTGGGTGCCATCGCCGCCATTGCCTACATGCGCACCGCCAAGCAGGGTAGTCTTCACGAGGCCGACGAAAAGATTCAGTCGGCACACGCGCAGGCAGAGTCCCTGATCGGTGATGCAAAGCGTCAGGCCGAGACCCTCAAAAAAGAGGCTCTGCTCGAGGCTAAAGAGGAGATCATCAAGAACAAGCAGGCCGCCGAGGCCGAGGACAAGCAGCGTAAGAGCGAGATTCGTACGCTCGAGAACCGCGTGATGCAGCGCGAGGAATCCCTCGATCGCCGCAACGACGCTCTCGACAAGCGTGAGCATCAGCTGTCCAGTCAGGCCGGTCAGGTCGAGAAGCGCTCCCGTGAGCTCGAGGAGCTCTGCGCAAAGCAGACCTCCGAGCTCGAGCGTATTGCCGACCTTACCCGCGAGGACGCCCACAAGGAGCTCCTTGATAAGGTTCGCGGCGAGGTCACCCACGAGGCCGCCACGATCATTCGCGAGTCCGAGCAGCAGGTTCGCGCCGAGTGCCACAAGACCGCCCAGGAGATTCTGTCCCTGGCTATTCAGCGCTGCGCTGCCGACCACACTGCCGAGGTCACCGTTACCTCCGTGCACATTCCCTCTGATGACCTCAAGGGCCGTATTATCGGTCGCGAGGGTCGCAACATCCGGACATTCGAGCAGGTTTCCGGCGTCAACCTCGTGATCGACGACACGCCCGAGACCGTCGTTCTTTCGAGCTTCGACCCGGTCCGTCGTGAGACCGCCCGTGTCGCCCTCGAGAACCTCATCGCCGACGGCCGCATTCATCCGGCGCGCATCGAGGAAATGGTCGATAAGGCCAAGCGCGAGGTGGACAACCAGATCCGCGAGGCGGGCGAGCAGGCCATCTTTGAAACGAACATGCATGGCATTCACCATGAGCTGGTGAAGCTGCTGGGCCGTATGCGCTATCGCACGAGCTACGGCCAGAACGTGCT
>UREZ01000115.1 GCA_900547025.1 uncultured Collinsella sp.
CAAGCGGGGAATGAGCGAAAACGACAGGCCATCGGCCGTAATGGTAGAAAGGTCGGCCTTGGCAAGTGCGGCAAGCGCGATATAGCCGGGACGGGCCGTCACGCGCATCTGCTGGATGCCCTCGGCGACCAGTGCGCGGTTCTCGGGCGTCAGCGGCATCATGTCGGACACGGTGCCCAGCGCCGCAACCTCGATCAGCGAACGCCAATACGACGGCTTGCCCAGACGCTCGCCCAGAACCTGCACCAGCTTGAGTGCCACGCCGGCACCGGCAAGCTCACGTGAAGGACCCTCGTCCTCGAGCTTAGGGTCGGTCAGGGGCACGCCCTGCGGCACCTGATCGGAGGGCTCGTGATGGTCCGTGACCACCAAATCGATCCCCAGGCTCTCCAGATAGGAGACTTCTTCCTTGGCAGCAATACCGTTATCGACGGTCACGATCAGGTTGGGTTGGGCGAGCCCGTTGACGCGGTCGAGCGCCGCGCGCGAAAGACCGTAGCCCTCGTCAAAGCGATGTGGAATAAACGGCGTGACATCGGCACCAAACGTGCGCAGTGCCTCGGTCAACAGGCAGGTCGACGTAATACCGTCAACGTCAAAATCGCCAAAGACTGCGATGTGCTCGTGGTTGCGAATGGCACGCTCGACGCGGTCGGCAACGACCGACATGCCCGGGATAATGAGTGGGTCGGCCCAGTCGCGTTCGAGCGAAGGCGTCAAAAACAGCTGGCCTTCTTCGATGGATGTAATGCCGTGCGCAACCATAATGCGCGCCACCAGCCCGGGTATGCCCAGGCCAGCCGAAAGCTCCTTTTCGAGCTCGGGGTTTTGCTGAGCGACCGCCCAGCGATGCGTCGTCTTAAGCGATGACATAGGCACCCACCCCCGATAGGGGCAGGTCGCCGCGATACCTCTCACGGTTCATAGCGATGAGTCCTCTGTGTATGCCCGCTTCGGCAGGCAGATCTGTTGAACGGATTTATTATACCGTGCAGCACGGACGCAAAACGCCGCAGCACGCCGCGGTTTCGGTAAACGATGCCGGTAATCGCCTCGAAATATTCGAGCGTTTCTGACGCACGGACGCATGCGAGCGTCTAGCATATCCATTCAAAACGGATTCACGAGCAAAGGGAGTCACAAGCGCATATGAAGCAATGGGTTGGACTGGGCAAGTTTCTCGCGGGGCACATGCAGGTCATCGTTCCGATTTGCGTGGCGCTCGGCGTGCTCTTTCCCCAGCAGATCGGCTTACTCAAGCCCATCGTTCCCACCTTGTTTGCCTTTATGACGTTTCAGGGTGCGCTCAGTAACACCTTCCACCAGGTAGCTGAGGTGTTCCGCCGTCCCCTGCATCTGATTTTGGCGTTATTTGTCTCGGCTGTGCTCATCCCCATCGCAGCGTATGCCATGGGCTCACTGTTCTTTGGCTCCAACCCCAACCTTGTCTGCGGCATCGTGCTCGAGTACAGCGTACCCGTGGCAGTCACTGCCTTTATGTGGATTAGTATGTTCGGCGGCAACGGCCCGCTCGCACTCACCATCATCCTGACGTCCTCGGTTATATCGCCCGTGACGATTCCGCTCACGCTCAAGCTCCTGCTGGGCGCCACCGTCTCGATCGATGTGCCGAGCATGATGCAGAACATGGCCTTTATGATCGCCATCCCCGCCATCCTCGGCATTGTAATCAACGAACTTACGCGCGGCTGGGGACACGAGAAGCTCTCCCCCGCGCTCTCGCCCGCCTGCAAATTTATGATGATGGGTGTCATCGCGTCCAACTCCACCGCCATGAGCGAGTACGTGCTACACATGAACGCGGTGCGCCTGGAAGTCGCCCTCTTTATTCTGGTGTTCGCCATCAGCGGTTTTGTCGTGGGCATTCTGGTCGCCCGCGCGTTGCACCTGCCGTATAGCGAGACGACCACCATGTGCTTTACCTGCGGCATGCGCAATATTTCTTCGGGCGCCGTCATCGCCACACAGTATTTTCCCGGCGAGGTCGTGTTTCCCGTCATGTGCGGAACGCTGTTTCAGCAGGTACTCGCCTCGGTTATCGGACATCTCTTTGAGCGCCTGACCGGCGAGGAGCGCGCCGCCCAGCGCAAGCGCGTCGAGGCCGGCCGCGACGCCATGACACGCTAGCTTGCCCGCGTTGTTCGCGCCCCGCCTTGTCGCCCAAGCATCTTAGGATGAACGTGCGAGCTATGTGGACTACGCCTCTAACGGCACGATCTTGGTGCCATGCAGCTCGGAGACGCCAAGCGCTGCCGCTACGGCATCTCGGTTGGCCGTGGTAATGCCGCCGCCGGGAAGGATGGTCACACGGCCGGTCGCATACTCGACAAGACGCGACAGGTGCTCCAGGTTGTCCTCAATCGGCGTGCCGGCCGCACCACCGTGCGTCAGGATGCGCGTAACGCCGCACTCGACAAGCGTGTCGATGGCATCGAGCTGAGCCTCGGGCGAAAGCTGGTCAAATGCCATATGGAAGGTAATGTCGACAGGCTCGCGCTTGCACTCCTCGGTCGCGCAGCCCGCAGCCATCACGAGGGCGCCAAGCATGAGCTCGTCGAGTGCCCATCCGCCAGCACAGGGTTTGCAGCAGCCAAAGACCAAGCCGTCAACGCCGGCGCTTACGGCAAGGCCCAAGTCCATCTCCATCATGCGCAGCTCGTCCTGGTTGTAGTGAAAATCGCCGCCACGCGGACGGATCATGCACATCACCCGTGCATCGTGCTCGTGGGCATAGTTGGTCGTAGCGCTGATAGCGCCGGCCGAGGGCGTGGTACCACCGACGGCAAGGTTGTCGCACAGCTCAATGCGTCCCGCACCGGCCGCAATGGCCGCCGGCACCCGCTCAAAGTTCTCGGCACAAAACTCGTACAGCATAGATAGGCCCCCAAGGATGGCAAACGTTTTCCGATGGCATTGTCGCATGCCCCCATGAAGTTGCGGTGGAATAGGGACTCTTTTGACCTCCGATGCCCTCATTTAGTCCCTATTTCACCGCAACTTAAAGGGGTACCGACCGAAATGGTCAGCACCCCTTTTTGCTGTATAGAAGTAGTCGTTGGGGACGTTCTTAAACGACTAGTCATTCAAGAACGTCCCCAACGACTACGACAACTGTTGACATCATATACTATGTGTCATATAGTAGGTGTTGCACAGTATACTACGAAAGGAGGTGTGCGGATGGAGGCACAGATGAAGCGCGGCTTCCTGGAGGCCTGCGTGCTCGCGGCCGTCTCGGGCGAGGAATCCTACGGCTACCAGATCGTGAAGGACGTGCCCGCGAGCATGGGGCTCACGGAGTCCACGCTCTATCCGTTGCTCAAGCGCCTGGAGAAGGCGGGGTGCATCACGGCGCGCTCCGCCGAGCACAACGGGCGGCTGCGAAGGTACTACCGCATCACGGACACCGGGCATGAGCGTATCGCCGAGTTCCTAGCCGAATGGCCATCCGTGCAGGAGATCTACCGTTACGTGAAGGGGGCGCACCATGACGCGCGATGAGTTCTTGAACCGGCTGGGCGAGCTTCTGGCCTGCCTGCCGGCAGATCAGGTAAAGGAAACGCAGGAGTTCTACGCGGAGGTCATCGCCGACCGTATGGAGGACGGCATGACGGAGGCCGAGGCTGTGGCCGCCATGGGCACGCTCGGTGAGGTCGCCGAGGCAACGCTCGACGAACTGCCCGCCGTGCCGCGCGCAATTGCGAGGACCAAGCGCAAGAGCACGGCGCTTCTATGGGCGCTCGCCATCGTGGGTTCTCCGGTATGGATTCCGCTGCTGCTCGCGTTCGTCGCCGTTGCCGCTACAGTCTACATCTGCATTTGGGTTCTTGCGCTCTGCGTGTGGATCGTGGCCGCGGCATTCGGGGGCGCGGGCGTGGTGGGGCTCCTGTTCACCGTGGACGGCATCATTATCGGGCATGTTCCGTACGTTTTAACCTCGATGGGAATGGGATTCGCTTCCATCGGTGTGGCGCTCCTCGCGGGAGCCGGTGCCTGGACGGCGTCCAAGCAGATCGCGCGCCTCTCTGCCCTTTGGGCGAAGAAAGCCGTTTCGCCCTTCTGGAAAGATCGAGGCAATAAGAGCCACAGGGGCGCTGAAGCGGCGCCGCTTACGGCATAGGAAGGAGTGCAGACATGTCCAGCGTAAAAAAGATTTACCTTGCCGTAGCGGGTGGGCTTGTTGCCACGGGGCTCGTCCTGGCTGCTATCGGATTTGTAGCCTCCGGCTTTAACCTCGCTGTGTTCAACACACAGATCGACCTGCGCGATGACACCATCATTCTGGGTGGTGTTGAAATAGACGACCCGGCAGGGCTTCCACTCATCGAGCAGCTTGCCGAGGTTGGCGAGATCCATATTGGATCTGCAACGACTGGTTCGTCTTCTCCTCGCAAATGATCGAGCTCGTAGCAGCCATCCCCCTTCGGGCACACCACGACGGGCGTGAGCACGCCGCGCTCGGGGCCTTTTGACCTAGTCATTGGGGACGTTCTTAGACGACTAGTCATTCAAGAACGTCCCCAACGACTATAAGGAGTGTCCCCAGATGCCGGCAGAAAAGGAACGTCCCCAAGTGTCACCCCCCATGTTCCAGCGACAACGGCAACGCCGATGTTTTGGCAATGTCAGCAAGCGGGCCGCATTTGAGACAAGGTGACGTGAAACGAAAGGGCGCAGACCTTCTGGTCGCGCCCTTGAAGTTGAACGTCAGATTGTCCAAATGCGGCCCG
>UREZ01000116.1 GCA_900547025.1 uncultured Collinsella sp.
AACCGCAGGCAGCGCGCCTTCTATTATTTGGACGGAACCCGTATCCCGGCATTCCTTACTACTTACCGTCGTCGTCCTGGGCTTCATCGTGCGCGTAGAGCTCCAGCATGCGGCGGCGATATTCGTGCACGGCGAGCTTGGCGCGCTCCAGGCGGCGGCGCTCACGCGGAGTCAGCTCGGACGGGTCAAGCTCATCACCATAGGTCTTATCGGCAAGAAGATGCGCCGCGTCCACGATACGGGCATCGATGTGGCCGTTCGCTGCCTCGGCGGAAAGACGCTCGGCAATCGTATCGAGCGTAGGCAAGCCCTCGAATACGCGACCATGTCCATGCGAGGTCAGCAGCTCGTGCTCGCGCGCGAGCAGGCTCGCCAAATCGTGATGGGCGCGCAGAATATCGAGCGCGTCGGAAGGATGCTCGGCAACCTCTGCCACGGCGGCGACCGGTGCGGCATCGACCACGCGGTAGAAGAGCTGCGCGAGCAATGGCATCAAGAACACCGTGATGGCACCGGCGGCAACCATGACCGACGCAATATCTTGCGACAGCGCGCCCGCGTTGACGGCAACACTCGTCACGGCAACGATGATCGGAAGCGCCGTGGTGCAGTACAGGGCCACGGTAATGCGACCATACGCCGACACATCGCGCGTCGCAGGACAAATGCTCATAGAAATAAGGATGGGCACGGCACGAATAATCAGCAACGCCACGATAAAGCCCGCGAGCAAGCCCGGGCGCGACGCCACGGCCGTCAGGTCGATCTTTGCGCCCGATACGGTAAAGAACACCGGAATCAAAAAGCCGTAGGCCAGGCCGTCGAGCTTGGTCTCGAGCGTATGGTTGCCCTCGGGGATGATATAGCGCAGGACAAAGCCGGCGGCAAAAGAACCCAACACGATGTCGAGGTCAAAGATGGCCGAGAACGCCACGAGCGTGACCAGGATGAACACCGTCAGACGCACGAAGGTCTGCGACGTGGTATCGGCGCGTTCCTCGACAAACGAAAAGAAGCGGCTGCCGACGCGCCTGGAACGACTTGGGACCACGGCCAGCAGCACGCAGACCACAGCAAACAGGCCAAGAATCACGAGCGTCTGGATGCCGGTGCGGGCAGACAGCAGCACCGACATGGCGAGCACGGGACCGAGCTCGCCCCAAGTGCCATACGCGAGAATCGAGTCGCCAACGCGCGTGCCGGTGAGCGAGCGCTCGCGCATGATGGGCACAAGCGTGCCGAGCGCCGTGGAAGTAAGGGCGAGCGTCACGGCGATACCGTCGAAATGGCTGACCGAAAACCACGGCGTAAAGCGCACGGCAAGCCAGGCGATGCCAAACGTGACGGCCCACGTCGCCAAGCCGTAGCGCCCCTCCACACCCGTAATGTTCTTAGGGTCGATCTCAAAGCCGGCAAGCAGGAACAAAAAGGCCAGACCCAGCTCGGACACCAGCGAGACCTCGGCATCCACATGGATAAGACCGAGCATATGCGGGCCCAGCACCGCGCCGAACACGAGCAAAAAGACCGTCTCGGGAACGGGCTTTCCGGGAATCGCCGAGGCGATGAAGGGGCTTGCAAAGGCCACGAGCGCGATGATGGCGAGTGAAACGAATGCCATGTGATGCCTTTCTCTTGTTTGCGCTTCACTGTAGCACCCTCGCCGTCCTCAACGCGCCACGAGCTGTCGTATCATAGTGAGGTTTACAAACATGTGGCTCAAGGCGACCGCAGGGCAGACCCCGCAAACCGACCGCTGCCGCATACCGTACCGTACGCCCAACCGATCAGGAAGGCAGGAACCAATGGTCTCTCGTATCTACGTGGAGAAGAAACCCGGGTTCGACGTCGAGGCTCAGCAGCTCAAGGGCGAGCTGACCGAAATTCTCGGCATCAAGGGCATCGAGGCCCTGAGGATCATCAACCGCTACGACGTCGAGGGCATCGACGAGGAGCTTTTCCGCTCCTGCGTGCCGACCGTCTTTAGCGAGCCCCAGGTCGATGTGACCTACGACGAGCTCCCCGCAAGCGATGGCGCCGTCTTTGCCGTCGAATTCCTTCCTGGCCAGTTTGACCAGCGCGCCGACTCCGCCAGCGAGTGCGTGCAGCTCATCAGCCAGGGCGAGCGCCCCGCCGTGCGCTCCGCCAAGGTCTATATGATCTCGGGCGCTCTGGACGAAGCCGCCATCGAGGCCATCAAGCACTACGTGGTGAACCCCGTCGAGGCGCGCATCGCCTCGCTCGACCTGCCCGAGACTCTGTACATGGAGACCCCCGAGCCTGCGCCCGTCGAGGTGCTCGACGGCTTCCGCGAGCTCGATGAGGCCGGCCTTGCCGCCTTTATCGCCGATCGCGGCCTTGCCATGGACGAGGCAGACATCGCCTTCTGCCAGCAGTACTTCCGCGATGAGGATCGCGACCCCACCATCACCGAAATCCGCGTGATCGACACCTATTGGTCCGATCACTGCCGCCATACCACCTTCGGCACCGTCCTGGACGACGTGACGATCGACGACGCCGTGGTGCAGCAGGCCTTCGACCGCTACATGGAGATGCGCCACGAACTCGGCCGCGACGCCAAGCCCGTCTGCCTCATGGACATGGGCACCATCGGCGCTAAGTACCTTAAGAAGACCGGCGTCATGACCGATGTCGATGAGTCCGAGGAAATCAACGCCTGCACCGTCAAGGTGAAGGTCGATGTCGACGGCGAGGACCAGGACTGGCTGTTCCTGTTTAAGAACGAGACCCACAACCACCCGACCGAGATCGAACCCTTCGGCGGTGCCGCCACCTGCGTGGGCGGCGCCATCCGCGACCCGCTCTCGGGCCGCAGCTATGTGTATCAGGCCATGCGTGTCACCGGCGCCGGCGACCCCACCGTCCCCGTGTCCGAGACGCTCGAGGGCAAGCTGCCGCAGCGCAAGCTCGTAACCACTGCCGCCGCCGGCTACTCCAGCTACGGCAACCAGATCGGCCTTGCCACCGGCCAGGTCAACGAGCTCTATCATCCCGGCTACGTGGCCAAGCGCATGGAGGTCGGCGCCGTCGTGGGCGCTACCCCGGCAAACCACGTGCGCCGCGAGTGCCCCGCCCCCACCGACAAGATCATCCTGCTGGGCGGCCGTACCGGCCGTGACGGCATCGGCGGTGCCACCGGCTCCTCCAAGACCCAGAACACCGAGTCCATCGAGACCTCGGGCGCCGAGGTCCAGAAGGGCAACGCCCCGGTCGAGCGCAAGCTGCAGCGCCTCTTCCGCCGCGGCGACGCCTGCCGCCTGATCAAGCGCTGCAACGACTTTGGCGCCGGCGGCGTCTCAGTCGCCGTGGGCGAGCTTGCCGACGGTCTGTACGTGGACCTGGACACCGTGACCAAGAAGTACGACGGCCTGGACGGCACCGAGCTCGCCATCTCCGAGTCCCAGGAGCGTATGGCCTGCGCCGTCGCCGACAGTGACGTCGAGGAGTTCATGGGCTACGCCGCCGAAGAGAACCTCGAGGCGACCGTTATCGCCGAGGTTACCGCCGAGCCGCGCATGCGCATGGCCTGGAACGGTGTCGCCATCGTCGACCTATCCCGCGAGTTCCTCAACTCCAACGGCGCGCCCAAGCACCAGGTCGCCCACGTGTGCGCCCGCAGCGTGTGGCAGCCCAGCTGGGCCGGCACCACGCTTGCCGAGCGCATGACCTCGCTTGTCACCGACCTCAACGTTGCCTCCAACAAGGGCCTTTCCGAGCGCTTCGACTCCACCATCGGTGCCGCAACCGTGCTTATGCCCTTTGGCGGCAAGACGCAGCTCACCCCGAGCTCAGCCATGGTCGCCAAGTTCCCCGTGGACGGCGAGACCACCACGGCAAGCGCCATGGCATGGGGCTTCAACCCCTACCTGATGGAAGCCGACCAGTTTGCTGGCGCCTACCTGTCCGTGGTCGAGTCCATCGCCAAGCTCGTGGCTGCCGGCTTTGAGCACAAGCGCGCCTATCTCTCCTTCCAGGAGTACTTCGAGCGTCTGCGCACCGAGGCCGAGCGCTGGGGCAAGCCCACGGCAGCCGTCCTGGGCGCTCTCATGGCCCAAGTCGACCTGGGTGCCGGCGCCATCGGTGGCAAGGATTCCATGAGCGGCTCGTTTGAGGACGAGGCCGGCGAGCTCAACGTTCCGCCGACTCTGATCAGCTTCGCTGTGGCCGTGGGCCGCGCGGCGCGCGCCGTCTCCCCTGAGTTCAAGGGTCTGACGCACCGCGTCGTCCGCATCGCCCCCGCCACCTACGGCGAGGACTACCGCCCCGACGCCCAGCAGCTGCTCGCCGCGTTTGACGCCGTCGAGGCGCTCACTGCTACCGGCAACGCCCTGGCCATCTCCACGCCCGGCTACGGCTGCGGCGCCGAGAGCCTCTTTAAGATGTGCGTCGGCAACCAGATCGGTATCGAGCTTGCCGAGGATGTGGACGTGGAGAGCCTCTTCACCCCGCTCTACGGCAGCTTTATCGTCGAGCTCGCCGAGAACGCCGGGCTGCCCGAAGTCGCCGACGGCGTTGTCGTCGAGCCCCTGGGCACCACCGTCGAGGGCTATGTCATCGACACCGGCTCCGAGGTCATCGAGCTCTCCGAGCTCCAGGAGGCCTGGGAGAGCGGCATCGAGAGCGTCTTTGCCTACCGCAGCGCCGGCGAGACCGTCGAGGTCGAAACCATCGA
>UREZ01000117.1 GCA_900547025.1 uncultured Collinsella sp.
CTCCCACATTCCAATGCCAAACAGGTAGACATCGTCCTTGGAGAGCTCCGGTGCGTGCGGAGCCGGTTTGCGAGTTGCGGGCTTTTTAGCCGTTGGCTTTAGCTTTGAATCGCTCACGTTTGATCCCATCATGACGCGGCAGCGTGTTGCCTTGGTGACTAGATGCGAAAGGTCCAAGGCTGCACGAATCGAAGGGACGGCGATAGTTCTATGATTCGTTCCACCTCGCGTGCTCGGTGGAACTTTCGGCAGAAACTACGATAACACCTGTACGTTAGTTTTATGGACGAAAGCGGATTTGCGAGGGCGTTTAATCGGTAAGCGACATGTTTATACCACTGGCAGAATTGCCGTGGTAAAACCCTTGACAGTTTTACCAATTAGGGTTTCAAAACTGATAGGCTTACGTTTGGTAAAACGTTTTTAGCAGGTTGTTTACCATTTGACATCGAAAGGTTCGTTTATGTCCCATACCGCCGCTCCCAAGGTTGCTTTTATTTTCGATTGCGACGGCACGCTAGTTAATAGCACCCCCGTTTGGGCCTATGCCCAGCCCGAGTTATTGCACCGCCACGGAGTTGATGTGACGGTCGACGATTTTGCCCAGTTTGAGCATTTGTCGCTGGAGGCTGAGTGCCAGGCCTACCACGACACCTGGGGCATTGGCGCGAATGGCGAGGAGCTGTACCGCGAGCTGAGCAATATTCTGATTGATGGGTACTCCAAGGTGCCGCCGCGCAAGGGTCTCCTGGCATTTTTGGAGCAGGCGAAGGCGGAGGGCATTGCCATGTGCGTGGCTACATCCACGCCGGCCGAGCTGGTGCAGTCTGCGCTCGCTGGTGCCGGGCTCGACGCTTACATGGAGTTTGTTACCACGACGGGCGAGGCAGGACGCTCCAAACAGTTCCCCGATGTGTACGAGCTGGCACTGAGCCGCCTGGAGGAGCGACATGGGCGCAAGTTTGAGCGCGTGTGGGTGTTTGAGGTCGCCGTCTTTGGCCTTAAGAGCTCTGGCACCGCCGGTTTTAAGCGTGTAGGTATTTATGACCCGCACGGCCGCATGAAGCGCGACGATGTGCGCGCCAACTGCGATATCTTTATCGACAGCTATGAGGACCTGGATTTGGCCCACGTGCTTTCGTTTGAGGGATAGGCGAGGGCTGTGGCTTGCAAGGTATTGGTGGTCTGCGGCTCGCCCGTGGTGGCAAGCGCGGATCTGTTGCGTAGGCTAGCAGGGGAGTGCGACCACGTCGTCGCCGTGGACCGCGGGCTCGACGCGCTGCTGGGCGCGGGACTGGGCTGCGACGTGTATGTGGGGGATGCCGACACGGTGAGCGATGTGGGTCGTGCGCTGGTCGATGCCGCCACCGACTTTGAAGTTGAGCGCCACAACCCTTACAAGGACTATACCGATCTGGCTCTGGCTCTCGATTCCGTCCGCCGTCGCTGGCCGGGTGCCGAAGTGGTTGCGACCTGCGCCACCGGCGGACGTCCGGATATGGCGCTTTCCGTACTGGGGCTGCTCGCGGGCTACGAGGATGCCCCTATTTGGATTGCCGAAGATGAGACCACGGCCCGCATCCTCCACGCAGGCGAATCGTGGACCATCGAAGGTGCCGAAGGCAAGACGTTCTCCATCATCGCCATTGCCCCCAACACCGAGGCAAGCGAACACGGCCTAGAGTGGGAACTAGACCACAGCCCCCTGGGCCTGTTGGCCGACACGGGCATCAGCAACGTCGTCAGGGGTACGGCCAAGATCCAAGTCCATACCGGCACCGCCATCGCTTACCTCTACAAGTAAGCTCTATCGCATCAGGGTTTTATCGGGACGGTGGATAGAAATAAGCGCTCGAAGAGTGATTATTTCTGCCCCGTCCCAGGAAAACCCGTAAGTAAGAGATTCAACCCAAAAAAGTCCTTGCATCAAAGAAAGTCTTCCCCTATAGTATCTCCTCGTCACGGGGGCGTAGCTCAGCTGGGAGAGCGCTTGACTGGCAGTCAAGAGGTCAGGGGTTCGATCCCCCTCGTCTCCACCATCGTGAATGCAAAGGCCTTCGGAATCCCGAAGGCCTTTTTTCATGCCAAAACACCTTGCGGCACAAACCCAATCCACACCAACAAAAAGTTGCACAATTTATTTCCCATGTCTGTACATAGTTTGTTAGCCAAACGCGATTATCAGTGTAGATCGCCGTTCCATATGGGCTTCAGGAACGCGCCTAATCACCGTTAGCATCCCATTAACCTGCATCAACGTGAACAACATCCCCAAAATAACCCCCTTAAGCACGCTAAATGAACGATATGTTGTCCAACGCAGCCCAAATCAGTTTCGCTAACAGCTTGTGCTAGGATACCTATCGTTACATGAGTTCAACTGTGCTCGCGGCTCCAGCAAGTCACAAAGCGCAGGGTCGATTAGCATCCGGCCGTAACGGCGGTGTTAGAAACACCACGAGCTCCAATATCGATTGCAATGTGCGAGTTTGCACTTGCTTTTGCGGCTATTTATAAGCTCGCATTGGGCAGTGCAAAATATTGTCATGACAAACCACAGCAGTATTCAGCTGTTTGCGTACGGTCCAGTTTTGTTCCCGCTTGACTGGTTCGCACGCAGACAGCTGGAGTCGCGGTCATTTTGCGATACACGTCCGCGACTCTAGCCACTGCACTTATACATACCGTTCACGGTGGGGCAGAGCCACGTGCTTGTCTGACTGGGCTCAGGGTTTGAATATGGAGCGCCTTCGCGCACAAGCGCCCTGGCGAAGCCATACCCAAACCCTGTGAGCCACACGTAAGACAGCAAGGGGGTGGTGCTCGTGTGGTATGTGATCCAGGTCATTAACGGTCGCGAAGACGTAATGCGCGAGCGCATCGAGCATGTGGTGCCGTCTGGCGCCATGCAGGAGCTCTTTTATCCCCAATATCAAACCGAAATCAAGGTACACGGCGACTGGGTCAACACAAACAAGCCGTTGTTCCCTGGTTATCTCATCTGCGATACGGCAGACCCCCGCACCGTGCAACAGTATTTGCTGCGCATGGACGACTTTGCTCGGGTGTTATCTCAGGACGGTCAGTTTGTGCCGCTGGCAAAAGAAGAGGTCCAGCTTATTGGCGGCTTTACGCATAGGGGAGACCGCGTAGTGCCCATGAGCGAGGCCCTAAAAGACGGTGACCAAGTCGTAGTGACGGCTGGTCCGCTGCTGGGCCACGAGGGCCTCATTAAAACTATTAATAGACGCAAGAGCACTGCTTTTTTGGAGCTCAACCTGTGCGGCCGACGCGTAACCACGCGCGTTGGTCTTGCTGTGCTTTCAAACGAGCAGCGCGTCATGCGGAATCTCAAAAAGGCGATTGTCTAGCTGCAAGCGGTCGCTACACAGAACAGGGAGGATCTCCGACCTGGGGACGAAGTATTGGAGGAGAACGTGTCGGAAAAAACTCAATATGCAACGGATGCGCCAGCGGGTGCAGCGTTGATTGCTCAGGCTATGGACCGGCGTGAGGGAGACGGCCGCTACAAGGCCATGCAATCCATCATGGACTGGGACCGCTCTCGCCTGGCCTATAGGGCCGTGAAGCGCGCGTTCGACATCGTTTTTAGCGGTGCCGCGCTTGTCGCCATCGCGATCCCCAGCCTAATTCTCGCCGCTGCCATCCGCCTGGAGAGCGAGGGCAACCCCTTCTACAGCCAGATCCGCGTGGGTCAGACCCACCGCGACGGCAGCCTGTCCACCTTCCGCATGTGGAAGTTCCGCTCCATGTACAGGGACGCCGACGAGCGACTCGCCGAGCTCAGGGAGCAAAACGAGATCGCTGGCGCCATGTTCAAGATGAAGGAGGATCCCCGCGTCACCAAGATCGGGAAGTTCATCCGCAAGCACTCTATCGACGAGTTCCCACAGTTTCTGAATGTGTTTCTGGGCCAGATGAGCGTCGTTGGGCCCCGTCCGCCGCTGCCTAACGAGGTCGCGGAGTACACCGAGTACGACCTGCAGAGGCTAGCAGTGAAGCCAGGTATCACGGGACTCTGGCAGGTTACGGAGCGAAACTCCACCGGGTTCGACGGCATGGTCCGCCGTGATCTCGAGTACATAGCCAAGCGCGGAATCGTCATGGACCTCAAGATCGTCCTCCTCACGGTTCTGGAGGTCTTCAACGGGAGCGATGCGTACTAATGCCTAACTTTAATACCCGATTCGAATCGGAGAAGAAAATGAAGATTGCCGTCGCCGGAACTGGCTACGTCGGACTGTCCCTCGCCGTCCTGTTATCGCAGCACAACGAGGTCCACGCGCTGGACATCGTGCCCGAGAAGGTCGAGAAGATCAACAACTTCGTGTCGCCCATCCAGGACGACGAGATCGAGCGCTTTCTGGCGGAGGCCAAGGCGGGGGAGCGCCAGCTCGACTTGCACGCCACCGTCGACGTGGCCGAGGCCTATACGGGCGCCGACTACGCCGTCATCGCCACGCCCACCAACTATGACTCGGACAGGAACTTCTTCGACACGAGCTCCGTCGAGGCCGCCATCGCCGCCGTGCGCTCGGTGAACCCGGACGCCTGGATCGTCATCAAGTCGACCATCCCGGTGGGCTACACTGCGGGCCTGCGCGAGAAGCTGAACGACAATC
>UREZ01000118.1 GCA_900547025.1 uncultured Collinsella sp.
CCGTTGCCGCGCCCCGCAGTGCCCGCTTCCCCCGAGAACAATTATCAGTGCAGGTCAAGGCTATTGAGTAACACTCTTGAAAGGTTTTGAGCTTAAGGGCTTTCTAAGGTTTGTGGCGTAGACGTGGCGCGGACGTGCGGAGCGTGTGAATGCTCGCTGTTAGCGCTGCGGCTCTGCAGCCCGTACCTGCTCGATGACCTTTTCCATCGTGGCGTCGATGCGGTCTTTTTTGAGCTCGCATTCCCAGACGGTGATGGGCGTCCAGCCCATTTGGGTAAGTGCGTTGATGGCTGCTTGGTCGCGCTCGACGTTGCGACGGAACTTTGCCTCCCAAAACTCAACGTTGCGCTTGGGCTGGCTAGGGTTGCACTTGGGGCAGCGGTGCCAAAAGCAACCGTTGACGAAGATGGCGATCTTGCGCCCGGGGAAGGCGATGTCGGGCTTGCCGGGAACCTTCCATTCCAAGCGATAGCCCGTAAGGCCCGCGGCGCGCAGACGCTGGCGAACGAGCAGCTCGGGCTTGGTGTTGGCGCGCTTGTTGCCCTTCATGGACTTTTTGATGGCGGCGCGACGGCGGACCAGTTCGCGCTCGTCAGCGGAGAGGTCCGAGGTGTCGATGCCGTCCAGCAGGCCAGGCTTGGGGCGTTTTTTGCTACGGCGCTTAGGTGCGCGCTTGGGTTTGGTGGCGGGCTCATCGGTCGTGGTGGCCTCGGCGTCGTTGACAGCGCCGTTGGTCTCAAGCCGATCTTCCTTCAACTCAATCAGCGCATCGATAAGCCCTTTGTCGGCGGGCATCCATTTCACCGTGGCAAGCGAGGTGCGCGGAATCCAACGGATATCAAGCTGGCGGTCATGCTTCTGGGGCTCGTCGGATTCATCGGCGAGCGAGCAGTAATAGCACTCCATGGAGAGATGAAAATCGGGGTAGTCATACTCAACGGTATAGAAATCGCGCAGGTTGGTGACTTTGACCTGCAGCTCTTCCATGAGCTCGCGGCGTACGGCGTCCTCGGGCGACTCGCCGCGCATGAGCTTGCCACCGGGAAACTCCCAAAGTCCCTGCATGTCGCCATAGCCGCGCTGCACGGCAAGCAGCTCGTCAGATCCTTCCTTGCGAATGATCCCAGCGGCAACATGAACAGTCTTCAACAGGAGTCCTCTCTCAATATCAACACGCGGCAGGCTAGCTACCCGTACCTTACACAACGGTAAGGCAAGCGTAAGCCATATCGATGGTAGCCGACTCGTCTTCTTGCGACTATAGATGCCGTAGACTAATCGCAAGAAAGGACTCGGTATGCAAACCACGCACATGGCGACCCCGGTACTGGAGGTCGCGCATCTCGAAAAGGTATATGGAGCGCTGGGCAACGTGACCCGCGCGCTCAACGACGTCAGCTTTACCGTCAACCGCGGCGAATTTGTTGGCATCATGGGCGCTTCGGGCTCGGGCAAGTCGACGTTGCTCAACTGCGTGTCGACCATCGATAGCGCCACAAGTGGCACGATCCGCATCAACGGGCAGGACGTGTCGCGCATGAAGCAGGCTAAGCTTTCGCAGTTCCGCCGCGAGGAGCTCGGCTTTATCTTCCAGGACTCCAACCTGCTCGATACGCTCACGGCACGCGAGAACATCGCCCTGCCGCTCACCATCGCCCGCACAAACTCGGCAGAGATCTCGACCCGCGTGCAGGATGTGGCAGCGCGTCTGTCCATTAGTCAGGTGCTCGACAAGTATCCCTACCAGATGTCCGGCGGTCAGCAGCAGCGCGTTGCCGCGGCTCGCGCGCTCGTTACCGACCCCACCATGATCATGGCCGACGAGCCCACCGGCGCCCTCGATTCCAAGAGCGCTCGCCTGCTGCTCGAGAGCCTGGAGGCCCTTAACCGCCGCCTACGCGCCACCGTGCTCATGGTCACGCACGACAGCTTTGCTGCCAGCTACACGAGCCGCGTGCTGTTTATCCGCGACGGCAAGATCTTCACCGAGCTGCGCCGCGGCGACACCGACCGCCGAGAGTTCTTCGACCGCATTATGGAGGTCGTTGCCATGATGGGCGGTGAGGGCTCCGATGCTCTGTAAACTCGCTTGGGGTAACGTCCGCCGCGCCGGCCGCGACTACCTCGTCTACCTTTTGACGCTCACCCTGGGCGTCACGGTCTTCTATGCCTTTAACACCATCTCGATGCAGGTCGACATCGCCGGCATCGATGAAGAGGGCTTGGCGCAGGGTATGGGCAGCATACTCGGCGACCTGACGTACTTTTTGGCCGGTGTTATGGCCTTTTTGATGGTGTATGCCAATAACTTCATCATGAAACGCCGCAAGAAGGAGTTTGGCCTGTACCAGGTGCTCGGCATGGGGCGTGGGCGCGTCGCCACGATCATGGCGCTCGAGACCGTGATAGTATCGGTCGTGGCCTTTGTCGCCGGCATTGTGCTGGGTGTGGGACTCTCCCAGCTCATGACGTTCTTTACGGCCTCGCTCTTTAAGACACAGATCGCCAATTTCCACTTCTTTTTCTCGGTGCATGCGTTCAATCTGACCCTTGCCTGCATGCTCGTAATGTTTGTGCTCACGCTACTGCTGAACCTTCGCGCCGTGCGTCGTACCAAACTCATCGAGCTTATGGGTGCCGAGCGTCGCAACGAGAGCATCAAGACACGCAACCCCTGGATCGCGATTGCCATCTTTGCCGTGGGCGTGGTGCTTGTGGGCGTGGCCTATTACCGTCTGCTACGTGATGGGTTCCCGCTAACCGCGACGGACAGCAAGCTGCAAGAGGCCATGAACCAGTTTGGTATTACGACCGCTATGGTTACCGTGGGCACCTTTGCCCTGTTCTGGGGACTCTCGGGCATGCTCATCAAGCTGCTGCAGAGCCTGCGCGGCGTGTATTGGCGCGGCCTCAACATGTTTACCGTGCGCCAGCTTGCGGCCAAAGTCAACACGGTGTGCTTTTCGATGGGCGTCATCGCGATGCTCCTGTTTTTGGCCATCACCTCGGTGACGTGCGGTATGTCGATTGCCAACGTGATGAACGAGAATCTGGAGCGCTATAATCCTGTTGACGTGTCTCAGACGTATGTCTATTACACGCCCGATACGCTCGACTACTACAAAGAATATGTCAATCCGTCTGAGGCCGATCGCATGGTGCTGGCCGATAGTACGGTCGATTTGTACTCCGCATGGCACGGCGATCGTATCGATCACGATAACGTTGCAGACGGTATTAAGGGCAAGTCGGCGGACAACAACGACGAGACCGGCAAGAAGGTCAATATCTCCGATGTTGCCGGCGAGCATGTGCAGATCGATTCGTATCTGAGTTACCCGCTTGGCGGTTCGGATCCTTCGGTGACCCCAAGTGAGATGTGTAAGATCATGGGCGAAAAGCTTCCCAAGGCGTTCGGGGGTAGCGATGCCGATGCGATGGGTCTGTTTGTGACGCCGGCGAGCCAGTACAACAAACTGCGTCAGATGATGGGCGAGGAGCCGGTGCATGTCGGTCACGACCAGTATCTGCTCACGTGTGATATGGGCGGCGAGCTGGTCGACATGTACACCAAGTATATGGCTGGCGGCCATGCCCTTACCTTGGGCGGGCATACGCTCAAGCCCGCAACCGATAAGTCGGACGAAGATACGGCGGCCATCGCCAACTCGGCGATGGGCAGTAATGGGGGTACCGTCGTCGTTGCCGACGAGCTGTTGTCCCAACTTAATCTGCAGCCGTATTCCAGTAGTCTGCTCGTTAACTACAAACAGGGGATGGATACGACCGAGGCAGACGAGAGTATTAAATACACTGTGCTCGACAATCTGCTCGTTGACGGCAAGGAGCCGGGGTCGTGGGGAACCTTCATCACACGCTCCGAGATGTACGCGCAAGCAGCGCAAATGAACGGTCTTATTAGCTACCTAGCCATCTACATCGGCTTTGTATTAGTCGTTGCATGCGCGGCGATTCTGTCGATTCAGCAACTCTCCAACGTGGCCGACGGCAGCCGCAGCTATCGTGTGCTGGCACAGATTGGCTGCGACGACCGCCAGATTCGCCATTCGGTGATGGCACAGCAGGCGGTATTCTTCCTGTTCCCGCTGGCAGTGGGCCTGGCGCACTCCTTTGTGGCACTTAAGGTGATCATCGAGATGGTGAGCATATTCGGAAATATGAGCATCGGCGGCACCGTGGGCCTCACCTGCGCGATCTTCCTGGCAGCCTACGGCGGCTATTTCCTGGTGACCTACCTCATGAGCACCGGCATGGTACAAGCCGCCATAGCCACCCGCTACAGCGAGTAACAAGCGGGCAAAACCGTCGCAAAATTAGAGGCGTATGACCGCCGCGAAGGGACCAGGGGCCCTTTCGCGGCGGTTTTTGCCAATCTGGTGCGTCTCAGATACAAGTGAGTAGACTTTTTTGAACCTGCCGAGCACATCGCGGCAAGTGCTCAATAAAATCGCAGGTCAGGGCTGTGACGTTTTGAGGTGTGCTCGGCATCCCGCCAAAAGCCTACTCACTTGGTTTTACTGCTAGAAAACCGCCGCGAGGGAAAGTAGCTCCCTCGCAGCGGTTTTTGGCGTTTGCCCAGATAAAACCTG
>UREZ01000119.1 GCA_900547025.1 uncultured Collinsella sp.
AGCGGCGCAGATGGCCGTAGCTGATCTTGTTGGAGGCGTCTTCCCAGACCTCGCCGAGCAACAGTGCATCGGGCTTTTCGGCGAGCACGGCCTTCTTGATCTCGGCCAAAAAGTCGTCGGAGAGCTCGTCGGCCACGTCCAGGCGCCAGCCATGGGCACCGGCGCGCAGCCATTTGCGGATGACGCCGTCCTTGCCCAGGAGCTTCTCGCGCACCAGCTCGGATTTCTCGTTGATGGCGGGCATGTTGCCCACGCCCCACCAGCAATCGTACGAGCCGTCCTCGTGGAAGGTAAACGCATCGCGCCACGGGGAATCCTCGCTCTGCCAGGCGCCCACGCCGGGGTAGTTGCCGTAGCGGTTGAAATAGATGGAGTCGTCGCCCGTGTGGTTGAAGACGCCGTCCAGAATAATGGAAATGCCCAGCTTCTCGGCTGCCTGGCACAGCTCGGTAAAGTCTTGTTCTGTGCCCAGAATCGGGTCGATCTTGGTGTAATCGGCGGTGTCGTAGCGATGGTTGCTTGCGGCCTCAAAGATGGGGTTGAGGTAGATGGCCGTAAAGCCCAGCTCGGCGATGCGGGGCAGGTCTTCCTGGATACCCTTAAGCGAGCCGCCGTAGAAGTCCCAGGTCTTGATAGAGCCGTCCTCGGCGCGCTCGTACACGGGCGGCTCGTTCCAGTCCTCGACCATGCGGCGCTGAATGCCCTTGCGCGGTTTTTCGAGTTGGGCCATTGTACGTTCGCGCCAATGCTCATCGCGCGCGTAGCGATCGGGGAAGATCTGGTACACCATGCCGCGCTCGTACCAGGTGGGACGGTTCTCGCGGTGCTTGTAGACGGTAATCTGGAAGGACGGTACCTCGGCGTAGTCGTAGGTTACGCCCTCGCCGCCAGTGCGGCCCTGCGGCGCGCCCAAGCGAACCTCGGGCTGGCCCTCGATATTGCATATAAAGCTGTACCACACAAGACACGGTTCGGTGCATTTGAGCTCGCCGGTAAAGATGCCATCGCCCTCGTGCTCCATCGGAATCAGGGTCTCGCCGACGCCATCGACCCAGGTGCGCAGGGTGAGCGTTGCCTGGTTGGGATCGGCGTCCTCCAAAATCACCGAGAGTGCAACGGAAGTTCCAGTGGTCACAGCGCCAAAGGGGTTGCGAAACTGCGGCAGGCGGCTGTTGTGAATCAATCTCATAGTACGGTCCAGTTCTATACATTCATGGCCAACGGGTCATGGACTTAACGCACAGTTCTTAAGTATATCGTTGTACTTTAGTTGTCTAAACCACAGCCGTTCACTATCGGCGAACGGTTGTCCTAGAAAATCGTTTTACCAAATCTATAGAACAAGGGGGCGTCGCGGTTAACGACACCCCCTTGTATGGTGATGTTTGGGTTTTGGATCGTCCGGATTAGCGACGCTTGCGGGTGGCGGTTGCCTTGCGGACGGACGTCTTCTTGGACGGGGCCTTTTCCTCGGCCGGAGCGGCGGGGGAGACCGGAGTCACCTTGGCGGGCTCGGGCTTTGCCTCAACCTTGGCCTCGGCCTTCGGGGCGGCCTTGACCTCGGGCTTGGCTTCTGCCTTGAGGGCAGCGGCCTTGGTCGTGGTCTTCTTGGCCGTCGTCGTGGCGCGCTTGCGCGTGGTGGTCTTGGCAGCGGGCTTGGGCTCGGCGTCTGTCTCCTCAACCTTGGCAGTCGGCTTTGCAGCGGCCTTGGGGGCAGCCTTCGTTGCAGCGGCCTTGGTGGTCGTTGTCTTCGAAGCCGTGGTCTTCTTGGCAGCGGTGGTCTTAGCGGCGGTCGTCTTCTTGGCTGCGGTCTTAGCCGGAGCCTTGGCGGCCAGCTTAGCCTCGGTGGCAGGAGCCTCAGCCGTGGCCTCGGCCTTTACCTCGTGAGCGACCTCAACTTCGGTGGCCTTCTTGGCGGCAGCGGTCGTGCGCTTGCGCGTTGTCGTAGCCTTGGCAGCGGTCGTCTTGGTGCCAGCAGTCTTGGTCGCCGAAGCGGTCTTGGTAGCAGCAGCCTTGGTCGTCGTAGCCTTCTTAGCCGTCGTCTTACGCGTCGTGGTCTTCTTGGCGGCAGGCTTGGCCTCAGCCTTGGGCTCCTCAACGGCAGCAGGCGCCTCAACAACCGGCTCAGCCTTGGGCTCCGGCTCGGCCGCAACCTCGGTCTCAGGCGCAGCAGCCTCAACCGCCGCCGGCCTCTCGATCTCCGGATGCATAAAGAAGTACAGGTCCAGATACTTATCGGCCGAGCGCGTCCAGCTAAAGTCCTGGCTCATGGCCTGCGTGACCAGCTGGTTCCAGGCATCGCGGTTGTCCCAGAACAGACGTGCCGCGCGGAACACGGCGTCGCCCATCTCGTCGCCGTTAAAGTTGCTAAACGAGAAGCCCGTGCCCTCGCCGGTGAACTCGTTGTACGGCTGCACGGTGTCCTTCAGGCCGCCGGTCTCGCGCACGATGGGCAGGGTGCCATAGCGCATGGCGATAATCTGCGACAGGCCGCAGGGTTCAAACTTCGAAGGCATCAGGAACATATCGGCGGCGGCATACATACGCTGCGACAGCGCCGGATCAAACTCGATGCGAGCGGCCATAGTGCCGGGGTACTTGTCCTGGAAGTAGCGCAGGCCGTCCTCGTAGTCACGGTCGCCGGTGCCCAGCACCGCCACCTGCACGCCGCCGGCAAGAATGCGGTCGAGCGCGTACATGACAAGGTCTAGGCCCTTCTGGCGCGTCAGACGCGTGACCATGACCATAAGCGGACGGTCGTCGCGAACCTCGAGCCCCAGCTCCTCCTGCAGCTTGGCCTTGCACACGGCCTTGCCGGAACGGTCCTCGACGGTGTAGTTGGCGGCAATGCGCTTGTCGGTCGCCGGGTCAAAGCCCGCGACGTCGATGCCATTCAAAATACCCTGCAGCGCGTAAGAACGCTCGCGCAGAACGCCGTCCAGGCCCTCGCCAAACTCGGGCGTCTGGATCTCGTTGGCATAGGTGGGGCTCACCGTGGTGATGGCGTCGGCATAGCGCAGGGCGCCCAGCATGTAGTTGATGCTGCAGGCGTCGCAACGTAGCTGCGAGGCGGCAGCCGGAATGTGCGCCACACCCAGGATGTCCTCCATCACGGTGTCGCTAAACTGGCCCTGGAACGCCACGTTGTGGATCGAGAACACGGTCTTGACGCGGTCGTACAGCGGCAGGCCCTGGTAGAACTCGCGCAGGAACACGGGCGCCAGTGCCGTCTGCCAGTCGTTGCAGTGCAGAATATCGCACTCAAAGCCGGCCGGCAGGTGCTGCAGGCTCTCGGTGATGGCCTTGGAGAAGAACGCGAAACGCTCGCCGTCGTCAAAGAAGCCGTACGGATAGTCGCGCGCAAAGTAGCGCTCGTTATCGATGAACATATAGGTGACGCCGTCGTGCTCGAGCTTTTCCAGCCCGCAATACTCGTTGCGCCAGCCCAGGCTCACGTAAAAGTCGGCAAAGTGCTCCATCTGCGCCTTGTACTCGTCCTTGATGGTGGCGTACTTGGGCACCATTACGATGACTTCGGCGCCGGCGCGCACGAGCGCCGAGGGCAGCGAGCCTGCCACGTCGCCCAGGCCACCGGTCTTAACAAACGGTGCGCACTCGGCCGAGGCAAACACGATCTGCATCTTTTTGCTGGTTTCTGCCATATTGTCTCCCATGTTGCAATTCGAGAATAGCCGCCAGGCACTAACCGGGCGGCTATTCTTCAGTTTACGTGCGATTATGCGACGCCAATGTTAACGAGCGATGGTGGTATCGGAAGTTAACGGGGCCTTGCCCAGCACCAGGATGTTCTCGGGCGTGCCGCGAAGCTCGGTGTTGACGGGCACCACGTTGTTCTTGTCCAGGATGGCGTTCTCAACACGAGCGCCGCTCTTGATGACGCAGCTCTGGTTGATAATCGAGTTGGTCACCGAGGCGCCTTCCTCAACCACAACGCCGCGCGACAGGATCGAGTTGCGCACGGTGCCCTTGATGATGCAGCCGGCCGAGATGATCGAGTTGCAGGCGTGGCTGCCGGTCGCGTAGCGCGAAGGCGGCACGTCGTGAGCCTTGGTCAGGATCGGGCGCTCGGGATCGAAGAGCTGGTCGGCGACGGTCTGGTCGAGCAGGTCCATGCTGCGGCGATACAGCGACTTCTCGCTAAACACGCCCACGACCTCGCCCTTGTACTCGTAGCTGCACACGTCGATGTTGCCAAAGTCGCCCTGGAGCGCCTCGAGCAGGTCCAGATAGTCGGCGGCCTGGTAGTGGTCGATAATCTCGAGCAGCGTCTCGCGGTTGACGATGCAGCAGTCCATAGACGCGTTGTCGCCATACACGACGCCGGCGCTCACGCCCGTCAGGCGGCCGTTCTCGTTAATCTCGAGCTTGGTCTCGTCATCAACATTGCGCGTAGCCTTGCAGTACACCACGGTCATCTGGGCGCCAGAGTTCTCGTGCGCCTCGATGATGGTGTTGAGGTCCATGTTAAAGATGATGTTGGTGCCCATCATCACGACATAGGGCTTGTCCGAGCGCTGGAACAGCGTCTTGTTGGAGATGATGTCGCGCAGCAAGAAGCGCATGCCGCCCTTGGTGGTGCCATA
>UREZ01000120.1 GCA_900547025.1 uncultured Collinsella sp.
CCGCAACTTCTGAGGGGGCAGGTGGCGCCTGCTACGCGGCGGTTACGGACAGGGCATGGAATTTCTCGCCGGCGCCCTCGACGGCGGCGGCGAGCTGCTCGGCGGTCACGGTGTCGGCGCACTCTACCTGGACGGTCTGGGTCTCGTGATCGGCATCGGCGTCGGTCACGCCGGCAACGTTGAGCAGCGCGGTCTCGACGGTGGCATCGCAATGGCCGCACATGAGGCCGGAAGTCTTGATTGTGAAACGCATGGATATTCCTCTCTGTTGTGTCGGCTTTCCCAGGCACCCGACCTTGACCTTCAAGCCGTCGCTCGCGTACCAAAGTACGCGTCGCTCCTCTTTCAGGTCAATCTCGGGCACCTGGAAAACCCGTTCTAAATGGACTTAATGGTGAGCTTATTTTGCCACTTTTGGCTTAAAGGATTTTAAGCGCAGCGCATTGCTTACGACGCACACGCTCGACAGGCTCATGGCCGCGGCGCCAAACATCGGCGAGAGTTGCCAACCGGTGAGGGGGAAGAACACACCCGCCGCCAGCGGAATGCCGATGCCGTTGTAGAACAGCGCCCAGAACAGGTCCTGCTTGATGTTGCGGATCGTGGCGCGCGAAAGCTCGATGGCGCGGGCGACATCCATGAGGTCGCTGCGCATGAGTACCACGTCGGCGCCCTCCTTGGCGATGTCGGCGCCGGTGCCGATAGCGAGGCCCACGTCGGCGCGCGCCAGGGCGGGTGAGTCGTTGATGCCGTCGCCCACCATGGCGACCTTGCTGCCCGCATCCTGCAGCTCGCGTACGTGGTGCTCCTTGTCGGCGGGGAGGACGTCGGCGATGACCTGTTCGCTGCTCAGCCCCACGCGGCGGGCGATTGCTTCGGCCGTCACACGGTTATCGCCGGTGAGCATGCGCACGTCGACGCCGAGCTTGCGGAGCGCGGCGATGGCCTCGGCGCTCGTCTCTTTGACCTCGTCGGCCACGGCGATGGTACCGGCAAGCTCGCCGTTCTTGGCAAAGAACAGCGGCGTCTTGCCCTCGGCGGCAAATTGCTCGGCAAGACCCGCGGGCACGGTAACGCCCAGCTCGTCCATCAGGCGTACGTTGCCGGCTGCAATGGCGTTTTGCCCTTCGCGCGCCGTAACGCCTCGTCCGGGCACGGCCGCAAAGTCCTCGACCATGCGCGCGACGATCCCGCGTGTCTCGCACTCGGCCATAATCGCCTCGGCCAGCGGGTGCTCACTTGAGCGCTCCAGCGCAGCGGCCAGCTTGAGCAGCGCCTTTTTGCTCATGGCGGGCGAGTCGTCGGCGCGCGTGGCCACTACGATATCGGTCACGGCAGGCTTGCCGCGGGTGACCGTGCCCGTCTTATCGAGCACCACGGTGCCCACGCTGCGCAGGTTCTCCAGCGCCTCGGCACTCTTAAACAGAATGCCCATCTCGGCGCCCTTGCCGGTGCCGACCATAATGGCGACGGGCGTGGCCAGGCCCAGCGCGCACGGGCAGCTGATCACCAGCACGGCGACGGCGGAGGTGAGCGCTTCGTTGACGCTTTCGGTCAGTGCCATCCACACCAAGAAGGTCACGGCCGAGATCACGAACACCACGGGCACAAACACGCCGGCGACCTTGTCGGCCAGTCGAGCAATGGGCGCCTTGGTGGCGTTGGCGTCCTCGACGAGCTGGACAATCTTGGCGAGCGACGTGTCGGCGCCCACGCGTGTGGCGCGGAAGGTAAACGAGCCGGTGCGGTTGACAGTGGCGGCGTTGACGGTGTCGCCGGCGGTCTTTTCCACGGGGATGGACTCGCCGGTCAGCGCGCTCTCGTCCACGGCCGAGCTGCCCTCGAGCACCACGCCATCGACGGGGATGGACTCGCCGGGGCGCACGCGCAGGACCTGGCCGGGAAGGATACTGTCGACGTCGACGGTGGCCTCGCTGCCGTCCTCTGCCACGACGGTCGCGGTCTTGGGCGCCAGGTCGATCAGCGCCTCGATGGTGCCGCCGGTCTTGGACTTGCTGCGCGTCTCGAGGTATTTGCCCACGGTGACCAGCGACAGGATCGTGCCCGCACTCTCAAAATACAGATTGTCCATGCCCGTCATCATGGTCTCGTGGACCTGACCCGCGGCTAATTGGTCGGCCATGATGAACATGGCGTAGAGCGACCAGGCGATGGAGGCGGTGGCGCCCACGGCAATAAGGGCGTCCATAGTAGGCGCGCCGTGCGCGAGTGATTTAAACCCGTTGATAAAGTACGCGTCGTTGACGTAGACGATGGGAATGAGCAGGACGAGCTCGGTGAGCGCGAGCGTCATGCTGTGGGTGTGGTCGGTGAAGATGCCGGGCAGCGGCCAGCCGAGCATGTGCCCCATGCCTATGTAGAACAGTGGGACAAGGAATACGATCGAGACGATGAGGCGGGTGCGCATGGCAGAGGCGGCGGCCTCCAACTTTTTGGTCGGCGACTCCATATGGGTGACGCCAGACCTGGCCTGCGAGCTGCCGCTTTGGACAGCGTCGGTGTCCGTGCTGATGGGCGAGGCCGAGTAGCCAGCGCGATCGACAGCGGTGCAGATATCGTCGGGGGAGACCTGCGCAGGGTCGTAGTCCACCAGCATAGAGCCGGCGAGCAGATTGACCGCGACGCTCTCGACGCCGTCGAGCTTGCTGACGGCACGGTCCACGTGCGCTTGGCACGCGGCGCACGTCATGCCGCCCACGTCAAACTTATCTTGAGCCATGGCTTCTCCTTTCTGTGACGTAGTGTCGGAAATGTTAACCTGCCGATACTATACACCCATACCCCCTGGGGGTGTCCAGTACAGAAAGAAATGTATGAGATTTCGTTACAGATGAGGATGGATGGTTGGCCGATGGACCGTCCCAACCAATCATCTCAATCTGTAACATCTAGCAGGGAAAATGACCTCTAACTGTTACAGATCGAGACAATTGCCGGGGAGGGGTCCCGTTGCGGCAAGACGCTCGCCGCCTAGATACAGAACCCGGGGATCACACAGGTTAGCTTGTTTGGCTTTTCCGCAGGCGTTGCGTACGTAAAGACGTCGCCGTCGTGTCCCACGCGGTTCATATAGAGCGTGCCTTCGCTCTCCGATGTGTCGGGGCTCACCGTGCGCTCCCACCAGCAGGTGTCCTTGCCCTTCCACTGGCGGACCATCGTCTCGTTCGTGGAATACGGGCTTACCTTGAGCTCGCGGAAGAGCTGATACTCCTTGCCCTCGCCGTTGTAGATGTCTGCCAGGTAGTGATAGTCCTCGGTAAACGAATCGGGCGGTTGCGTACCGCACAGCTCGACCATGGCGGGCAGCCAAAGGGTTGCGGGCAACTCGCTCAGGCACGATGCGCTGTTGACGGCGCCCACATTGTTCGAGACCTTCTTGACACCTTTAATGAGCGCGCGCAACTCGTTGGGCAGCAGCTTAAGGCCGTCGCCGTTGAGCCACTCCCGCAGCTCGCAATCTGCCCAGCCGGCACTCGGCGGTTCAACCGCAGCGTTGCGCTCGGCAATACCCGCATCGAACATAAACGTCAGTCCGGCCTTGCCCGTACCGTCCAGAAGCTCATCGTGACGGATGCCCACGAGTTGCGCGCCAACCTGCAGCCCGTTAGTGAGCGTGACGCGCTTGGTGCATGGATAGGGGATATGTCCGTTGTCGTCGAGCAGATGATAGCGCTTGGCAATCTCGCGTGCCTCGCTACGGGTCTCGGTGGCCTTAATCTTGAGCGAAATCTCCTGCAGCTGATCCCAAGTGTAGTCGTCAAGCGAACCGCGGATGCCGTCCAGGTAGTCGGGGATGCCAAAGCCATGGGTCGCCGCCCCAATGACGCTGAGCCCCGCAACGGCTGCAACGACGCCACCGATAATAAAGCGGCGGCGGGTCATGGCATCGTGCCGGGCCTGCTCCAGGATCTCTCTCGCGCGCTCGCCGGCGACGTCGACCTTAAGGTGCGTGCCAGAATCGATATCAATCGCGGCCTCGTCTCCTGTGCCTTCGCGGCCCTCGGATTCGGCATCGGTGAGGTATGCCGAGAGCACCTCGAGCATCTGCTGCTCGGTGGGGCGATCGCACTGTTCGACCGAGATGCCTTTCATGATGATCTGGACGAGCGCTTCATCGCCCTCGCAGCGCGGCTCGAGCGGTGCCGGCTTGGTCTTGGTCTTTATGAGGTAGAACGAGCCGGTTGCCGCGGCACCCGTCGACTCCACATCGAACGGTTTGCGACCGCTGTAGAGCTGGTACAGAACACTCGAAAGCGCATAGACGTCGATTGCCGGCGAACGGCGAAGGGCCGCTATGCCTTCGATATCCTGCGTGAGCATCTCGGGCGCGGCGTATGCGGGCGTGGCAAAGCGCCAGATGTCGGCGCGCCGGGTGATCGTGTCGTCGCCGAGAGCCATGGTCGCGGAGCCCATGTCGATGAGGCAGGGGTCAAAGGAGCAATCGGCAATCTGCTGCTCGAGCGTTCGGCTGGTGGTGCGGAACATGATATTGGCAGGCGAA
>UREZ01000121.1 GCA_900547025.1 uncultured Collinsella sp.
GGCGCGACCAGAAGGTCAGCGCCCTTTCGTTTCACGTCACCTTGTCTCAAATGCGGCCCGCTCGCTGTCCGTCCTCTACCTGCGGCGTTGTCTTACTCCGGATGCGGCAGTTAGGGACGTTCCTTTTCTGCCGGCAGTTTGGGATGTTCCTTGGGGTAGTCATTGGGGACGTTCTTTAATGACTGGTCGTTTAAGAACGTCCCCAACGACTACCCAGAATGAGAGTGGATAATCTCCCGTTTTTGGCCTATACCAGCGCTAAAAGTGGGAGATTATCCACTCTCATCGAGCAAGTGTCCGAAAATCCGCCCTCATTCCTTCTTAGGACCCTCCGTCCCCGAGGATTCGAGGCTCGCCTGCCGAATGGTCGATGCGGCCGTCCTGCGTCCATGTCACACTCAGGGGTGGCCTGACCCAACTTGGAAGGAGCCCCCATGAGCCTTGACAACGTAACTCTGCGTGCCGCCACGCTCGATGACCTGGCCGGCATCGCCGCCATCTACAACCAGCTGTGGTGCAACACGCTGCGCAACCGAGGCGACGTCGAAGCCGCCGATTTCTGTGCGCGCTTTAACATCGCCATGCAGCTGCAGCGCTCCCCCATCGCGCTCGTTGCCGAAGCTGAAGGCCGCATCATCGCCGCTTGCTGCATCGGTATCTTCGAAGACGGCAAACCACGCACCAATCCCAC
Source organism: uncultured Collinsella sp. (assembly GCA_900547025.1). Lineage (GTDB taxonomy): Bacteria > Actinomycetota > Coriobacteriia > Coriobacteriales > Coriobacteriaceae > Collinsella. The sequence goes on from UREZ01000121.1 coordinate 692, forward strand.
GTGGGAGCCCTGCTACAACGAGATGTTCGTCCAGGCAACCGAGATGGCAAAGACCGCCGATGCCAAGCTCGAAGGCTCGCTCTTTGGCGATAGCCGCGAGAAGGCAACAGCCGACCGCTTTGCCGCCACGGGCAACGAATATGCCCAAGGCCAGCTCAACCTGATCATCATCGTGCCCGAATGGCAGGGCAAGGGGCTCGGCCGTGCGCTCATCGACCTTGCGCGCGCCGAACTCGCCAAAGCCGGGTGCACCAAATTCTTCCTGATGAGCGACTGCAACTCCGACTGGCAGTTCTACGAGCACCTCAACATGAAGCGCATCTTGGAGGATCACAGCCAGGACACCGGCGACGGATTTATCGTCTATATGTACGGAGGCGACACGCAGGATTAACTTGCATGTCGCCTCACGGGCTTTCTACAAGACGGCCCAAACCATCAACCAAGACGAGTCAACAAGGCGCGCTCTCCTCGGCAGCAAGGGCATTCGTGCTGTAACGAGTGGTGGAGATGGCCACGCTTGCACACAACTGTCTCGGATAGATAGCGGTCGAGCAGGCGCGCCCATGTGCGTGCGTCAAGACGCTCCTCCGCCCTGCCATACAGCGATCGACGGAGTGCCTCGCCCATAGTGCCGCTAAAATCATCGAGCTCAAGAGCGTACTTTGGGACAACGTATCCGACCAACGTCCCCACAAACGGGCTGTGCCCATTACACACGCAGCTGTTTATCAATGGTGCAGGCGGAATGTCATCGTCGTCCAGGTCAAATATGTCCAAGTCCAGCTCACCAGAAGCGTATGGGTGTATTCCGCGGTTAAGCATCTTAAAGATATGGACCGCGAGTCCAAAGTCATCCGTCTGTGGCGTAAACACGGGGGCATTCGTGGACGCTGCCAAGCTCTCGAAATCGCTGATGCCGGCTATCTCCATGAGTTGAAGCACCTCGGGGGCAATATAGCCGGGAGCGGCGCACGCAGTCCTATGTGTCACATCCGAAAGCGTAAAGCTATACGAGCGCCTTGATGGTATCCATGCCCGCATGCGCCGAAGCCTCGCAACCCTTCTGCCCGTTGAGCACGCACTCGAGCAGCGTATCGTATGCGCGCTGGGCTTCGGGGGCCAGGTACGCCCTGTTAAACATGCCCTCGGGTCGCACGTTTCCCTTCGAGTCGATCATATAAGGCCCCAATCTGTTTGGTTTCCCCAGATTGTGTGCCCGCACACCCAAGCCGCACGGCCCGCCGTTCAGCTGAAACCACCACACAAAAAGTCCGCCGACCATTGAAGTCGGCGGACTTTCGCGTGCGGACAATCAAGCACTGTTCACCATGGAACTGCTATTTACAGCGCGCCTTGGGCTGCTGCTGGGTGATGCAGTGGATGTTGCCGCCGCCGTAGATAACCTCGCGAGTCATGATACCGATGACTTCACGGTCCGGATAAGCAGCCTGGATATCCTTGAGCGCCTGGGCGTCATTGGGATCGCCGAACTGCGGTACAAGCACTGCGCCGTTGATGGGCAGGAAGTTGAGGTAGCTCGGCTCGAAAGCATCCTCGGGGGTACGCGGCAGCACGCCCTCGACGGGGGCAATCGTGCTGGCCTCCTCCTCGGTCATATATACCGAGGTCGCAGGCATAATCACCTTGTGGATCTTGAGCTTGCGGCCACGGGCATCCGTCGTCTCGGAAAGCGTCTTATACGCCTCTTGGCACTCCTTGTAGAACTTATGGTTGGGATCATCGGTCCACATGCAGCAGACCTCGCCGGGCGCACTAAAGCATGCGACGTCGTCCACGTGCCCGTTGGTCTCAAACGGGTCGATGCCATCCTTGATCCAAATGACCTTCTCGATGCCCAGGTACTCGGCAAGCTTCTCCTCGATCTGCTCCTTGGTGTACTGGGGGTTGCGGTCCTCATTGAGCAGGCACATCTCGGTGGTCACCACGGTGCCCTGGCCGTCGCAGTTAAACGAGCCACCCTCGAGGATATAATCCTCGGGACGATAGCGGTTAACCTGCTCGAGCTGTACCACCTGCAGGCCAATGGAAGCGTCCTTGTCCCACGGGAAATACAGGCCGTCAATGAAACCGCCGTAAGCATTAAAGTGGAAGTGCGAGAGTGCCACGTCCCCCTTGTCGTTGACAAGAAACGCCGGGCCGGGGTCGCGAATCCAGCTGTCGTTGTACTCCATGTGGATAACGCGCACGTTCTCAACGCCGTCGAAGATCTCACACACCGCGGGGAAGTCTTCAGTGTTGACGCCCACAGTGATGGGCTGAAAACGTGCAACGGTCTTAATAATCTCGGTAAAGACCTTTTGCGCCGGCTTGGCACCACAGCGCCACACATCCGAGCGATGCGGCCACAAAATCCAGGTGCGCTCCTGCTCTTCGTACTCGCCGGGCATGTAGAATCCGTCCTTCTTTGGCGTAGACTCGCTCTCGTAAATGGTCTTCATTTCAAGCTCCTAAATCTCGGTGCTTTTGCTTGACGAGACCATGATGCGGCCGCACCGAGATGTTCTCAATGGTCCCTCGAGCCCCTTTCAGCGACCGACGGTATACCATTCGCTGACCTAAAGTTCTATTCAGGCCGAGAACATGACATACTGGGTTCCACAATGGAAAGGATGCCCTATGCCCCCATGCAATAATCAGCAGACTATTGAGTTGGACAGTACGACCTGGACTGCTCTCAACGAGCTCGCGCTTGCAATCCACGCATCACACGGTGTCGATAAGCTGCAAAAGGAGACCCTCGAGGGAACGACAGGGCTCGTGCCCCATCGGATCGCCATGTTCGACCTGATCGAGGCAGCGGGCAGTGATGTCCCACGCTACGTCCACCCCGCAAGCAGCGGAATGGACGACCGCGCACTGAGCGACTACTACAACCGCTACGCCGCGATGGACTATACAACATGGAGCTTTGACTTACATAAGGTCGGCGTCTACCGCGACCTCGACCTCGTCGACGTCGAGCGACGCGATGCCACGCCCATCTATCGCAAATGGATGGAACCGCAGGGCGTCTACTTTGGCTGTACGGCCACGCTCGCGCACAACGACAGCCCGCTAGGAAGCATCACCCTGTTTCGTGAACGCACGGCCGGAGACTTCACCGACACCGAGCTCGCAATCCTGCTCGAAGTCGCTCGGCACGCGAGCCTCGCGCTCGCCAACCTCTATCCTCGGGGCATTAAACTCACCCAGACAGAAGACACAAACCAGCTAAATGCTTTCATTACAGAACACAATATCCAACCGCGCGAAGCCGAAGTCATGCGGCTCATGCTCGACGGCAAAACGAACAAACAGATGGCAAACGAGCTATTCATAAGCGAGTCAACCGTCAAGAAGCATGTCAACGCCATCTATCGCAAGCTCGGCGTCAGCAACCGCCTGGGCCTCATGACTGCCACGCAAAACATCCCGCGATAAAAAAGGGCGCCCTCCATGCAGAGAACGCCCTTTGATTTCGCCATTTGAATTAGTGTCGGCTCTGGCTCAAAGAGTAGACAGGTTTATTTTGGCAGGTTTTATCTGGGCAAATGTCAGCCGCCGCGAGGGAGCTGCCTTCCCTCGCGGCGGTCTTCTAGCAGAAAAACCAAGTGAGTAGGCTTTTTGCAGGAGGTCAAGCACGCCCCAAAACGCCACAGCTCTGACCTGCACTGATAATTGTTCTCGGGGGAAGCGGGCACTGCGGGGCGCGGCAAC
>UREZ01000122.1 GCA_900547025.1 uncultured Collinsella sp.
TTGAGCCAGTTGCGGGGCGCTTTTCGCTAAAAGGACAAAACCGCAGAAAATACCTGCCAAAAATAAACCCGTCCTTTTTTTGGTCGGTTTTACTGGAGGGTGGCGTCGATGGCCTTGACCAGGGCGCTGCGCATGCCGGCGTCCTCGAGCGCGACGACGCCCTTGATGGTGGCGCCACCAGGCGAGCACACGGCGTCCTTCATTGCGGCGGGATGCTGACCGGTTGCCAGCTGCAGCTTTGCCGTGCCCAGCACCATCTGGCTCACGATGCGATAGGCATCGACGCGCGGAATACCGTGCTTAACGGCCGCATCGCCCAGGGCCTCGATTGCCATGGCGACAAATGCCGGGGCGCAACCGCCCACGGTGCCGCCCACAAAAAGCAGACACGTATCGAGCTCGACTACCGTGCCGAGCTTTCCAAGCAGACCGAGCACCGTGTCGCGCTGCTCGCCGCTAAGCGTGGACGCCTTCTCGCAGGCGATAACGCCCTCGCCCACCGATACCGGCGTGTTGGGTACCGTCGAGATATGCGCGACACCCGGCAGGACCTGCTCCCACTTGGCGCTATCCCAGGTCCAGGCGACCGAAAGGACGACCTTGTCGGCAAGCGCGTCCTTCAGCGGAGCGAAAACCTTCTCGATCATGTACGGCTTGACCGCAGCGACCACGATATCGGATGTGGCGACAACCTCTGCCGCATCATGGCAGGCGGCCATGCCGCGTGCCTGGCAACGCTCAACGAGGGCGTCGTAGCGGCCCGCGCAGGCACACATGTCGCCCGCAGATACACCGGCGGCAATCCAGCCATCGGCCATAGCGCTCGCCATATTGCCAAAACCGACAAATCCGATCTTCATATCACATAGTCCTCTCAGACACGTTCCTCAAAACGAAAGCTATTGTCCCACGCCATTGTTTCGTATTGCCGACCTATTTGTGATACGGCTCGCCACGGCTGATCTTGCAGGCGCGGTAGATCTGTTCCAGCAGCACCACGCGCGCCAGGTTGTGCGGCAAGGTGATACGTCCAAAGCTGAGCATCTCGTCGGCACGGGCACGCACGGCATCGCTCACGCCATCCGAGCCGCCGATCACAAAGGCGATATCACTGTTACCTCGCAGCATAAGATCGTCGAGCCTTGACGAGAGCTCCTCGCTCGAGCGCTCCTTACCCTCGATGGCAAGCAGAATCACGTGTGCCCTCGGCGGCAAGGCGGCAAGAATCGCCGCCCCTTCCTTGTCGCGCGCGGCATCAACGCCACCCGCCTTAGCCGGATCGATATCGGCTACCTCGCGCATATCAACCTTGGCATAAGCGCCCAAGCGCTTGGTGTACTCGGCGCAAGCATCCTTCCAAAAGCGCTCCTTGAGCTTGCCGACGCAAACTACGGTGTACTTCACGCGCGCCTACTCCTTCGAATCGCCCTGGACCTTGCCGGCGGCCAACATCTGCTCGAACATCGAGGCTGACTGCGAAAAGTCGCTCGGCAGCACGACCGTCGAGTTTTTACCCGTACGAGCGAACTCCGTCATCATCTCGGTCCACTGCGTAAACATGAACAGCTGGTTGGCCTCGTCGTTGCCGACACCCGTCTCCTGGATAATCTCGAGCGAGTCCTTGATGCCCAGCGCGATGGCCTTGCGCTGATTGGCGATGCCCTCACCGGCCTTTTCCATAGCCTCGGCCTCGGCGGTCGCCTCAGTGACGCGCTTGATGCGGTCAGCCTCGGCAAGCTCCTGTGCCGCGGCGCGCTTGCGCTGGGCTGCGTTGATGTCGTTCATGGAGTTCTCGACCTCGGTCGGCAGCGCGATCTTGGTAATGAGCGTCGACACGAGGGTGAAGCCGTAGGCGGCCATCTGCTCGGACACGGTGGCGTTGACGTCCTTGGCAATATCATCCTTCTTGGCAAAGACCTCATCGAGCGTGTAAACGGGAATCGAAGAGCGCAGGGCATCGGTGATGAAGTCGCGCATCTGGTCGACGGGCTCCTGCAGCATGTAGTAGCTCTTGTAGATGCCCGAATCCGCCGGGCCGGCACCCATGTCGTAGCTCACGTGATACTGAGCGGAGACCTCGAGGCCGATGGTCACGTTGTCCTGGGTCTTAACGTCAATGCCAAAACCGTTTTTCATGGTGCGCAGGCTCACCGTGGCGGCCTTGCGGTCGATTACGGGCACCTTCAGGTGGAAACCCGCGTTGACGATGCGATTGAACTTGCCCAGGCGCTCGATGATCACGGCATGCTGCTGTTCAACGACATAGCAGGCGTTGGGAAGCAGCAGCAACAGAATGATGATGGGAATCAAAAGGCTGGTAAGGGCGGCGATGATACCGGACAACAGCATGGTCTCTCCTCTGATAGGCACACGTTGGCATTAGGATACCCGCACGAAGCAGCTGTGTGACACCAACAAGAGGACCCGTGGTCAAAAAAGGCCAAATATGAGTACTGTTACCAGTTTAGTAACAGCGTATTTGGGTCAAAATCGCCTCGTTGAACCCGAGGTCTATCGAAATTACTTCATTTTGTCTCAAGGTTGAGCCAAATTAGCGTACATCTGTTGCGCAAAATGAGCAAAAATGGCTTCATGAAATGTCTCTATTTTCATGTCAGTACTCATATTTGCCACTTTTTGACCACAGGGACATCTACCGCGCGAAATCGATATGTCAAATCTGCCAAAACGGCCCATAACAAAAAAGCTCCCATTTCTGGGAGCTCTTTCAATCAATGGTGCGGGCGAAAGGACTTGAACCTTCATGGGGTTGCCCCCATACGGACCTGAACCGTACGCGTCTGCCAATTCCGCCACGCCCGCGTGCAGAAATTAGAATAACGGAGCGCCATCGCGAACGCAAGAACTATTTTTGAAAAAGTTTGCAGGCATTTTCCCAAGCGGCTTGCGCGATTGTTTCGGCGTCCTCACCAGTGCGATCAACACGGTCGTTGACCAGCGTGTTTGCCGTAATGGAGATCATTGCGGGCTCGCATTCAAGACCGCGGATGGGCTCCGGAGCCATATACGGGCAATCCGTCTCGAACAAAATTCGATCGAGTGGGGTTGCCGCAAATGCCTCGCGCACGTCGTCGTTGCGCTTAAAGGTGGCCGCACCGCCATAGGCGATATAGCAGCCCAGCTCCACAAAGCGCTCCATCGTGGCGCGGTCCTCGCCAAAGCAGTGCAGCACACAACCGGCCTGGGGCACGCCCACCTCACGAAGCACGTTGTAGGCGTCCACGTGCGAGGTACGCTCCTGGTCCGTGTCCTCGTGACGCAGATGCAGCTCCACCGGCACGTTACGGCACACGGCAAGCTCGAGCTGGCGCGTCATGCAGTCAATCTGCACGTTATGGGGTGCCGGCGCGATATCGTCGTCATAGTCCATGTGGTAGTCCAGGCCGATTTCGCCAATACCGGCGCATAAGGGGTCATCGAGTGCGGCAACGACCTGCGCGTGAACGTCGTCGGTATAGTCCGGCGCACCATACGGATGCACGCCGGCAAGATACTTGATCTGCGGGATATCCTGCATCGGCAGAATTTCGCGCACGAGCCAGTCGCTATAGTCCGTCACGCTGCGTTTGTCAGCGATGGGGTCGAACATCGTCACCAACAGGTCGACGCCCGCGGCTTTGGCGCGCACGAGCGTCTCGGGCACTTCTTTGCCCCAAAACGAAAGCAGATGCGCATGCGTGTCGGCAAGCGGCGCCAAGGGCACGGGACAAGCAACCGTCTTCTTTTTCTTGGTAAACGTCACGCGTTCGGCATTAGGCGTCATGGATTAGCTCCCGGGCCAGACGGACAAAGTCGGCAACATCGAGCGTCTCGGCGCGCGTGGTGGGTGCGATACCGCAAACCTCAAAAGCGGCATCGAGCACGTCCTTGGCAAAACCGTTGGCGCTCATGGAATTTCGGACGGTCTTGCGCCGCTGAGCAAATGCAGCGTCGATCACACGAGCCACGAACTCGCGATCGAGCCCCTCGGGCACCACGCCGTCAACACGGTCGATACGCACGACGGCCGAGTCCACGTGCGGCGCCGGCATAAAGCAACGCGGCGGCACCTCAAAGCGACCCGTCACCTGCGCATACAGGCCGAGCTTTGCCGTATAGCCGCCATAGGTCTTGTTGCCCGGCACTGCGGCAATGCGATCGGCAACCTCCTTTTGCACCATGACGACGGCACGCTTGAGCGCCGGCATCATCTGGAAGAACTGCAGGATGATCGTCGCCGCCACGTTATAGGGCAGGTTCGCGACAAACACCGTCGGCTCACCGCCGGCGGCCTGCTCAATCTGCTCCGGCGTCACCTTAAGCGCGTCGCCCATGATAAAGCGGAAGTTGGCGTAGTCGGCGGCGTGAGCATCGAGCACCGGCTCGAGCTCGGGATCG
>UREZ01000123.1 GCA_900547025.1 uncultured Collinsella sp.
TTTTAGCTACCCCAGCCGTTAATTGGCCAACCATTCGCGCTATCAGCCGGGGTAGCTAAAATAGCCCCGTCCCAAATTAGCTACCCCCAGCTCGCCTACTCCCCTAACAGCGCCTTCTCGGGCGTGATGGGCAGCGAGCGAACCTGATGGCCGGTGGCATGTGCCACGGCCGAGGCCACGGCGGCGAGCGGCGTGTTGATGACGACCTCGCCGATCGACTTGGCGCCAAACGGGCCCGTCGGCTCGTAGCTCGGCTCAAAGGCCACGCGAATGCTGCCGATGTCCAAGCGCGTGGGCAGCTTGTAGCTCATAAAGTTGCCGGTGCGCAGGCGGCCGCGGTCGTCATGCTCAACGATCTCGTAGAGCGCGTGGCCGATACCCTGGGCAATGCCGCCCTCGGCCTGGACGCGCGCGAGCGCCTCGTTGATCACGGTACCGCAGTCGACGGCCGCGGCGTAATCCACCACGGTCACCTTGCCGGTGGCCTTGTCGACCTCGACCTCGGCAATGCCGGCCATAAACGGCGGAGGCGAGACGGGCAGGCAGGCAGAGGCGTGCGAGGTGAGCGCGTCGCCGCCCGCGATGTTCTTGACGCACAGGTTGGCAAAGTCGCGCAGCGTGAGGTAGCGGTTCTGCTCGCGCGCGGCACGCTCGTCGGACAGGCGCACGTACTGACCATCAAAGACCACATCGACGGCGTCCATATCCCACATCTGGGCGGCCTTGGCGCAAATCTTCTCGCGCAGCTCGGTCGCGGCGTTCTTGGCTGCCAGACCCGTCACGTACGTGCCCGAGCTCGCGTACGAGCCGGCGTCGAACGGCGACACGTCGGTGTCCACGCCGCGCACCACGATCAGCGAGCTCTCCACGCCCAGCTCCTCGGCGGCAATCTGCGCCAGGATCGTGTCGACGCCCATGCCGTTATCGGTGGCGCCGGTGCCGATAGTAATGAAGCCGTCCTCTTCCAAGCGCATGTCGATGCCGGCGATATCCACGTTGGAGATGCCCGATCCCTGCATGGTGAGCGCGCAGCCAAGGGCGCGCACGCGGTCGCCCAGGTCCACGGCCAGCGGCTTGTCGCGCCAACCGATCATGTCCATCGCGCGCAGCAGACAGCGGTCGAGCGCGCAGGCGTTGAGCTTCTCGTTGTAGTACTGCGGCATGATCTCGCCCTCGCGCACGATGTTCTTAAGGCGCAGGTCGGCGGGGTCCATGTGCAGCATGTCGGCGAGCTCGTTGACGGCGCTCTCCACGGCAAACTGGCCCTGGGTGGCACCGTAGCCGCGATACGCGCCGCCGCGGTTGGTGTTGGTGTAGACAGCGTCCCAGCTAAAGCGGCTCGCCTTCACATGGTTGTAGATGGGCAGGCTCTTGTGGCCCGAGAGGCCGATCGTCGTGGTGGCGTGCTCGCCGTACGCGCCGGCGTTGGACAGCGTATGCAGGTCGATGGCCGTGATGGTGCCGTCGTTCATGGCGCCCAGCTTTACGGTCATCTGCATCTGGTGACGCGAGTTGCCCGCGGTGATGGTCTCCTCGCGGGTGTAGCAGCAATAGCTCGAACGGCCGGTCTGCTGGGTAACGAATGCCACGAAGATCTCGCAGCAGCCCGTCTGCTTGGAGCCAAAGCCGCCGCCGATGCGCGGCTTAATAACCTGTACCTGCGACTGCGGAATGTCGAGCGACTGCGCGACCATGCGGCGCACGTGGAAGGGCACCTGCGTAGAGGTGGTCACCGAGATGCGCCCAAACGCGTCGGTCGTCGCGAAGGCGCGGAAGGTCTCCATGGGCGCGGTCTGCGTGGCCTGGCTGGTGTAGGTGCGGGTGAAGACGATGTCGCTCTGGGCAAATGCCTCGTCAAGGTCGCCAAAATCGCTGGTACCGCTGCACACCAAGTTGCGAGCAACGTCGCCGCCCTGCGGGAACATAAAGGTCACGTCGCCCTCGGGGTGGACAACGATGTCGTTATCGAGTGCCTGGGTAAAGTCGAGCAGGGGCTCGAGCACCTCGTAGTCGACCTTGATGAGCTTGAGCGCCTTGTCGGCGGCCTCCTCGGACTCGGCGGCGACGATCGCCACCTCCTCGTTTTGGTAGCGCACCAGGTTCTCGAGGATCAGGCGGTCGTAAGGACTCGGCTGTGGATAGCTCTGGCCGGCGATGGTAAAGCGGCGCTGGGGCACGTCCTCGTAGGTGTAGACGCCCACGACGCCGGGCACCTTCAGGGCGCGCGACGTATCGATGGAGCGGATCTTGGCGCGGACATACGGGCTGCGCTTGAGCTTGACGATCAGGGCGCCGGCGGGCACTAGGTCGCCCGTGTAGACGGGACGACCCTCGAGCAGCGCCTTCGAGTCCTTCTTGGGCTGCTTGTGGGTGATCTGCTTGTAGGTGACGCCGTCGCAGCTGGTGTCGTTGACGGGCAGCTCGGGCATCTCGAAGCCCACCTGCACGCCGGATTCGTTAAGGAAGCGGACGATGGCGCGCAGCTGGCTCTCGTAGCCGCTGCAACGGCAGAGGTTGCCGGCGAGCTGGCGCGAGAGCTCCTCGCGCGTGGCGACGAGGCTTGGGTCCTCCTTGGCGGCGCGGGCAAGCGCCAGCACGTTCATGATGAGGCCGGGGGCGCAAAAACCGCACTGCTCGGCACCTTCGGCAGCCATCGCACGGGCGAGAGCCTCGGACTCGGCCTTAAGGCCCTCAAGTGTGGTGATGGAGCGGCCCTCAACGCGCGCGGCAGGAACCGAGCAGCTCAGCACCGGGTCGCCATCGAGCCACACCGTGCACAAGCCGCAGTTGGTGGTTTCGCAGGCACAGCGCACCGACGCGCAGCCCTGTTCGCGCAGCAGCGCGAAGAGCATGGTGTCGGGGGCAATCTGAACCTTGACCTTGCGGCCGTTGAGCGTAAAGGAAAGATCGATGAGTTTGGCAGCCATTAGCGCACCTCGCTAGAATCGACGCCGGGCACGCGGCGGCAGGAATACTCGTCCGTGGCAAACTTAGGGATCTGCACACCCTCGAGCTCGCGGGCAAGCGCGGCCGAAAGCTCGATGCCGGCGGCGCGGCACACGGCCTGCACGGCAAGCGGCGCCGAGATGCGACGGCGGTAGTCGGCCGAACCCCACAGGTTGGTGCCGTAGCTCAGCGCGCGCACGGACGCGGCAAGGGCACGCAGCTCGTCCTCGGAAGGCTGCTCGTTCACCAGGCCGCATGCCTCGCCCTGCAGCAGGGTCGCGCGCAGCGGACGGGCACCCACGGTGACATGCCAGCTGTTGTCCCACCAGGCGGCGGTGACATTGAGCGAGGGGAAGTCGGTCGCGGCCTTGCGCACGGCCTCATAGCTCGCGCGGTAGTCGTGCTTAACGACCACGACGTGCTCGATCACGTCGCGGACGTAGCCCATCCGCACGAACTCCGCGAGCGGCACGCGACCGGCGCCCGTCAGCTCAACATACGAATCGAGCGCCAGGAACGCCGATAGCACGTCCGAGAAGCCAAAGCGGCCGTAGATACTGCCGCCCACCGTGGCGGTATTGCGAAGCTGCACGCCCACGATGTCGTGGACGGCGAACTCAAAGACATTGTTGACAAGCGCGTTGAGCCCGGCATGACGCTCGAGCTGGCGCAGGGTGCACATGGCACCGATGCGAAACTCGGTCTCGGTCTCCTCGATCTGATCGAGCCCGCAAGCCGAAAGGTCAATCGCCGTCGCCACACGACGCGAACCCAGACGCATCCAGATGCCGCCGCCCACAATCTTGTTGTTGCGGTTCTTCTGCAAGAGCTCATAGGCTTCGGCCGCGTTTCCAACACGGACGTAGGTACCGAACTTGAGCACGTTCTCCCCCATCTCTCCACTTGTCCAGTACCTTTAAGTGTACCAAACGAGGGGGCGCCGCCATCGTCACCATAGAAAAAGGCTCCCAGCCGGATAGCTGGGAGCCTCATCACATGCTATGTCGAGCGAAGATTTAGCAGACGCCCTGGGCGAGCATGGCGTCGGCGACCTTCAGGAAGCCGGCGATGTTGGCGCCCATGACGAAGTTGCCCTCCTGGCCATACTCCTTGGCGGTGTCGTCTACGTTGTGGAACATGCCGCGCATGAGCTGCTCGAGCTTGCCGTCGACCTCCTCGAAGGTCCAGGACAGGTGCTCGGCGTTCTGGCTCATCTCCAGGCCGGACACGAGCACGCCGCCAGCGTTGGCAGCCTTACCGGGCATAAAGGCGACGCCGTTCTCCTGGAAGTAGGTCGTGGCCTCGATGGTCGTGGGCATGTTCGCGCCCTCGCCGACCACCTTGCAGCCGTTGGCGACGA
>UREZ01000124.1 GCA_900547025.1 uncultured Collinsella sp.
CAAGCGCCGTGAGGGCGTGGGCGACTGCACCGTCACCATTCCGCCTCCCAACGTGACCGGCAAGCTCCACATGGGCCATGCCACCGACGACTCCATCCAGGACGCCATCATTCGTATGGCCCGCATGCGCGGCAAGTCCACGCGCTGGGTGCTCGGAACCGATCACGCCGGTATCGCCACGCAGACCAAGGTCGACAAGAAGCTCAAGAGCGAGGGCATCAGCCGCCTGGAGATCGGTCGCGACAAGTTTGTCGACGCTTGCTGGGATTGGACCCACGAGTACGGCGGCATCATCGTCGAACAGATCAAGCGCATGGGCTGCTCCGTCGACTTCGACAACGAGCGCTTCACCATGGACGAAGACTACGCCCAGGCCGTGCGCAAGGTGTTCTGCGACTGGTACCACGACGGCCTGATCTACCGTGGCAAGCGTATCGTTAACTGGTGCCCCAACTGCACCACCGCCATCTCGGACGACGAGGCCGAATACAAGGACGAGAAGGGTCACCTGTGGCACCTGCGCTACCCGTTGACCGAGCCGGTCAACGGCCAGGACTACATCGTCGTCGCCACCACGCGCCCCGAGACCATGCTCGGCGACACGGGCGTCGCCGTCTCCCCGAAGGACCCCGAGAAGGCCGCCTTTGTGGGTAAGACCGTCAAGCTTCCCATCGTCGACCGCGAGATCCCCATCTTTGAGGATTGGCACGTCGATGCCAACTTTGGCTCCGGCTTCGTCAAGGTTACCCCGGCTCACGACCCCAATGACTACGCCATGGGTCAGGCCCACGACCTGCCGCAGATCAACATCTTTGACGAGCACGCGGTGGTTGTCGAGGGCTACGGCGAGTTCACCGGCATGAACCGCGACGAGTGCCGCGAGGCCGTCATCAAGTGGTTCGACGAGCATGGCCTGCTCGACCACGTGGACGAGCACGACCACTCTGTCATGCACTGCTACCGCTGTGACTCCGCGCTGGAGCCGTGGCTGTCCGAGCAGTGGTTCGTCGCCGTCGACAAGCTCAAGGGGCCGGCGCTCGACGCCGTCAACTCCGGCAAGGTGGCCTTCCACCCCGAGCGTTGGACGCAGGCCTACACCACCTGGATGGAGAACCTCAAGGACTGGTGCATCAGCCGCCAGCTGTGGTGGGGCCATCGCATCCCGGTGTTCTACTGCGAGGACTGCGGCTGGGAGGATGCCCTCACCGAGGACACCGACGTGTGCCCCAAGTGCGGCGGCCATCATATCCATCAGGACGAGAACGTTCTGGACACTTGGTTTAGCTCGCAGCTGTGGACCTTCGCCACGCAGGGCTGGCCGCAAAAGCCGGAGCTGCTCGAGGGCCATCACCCCACGACGGCGCTCGTCACCGCGCGCGACATCATCGCGCTGTGGGTCGCCCGTATGGTCATGAGCTCGCTGTACTTCCTGGACGAGGTGCCGTTTAAGGACGTCGTCATCTACCCGACGATCCTGGCCAAGGACGGCAGCCGCATGTCCAAGTCTAAGGGCAACGGCGTTGACCCCATGGACCTCATCGGCATGTACGGCGCCGACGCCATGCGCTACAACCTGCTCACGCTGTGCACCAACAACCAGGACGTTAAGTTCGACGCGAATATCGATAAGAAGACCAAGAAGCTTATCGATAGCCCGCGCACCGATCAGGCCAAGAGCTTTGTGACCAAGATCTGGAACGCCAGCCGCTTCCTGCTCATGAACATGGAGGGCTACACGCCCGGCGAGCCGGTCGTGGAGACCCCGGCCGACGCCTGGATGTTCAGCCGCTTGGCCAAGGCCGTCAAGATGGTCACCGAGGGCATCGAGAACTACACCTTTGGCGACATGGCCCGCGGCGTGCAGCAGTTCTTCTGGAACGAGGTCTGCGACTGGTACGTCGAGGTCACCAAGGCCCGTCTGAAGGGCGAGGGCCGTCTGCAGGCGCAGCGCAACCTGATCTTTGTGCTCGACACCTCCATTCGCCTGATGCACCCGCTCATGCCGTTTGTTACCGAGGAGATTTGGGACAACATGCCGGCAAGCGTGCTCGACCTGGATGCCGAGGGCAACGTGGACCGCGCTGAGGCGCTCATGATCGCCAAGTGGCCTGAGCCCGCAGACTACGCTAAGTATGTTGACGAGGACGCCGAGCGCGCGTTTGAGCTGTGCCGCGCTGTCGTTTCGGCCGCCCGCGCCACGCGTTCGCGTTATCGCCTGAGCCCCAAGGCCGAGCTCGACGTTGTCGTGCGCGCCGGTGCCGAGGATATCGAGAAGCTCGAGAGCCTGCGCTCGACCATTGAGCCGCTCGCCAATACTGCTTCGCTTGTCATGGGTACCGACGTTGAGAAGCCGGCCGCGAGCATCGCCGTCGTCGACAGCGGCGTCGAGGTCTTTGTGGTGCTCGAGGGTAAGGTCGACCTTTCGGCCGAGAAGGCGCGCCTGGAGAAGGAGATCGCCGCGGCCCAGAAGGAGCTCGCCGGCTGCGAGAAGACGCTCGCCAACGAGGGCTTTGTGGCCAAGGCCGCACCTGCCGTGGTCCAGAAGAAGAGGGACCGTGCAGCTGAGCTCAAGGAGATCCTGGCGGCGCTTACCTCGCAGGTTGCTGACTTCTCGTAAAGTTCACTCGGGGGCGCGTCCCGACGCTTTGCTCTCCGCTGCGGACAGTCCTGCGCAAGACGGACAGCACATTAAGTGCTGTCCTTTGCGTGCGGAACTTGCGGCGAGCAAAGCGTCGGACCGCTCCTAGTGCGGTTACGTGGCGTCCGCTGTCTGCCTGATAGGGCCACAGGGCTGATGCCTTGATTTTGCTGCAAGCGGGTAGTTGCTGATATTTTTGAACGCGAGGGGCTCATTCTATTTAATGGGCCTCTTTTTCTGTAATTGGAGACTTTGGTTATGGCGAAGCGTACTGGCTCTTATGTCGTCCCTTTCTCGTTTGATTTTCTTTCGTTTGGTGAGGCTGTTGGATTGGCTGCTGATACGGGGCGGATTTCTGGGGATGCTGGGCCGTTGTTGGAGACGGTTGTCGATATGCTTGATGAGCTGGGGCGTCCGGACGAGTATTTCGATTGCATTCAGGTCGCCGGTACCAATGGCAAGACTTCGACGACGCGTTTTTCGGCTACTATCTTGCGTGGCGAGGGGCTCAAGACCGCGCTGTATACGTCTCCGCAGCTGGTGCGCTATCCCGAGCGTATGGAGGTCGATGGTCGCGTTGTGAGTGACGAGGCGTTTGCCCGTGGCGTTTCTGCTGCCGTTGAGGCAGGGCGTCGCGTGAATGCTCATCGGCTGGCGGCAGGGGAGCGTGCGTACACCATCACGCCGTTTGACCTGCTGACGGCCGCTGCGCTTGTGGTGTTTGCCGAGGCTCGCGTTGATGTTGCAGTGCTCGAAGTTGGCATGGGCGGCCGTTGGGACGCCACGAGTGCGACTGATCCCGTTGCCGTTGCCATTACGGGCATCGGACTCGACCACACGCGTATTTTGGGCGATACGCTCGAGGCCATTGCGGGGGAGAAGGCCGCAGTCATTAAGCCCGGGCGCCTGGTTGTGCTGGGCGAGGGTACGCACGAGGCGAGCGTTCAGCGCGTGATGGATGCCCGTTGCCGCGCGTGCGGCGTCGTGCCGCTCGTGGTGAGCCACGCCACGACTAAGGTGCCTGCGCATGTGGGCGACACGGTTGAGTTTAGCTGCACCACGCCGCGTGCGATCTATACGTCGAGCATGGTCAAGCCAGCCTATCAGCCGCAGAATGCCGCGTGCGCGATTATGCTCTGCGAGGGCTATCTGGGTCGCGAGCTTAATCACGACGCGCTCGATGCCTCGCTTATGGGCTGTCCCACGCCGGGTCGTTTTGATGTGCTGGGTACCGATCCACTCAAGCTGATTGACGCCTGCCATAACCCCCAGAGCTGCGAGAACTTTGTGAGCGCGCTGGACGAGATCGATCCGTGCGTGGAGAATCGTCCCACGCTGCTATGCGCCGCGCTGGCCGATAAGGACGTGGCGGGTATTGTCGATGTGTTGATCCCGGCCTTTCCGCGCGTGGTCGTGACCCAGACCGATTCCGATCGCGCCCTACCGGCAGGGGAGCTCGCTGCCCTCGTTGATGCCGATAAGCTCGCGGGTGTATACCCGAGCGTTTCCGAGGCCCTCGCTGCCTTCGATGCGGCCAACGAGGCCTTCGTAGCAGCCGGCACCATTACCCTAGCCGGCGAAGTAGCCGGCCTGCTGCGTTAACACACTCGCAGGGTAGCTAATTTGGGACGGGGCTATTTTGACTACCCGCTTGCAGGGTAGTCAA
>UREZ01000125.1 GCA_900547025.1 uncultured Collinsella sp.
GGGGAGGCCGCGAGGCCTCCCCCTTTTTTGCGTTTACACTTCACAATGTCGTTGCATTTCACCTGTAACCCGGTTGGGCTTATGGGTAATGAGCTTTTATTTAAAGACAATAAATCGAATCACAAGTGCAACTGCTATGACCACAATGATCAAAAGCAGGATTGTCAATCGATGCTGCTTGCGTCGTTTATTTGACGAAACGAAGATTGATTTTCCCTGTTTTGGCGTTTCGAGATAACGAGCCGAATGCGTTAAGGTTTGCTTAGGTCGGGGACCTCTTTGCTGCCGAGTTATGGGCGTTTTCGTCGGGTCGTCATTGATTGCGCTGTTTTTTGATAACGGTGCATCTTTTAGATATACGGGATCGCCCGATGCGACGCCCATATGCTTACGTCCCGTTTGGGCATCCTCGAGCGTTTGATATCGATTTCTCGTCACATATTCGGGCTCTGCATCATTAATGGGCTCTTGCGAGATGTGGGGGCGATGGAACCGTGGCGGCTGCGTGGAAATATCTTCCCCCTGCGTCGGCATAAACATATTGTTCTGGTTTTGGTCGTCCATGATGCCCTTTAGCTCGTTACCAACAACGTGTACGCGCTCATTGTAAGCCCCTTGTTATTTGTAGCTGTGGACATACTCGTTATTTAAGCTCTGGTTCAAAGAACCTTAACCTTCCTAAAACCTTAGTGCTACACACTTAGATATACTTATAGTACTGGACTCAAAAAACTTTATAGTCGATGTATATATGAGCATCGGGTGGGCATATATAAGAGCGTCAAAAGAAGTCCCAGTCACCTAGAAGATGACTCGGCAGTCCTATAAAGGAGTGGTAAACATGGCAAGCATGGTTCCTTATCGTTCGGTTTTTGGCGTTCGTCCCTCTGCAAGCTCGCTGTTCGATCTGTTTGATGATATGAGCGACCTAGCGAACAGCTCGATTGCCTCTAAGGCGTTCCCCGTTGACGTTGAGGATAAGGGCGATGGCTATGAGGTCAAGGCTTATCTGACCGGCGTCGCCAAGGACGATATCGATGTCGAGCTTAACGAGGGCCGTCTGTCCATTAGCGTGAATGTCGAGGAAGACGAGGAGAACGAGGGCAAGAACTTCTTGCAGAAGGAGTTCAGCTCGTACAGCGCGACGCGTGGCGTGTATCTAAAGGACGCTTCGAGCGAGGGCCTCTCGGCTAAGTACGCTGACGGCATCCTGACCGTTACGGTTCCCAAGATCGTCGAGAAGAAGAACGTTACGAAGATCTCCATCGACTAACTTCGTTGGTGTTCTGCGCTATTAAAAGACAGCAAAAGGGGCTGGGAAGCGATTCTCGGCCCCTTTTGCTGTCTAGGACAGTCTATTGAATGGTTGCCGGCTGATACTGACTCGCAGGGCGTATCGAGAGTTTTCGCGATCCTTGGAGAAGGGTTGCGGAGCTGCCGACCTCGTCATCCAGGGTTGCGGCTAGAGCTTTGGCATAGCTTTTGACGGTAAGGCTCGGACGATTGTTATCTTGGCTGATATGCATGGCAATGAGCTGTTCGGTGCGATCGGTAACAAGTTCGCGCGCGGCTTCGGCGGCTTGGCCATTGGAGAGGTGTCCCCTTGCAGACAGGATGCGCTCCTGAAGAAAGCGGGGATATTCTCCCTCGCGTAGCATGGTCACATCATGGTTGCTTTCGAGCGCGAGGACTCGACAATCTTTGAGGGTGTTCATGGCTTGGCTCGATAGCTCTCCGGTGTCGGTGGCAAAGCCGATGGAATCATCGAGGGCGTCGAATCGATAACCGACTGGATTAATGACATCGTGTGATGTTGAGTAGGTTTGCACGTGGATGCCGGCAATGGATAGGGCGTCGCCGGGATCGAATTCCTCGACAGGCAGATGCGAAAGATTTTCTTTGTTCGAAAGAGTGCCCCTGCTGGCAAAGAGGGGGCCGTGCCAGTGCTTGCACCAGACATCGAGGCCCTTGATGTGATCGCTATGCTCATGAGTAATGAGAAGAGCCGAGACGTTGTCTGTCGAGAGCCCCAGTTCTGCCATGCGCTTTAATGTCTCGCGGCGAGACAGTCCGTCATCGACCATAATGAGCCCCTGCGGGCCCTCGATGAGTGCGCAGTTGCCTTTAGAGCCACTGCCGAGGATATGAAGGTGCAGACGAGACATAAGATTCCAAAGGATACAATGGGTGCGGACGAATAGAGGAGGAAGCAAATGCCTACGGTATCTCAGCATTATGGACACCATGCCGTGCCTGGGGCAGTCGATGAGACCCGGACGAGGCAGCAGGCTGCTCCTGTCGTGCTCATGGTATCAGGCGGCGCGGACTCGACGGCACTGCTTCTTATGGCGTGCACATCAAAGCTGGATATCCAAGACGGACGCGGTGTTGCCCCCATTGCTCGCGAGCGCCTGCATGTGCTGCATGTAAACCATCATCTGCGCGGCAAGGCGTCCGATGGCGACGAGGCCTTTGTGCGTGAGCTCTGCGCGAAATATGGTTTACCGCTGTGCGTGGAGCACGCTTATTTTGATGGGGAGTCGGGCAATATTGAGGCCGCGGCCCGCGAGGTGCGCTATGCCGCGGCGCGGAGGTATGTTCGCGAGCTCTGCGCCCAGACGGGGGCACCGCGAACGGCGGCTCGTATCTGCACCGCGCACACGTCTTCGGATCGCGCGGAAACGTTTTTGATGAACGCGATTAAGGGTTCGGGGCCCGCTGGCCTATCGAGCATTCCTCGCCGGAGGAATATCGTGGTGCGTCCCTTGCTCGACCTAACTCATGGCGAGCTCGTGGGCTATCTACAGGTACATGGTCAGCCGTGGCGTGAAGACGAGAGCAATGAGGATATCTCGTATCTGCGAAACTACGTGCGCCATCGGGTAATGCCAGTGGTGGCACAGCGTAATGCGAGCGTGTGCAAGACGATTGGCGCCGCCTGTGAGATCTTGGGTGATGAAGATGCGTTTCTATCCCAGCTGTCGGCACAGGCGTTTCGAAGCTGTTTGCGCAAAGAGGCAGCGGGCGCGCTGGTGCTCGATGCCAGGCGCCTTGCTGCGGCCGAGATGGTAATCGCGCGGCGCATCGTGCGACTGGCGATTAAGCGCATCGATCCGGACGCTCGTCCAGAGATGCGACATGTGGAGCGAGTCCTTTCCTGCGTTGCCGAGGGTGCCGGCTCGGTCACGCTTCCGGCGGGGATTGACGCACGCATTGAGTTTGGCATGCTGGCGTTTAAGGCGCCGGCGGCTCGCGAGGGCCTGGTCGCGGACTGGGTTACCGTACCCGGTCGTTTGCCGTTGGGCGGGGGACGTATACTGGTCACAGAACCGATGACCGTTGAGCCGGGATGCGATATCGTGCGTCGCGCCCGTGAGCTTGCGGCTGCCGGGGAAGTGACAGCTTTGGTAGACGCGGCTGCCTTGGGTTTTGCCGACAGCGATAGTGAGCGGATCCTGGCGGGCTCGCGTGGCAAGATCCCTGTCGAGGCGCGATTGGCACGCCTGTGGGTGGACGGTCCCGCACCGGGAGACGTGATGTGCCCGTTAGGGATGAGTGGCCGAAGCAAGAAAGTATCCGACTTGCTAGGCGAGGCTCGCATTCCCGTTTCCGAGCGCGCCGGCGTGCCCATGGTGAGGACGGCGCCGGGAGGTGCCGTGGTGTGGGTCGCCGGAGTTCGCGCGGACGAGCGTTTTAAGTGCACGGCCGCAACGCGCGTGGCATATCTGCTTCGTGTGGTCGATGCGGAATAGCGTCCTACGCCAGCTATTCTGTGCGGCGTTGACGGTATTCCCGCGCTGATGGTGCGCGGGCTGGAAAATATACCCCGTGCGCTGCTAGAATGTGTAGTTCGCGTCCATACGGCGGTGTGTGGGCGATTAAGCACAAGAAAGGGTTGTCATGGCTTCTCAACATCCGGATATCGAGAAGGTTCTGTTTACGCAGGAGGATATCGACGGCATCGTTTCTCGCCTGGGCGAGGAGATCACTCGCGACTACGCGGGTAAGGATCTGGTGCTGATCGCGGTTCTGCGCGGTGCCGTTGTCTTTATGGGCGACCTGATGCGCAAGATTGAGCTACCGACCAACATCGATTTCATGGCTGTTTCGAGCTATGGCGACGGTGTGAAGTCTTCGGGCATCGTGCGTATCATTAAGGATCTGGATATCGACATCCGTGGTCGCGACGTGCTGATCGTCGAGGACATTC
>UREZ01000126.1 GCA_900547025.1 uncultured Collinsella sp.
TCCTCGTCGGCGGCTCCACCCGTATGCCCGCCGTCCAAGAGCTCGTCAAGACCATGACCGGCAAGCAGCCCAACATGTCCGTGAACCCCGACGAGGTCGTTGCCGATGGCGCTGCCGTCCAGGGCGGCGTGCTTACCGGCGACGTCGAGGGCATCCTGCTGCTCGACGTTACCCCGCTGTCGCTGGGCGTCGAGACCATGGGCGGCATCATGACCAAGATGATCGACCGCAACACCACGATCCCGACCTCCAAGACCGAGGTCTATTCCACCGCTGCCGACAACCAGACCAGCGTTGAGATCAACGTGCTCCAGGGCGAGCGCGAGCTTGCTCGCGATAACAAGTCGCTCGGTAAGTTCCAGCTGACCGGCATCCCGGCTGCCCGCCGCGGCGTGCCGCAGATCGAGGTCACCTTCGACATCGACGCCAACGGCATCGTCAAGGTCTCCGCTAAGGACAAGGGCACCGGCAAGGAGCAGCAGATCACCATTTCCGGCTCCACCGCGCTTTCCGACGACGAAGTCGATCGCATGGTCAAGGACGCCGAGGCTCATGCCGAGGAGGACAAGAAGCAGAAGGAAGAGGTCGAGGTCCGCAACCAGACCGACAGCCTGTGCTACTCCACCGAGCAGACCCTTAACGAGCTGGGCGACAAGGTTTCCGCCGACGTGAAGTCCAAGGCCGAGGCCGCTATCGCCGACGCCAAGAAGGCGCTCGAGGGCTCTGACGTCGAGGCTATCAAGGCCGCCGGCGAGTCCCTGCAGTCCGTGGCCTACGAGCTGGCCCAGGTTGTCTACGCCGACGCTCAGCAGCAGACCGACGGTGTCGCCGGCGCCCAGCCTGCCGACGATGACGTCGTCGACGCCGACTACGAGGTTGTGGACGACGAGGACAAGTAATCATGTCCGCCCGTAAAGCTCGCACGGAGGCGGCCGCCGTTGGTGCCGCCCCCGTTGACTCTGAGGAGAAGGACGTGAAGATTCCCGTAGAGGCCGCAGACGTTACCGAGGCCAACGAGGCCCCGGCCGCCGAGGCTGCCGAGAACCAAGTAGAGGATTCCAACAAGGAGGCGACGATGACCGAGGACGAGATGGTGGAAGCCGCTATCCGCGCCGGTGAGGAAGCCGCCGACAACGACTTTAAGCTCAAGTTCGAGCAGGCTCAGAAAGAGCTTGCCGACGTGCGCAACGAGCTCGATGCTGCGGCAGAGGCTCAGAAGGCCGCCGAGGACAAGGCAAAGGACGCCACCGAGCGCACCGCCCGTCTGCAGGCCGACTGGGAGAACTTCCGTCGCCGCACCGCCAACGAGCGCATCGCCGAGCGCGAGCGCGCGACCGAGAAGCTCGTCACCGCGCTGCTGCCGGTGGTCGACGATATCGAGCGTGCGATCGACCATGCCCGCAGCCAGGAGCTTGCCGACGACTTTAAGCAGTTCGTCGACGGTGTCGACGCGGTGCATGCCAAGCTGCTCGATGTGTTTGCGCACGAGGGCGTTGAGCCCATCGACCCCAAGGGCGAGGCGTTCGATCCGCTCGAGCATCAGGCTGTGGGTCGCGTCGAGGACGCATCGCAGTACGACGAGACCGTCAACGACGTGTACCAGAAGGGCTACCGCATGGCGGATCGCATCCTGCGTTCCGCGATGGTGACGGTGACCTACGGTGGCGAGAAGCGCCCCGCACCGGAGCCCGAAGCGGCGCCCGAGGATGCTGCGGCCGATACGGCCGAGAGCACCGAGGAGTAATTGAGAAGGGCCCCGGGGCAACACCCGGGGCCCTTTCTGGCCTAGTGCCATATGAAAGCATGAGCCGTCGTCTGCATGGGCGGCGGACGTAACAGGAGAGGAGCTACGATGGCTGCAGGCAAAACCTTCTATGACATCCTGGGCGTATCCAAGAGCGCCTCCGATAAAGAGATCAAGAGCGCGTTTCGCAAGCTCGCGCAAAAATATCACCCCGATGCCGGCGGCGACGAGGCCAAGTTTAAGGAGATCAGCGAGGCCTACGAAACGCTTTCGGACGAGAAGAAGCGCAAAGAGTACGACCAGATGCTCATGTTTGGCGGCATGCCGGGCGCGGGCGGCGCGTATGGCGGCGGCTACGGTGCCGGCGCGGGCGCCAGCGGCTGGGGCGACATCTTCGACAGCATCTTTAGCGGCAACGGCGCCTGGGGCAGCGATTGGGGCTCGGGCTTTGCCGGGGCTGCGGGCGCTGCCGGTGCCGGCGCGGGTCGCAGCCGCGCTCGCAAGGGCGGCGACCTGTCGCTGACCGTCGATGTGACGGCTGAGGACGCGTTCCGCGGCGTGACGCACAAGGTCACCTATCGCATTCCCTCGACAGGCGAGCAGCAGACCATTACGGTCTCGGTGCCCGCGGGCGCGGTCGACGGCGGCAAGCTACGCTACAAGCGTCGCGGCGAGTACGGCGTTGCGGGTGGCGAGCGCGGCGACCTGGTCGTGACCACGCATGTGGAGGAGCACCCGCTGTTTAAGCGCAAAGGTGCCGACGTGACCATGGAGGTACCGGTCTCGGTCTACGAGGCGGCGCTCGGCTGCACGGTGGACGTGCCGACGCCCGGTGGTGCGACGGTTCGTCTGAAGGTGCCCGCGGGTATCCAGACGGGCAAGAAGTTCCGCTTTAAGGAGATGGGCGCGCCCGACGTTAAGCATCGCGGGCGCACCGGTGCGCTGCTTGTCGAGATCAAGGTGCAGGTTCCCACGAACCTGTCTGATGACGAGCGCGATGCCATGACCAAGCTGCGCGAGGCCGACACGCGCGACTACCGCGAGAAGGTCAACCGTTACAAGGCGACGTACTAGGGCGGTCGCGGCGCACGCCCACGCCCGCGGGCTTATGATGGACGATAACGAGACGGAAAGGGGTCAGGTAGCATGGCCGAGGACAATAGGAACAAACCGCTGTACATGATTAGCGTGGCGGCCGAGCTGACCGGTATGCATCCGCAGACTCTGCGCGTCTACGAGTCCAAGGGCCTGGTGAACCCCCAGCGCTCGGGCGGCAACACGCGTCTGTATTCGCGTGCCGATATCGAGCGCTTGGAGCTCATCAACCAGCTGACCGACGAGGGCATCAACCTTGCCGGCGTGGTGCGTATCCTCGATATGAAGGAGCGTGCTGAGGAGCGCGAGCGCGAGAACGAAAAACTCCGTGCCCGCGTACGCCAGCTCGAGGACGAGCTGCACGAGTACAAGATGCAGAAGAAGATCACCGCCCTGGCCCCGCGCGACGGCTCAGTTAACCCCGAACAGGTCATGCGTAAGCTGCTGGGCGCCGGCGGGGATTTGTAGTTACGCGGGTTTACCAACCCGCGTAACGGGCCGACGCTGCAAGCCCGCCAGAGCGGCAATCTGTCTTTCAACTTCGGCGGCATGATCAGAAGATCAATGCCGCCTTGTTTCAAGGCACCTTGCTCGCTCTGGCGGGCTTTCGCTGTCCGCGCCAAAACATCGGCGTTGTTATGGGTAGTCATTGGGGACGTTCTTAAATGACTAGTTGAAAGGGACACACTTGCACCAAATCCGCCGGTCCTGCACCGGGCTCGTCCTATGCTTTACCGAGATAAAGTGAACGTGTAGATTCGTAACCCGCTCGCAACCGTTCTATGGCACGATATTGAACGAATGTATGCTATGCGCCCAAATCTTTTGGGCAGAGTGGGAGACAGTATGGTCAAGCTGTACGAGGACGGCATCTACCTGCGCGGCGGCAGCGAGGTTGTGCCTGCGGCCGAGGCTGCCGAGCGCGGTATTACGCAGACGCCCGAGGATGCCAAGCGCGGCACCATCGCGTATTCGATCCTTCAGGCACACAATACGTCCGGCGACCCCGAGGCGCTCAAGATTCGTTTCGATGCCATGGCGAGCCACGATATCACCTTCGTCGGCATCATCCAGACGGCGCGCGCCTCGGGCATGGAGCAGTTCCCGCTGCCTTACGTGCTCACCAACTGCCACAACTCGCTGTGCGCCGTGGGCGGTACCATCAACGAGGACGACCATGTCTTTGGCCTCTCGGCTGCCAAGAAGTACGGCGGCATCTTCGTCCCGCCGCACATCGCCGTCATCCACTCCTTTATGCGTGAGAACTTCGCCGGTTGCGGCAAGATGATCCTGGGTTCCGACTCGCACACCCGCTACGGCGCCCTGGGCACCATGGCCGTGGGCGAGGGCGGCGGCGAGCTGGC
>UREZ01000127.1 GCA_900547025.1 uncultured Collinsella sp.
CGCCGCCAAGCGTGGCCAGCTGGTCGGCCGCGGCGGGACGGTAGACGTCGCACGCGGCAAGCAACGGCGAGCGGCCCTGCTTCTTGAGCAGGTAGGCCAGCTTTACGGCCGCCGTGGTCTTACCGGAACCCTGCAGGCCCACGAGCATAATGACATTAGGAATGCGGTTGCTAAAGACGAGCTTGCTCTCGGTGGAGCCGAGCATCTCGGTGAGCTCATCGAGCACGATCTTGACGACGTTTTGCGCCGGCGACAGCGACTCCATGACCTCGGCGGTCATGCAGCGCTCCTTGGTGCGGGCGACAAAGTCCTTGACCACCTTGAAGTTGACGTCCGCCTCCAGAAGCGCCATGCGGATGTCGCGCATCGCGCTGGTGATATCCGCCTCGGTGAGCTTGCCCTTGCCGCGCAGGCGGTCAAATGTGTCGTTGAGGCGATCGCTCAGGGAATCAAACACTGGTTACTCCTTAGTTGGACTCGCCCACCAGGGCGCGGCAGAAATCTTTGGCATTGAACTCCTGCAGGTCATCGACCTGCTCGCCCACGCCGATGCGCAGGATCGGGAGCTTGAGCTTCTCGGCCACGGCCATGGCGATGCCGCCCTTAGCCGTGCCGTCGAGCTTTGTCATGATAATACCGTCCAGACCCAGCGCCTCGTTAAACTCGAG
This sequence comes from uncultured Collinsella sp., assembly GCA_900547025.1. Taxonomy (GTDB): domain Bacteria; phylum Actinomycetota; class Coriobacteriia; order Coriobacteriales; family Coriobacteriaceae; genus Collinsella. The sequence continues at coordinate 669 of UREZ01000127.1, forward strand.
CGCCTGGTTCAGACCGTTTTGACCCGTCGCGGCATCGATTACGAGAACGACCGAGACCGGCATGGGGCCGGCGGCCATATTGGCGGCGCGCTTACGGGTCACATTGACCACCTTGGCGAGCTCGCGCATGAGCTCGGGGCTCGTGTGCAGACGACCGGCGGTGTCGATAAGCACCAGGTCGCTGCCGCGCTTGTCGGCCTCGTCGAGCACGTCGTAGCAAACACTTGCCGGGTCGGAGCCGCGGTCGCGCTTGATGACGGGGACGCCAGCGCGCTGGCCCCACACATCGAGCTGCTCGATAGCGGCAGCACGGAAGGTATCGGCCGAACCGATCACGACGTTCTTGCCGCGGGCGGCCATGGCGCTCGCGATCTTACCGACCGTCGTGGTCTTGCCGGCACCGTTAATGCCCACAAACAGCACGCAGCTCGGCGTATCGGAAAACGGATCGCGCTCGATGGGCACAAAGTGCTGCTCGAGCTGCTCGGCCAGGGCACGGCGAAGCTGCGGAGCGGTCTTGAGGTTCTTCTTGGCCGCGGCATCGCGCAGGTCATCGGAGACCTTGATAGCGACCTCGGCGCCCATGTCACCCATGACGAGGGTGTCCTCCAGGTCCTCCCAAAAATCCTCGTCGACCTCGCCGCCAAAGTAGAAGACCTCGTTGAGGGCCTCGCGGCTGCGCTCAAGTCCGCGCGAGAGAGCATCGAAGAATCCCATTATGCATTCACGACCTTTCCGGTTTCGCGATCGAGTTTTTGCGAGACGACGCGACTGACGCCGTCGGCTTGCATCGAGACGCCGTAGAGGACGTCAGCGTCCTCCATAGTACGGCGCTGATGCGAGATAACCAAGAGCTGCGTATCGGAACGCAACACGTCGAGTGCGCCGATGAGCTTGGACAGGTTGGCGTCATCGAGTGCCGCCTCGACCTCGTCCAGCACATAGAACGGCACCGTGCGCGTGCGGTACACAGCAAAGAGCAGGGCGAGCGCCGTCAGGCTCTTCTCGCCGCCCGACATGAGCATCATCTTGGTGATGCGCTTGCCGCGCGGCTGCGCCACGACCTCGATACCCGTCTCGGCAGGATGCTCGGGATCGGTCATCTCCAGATGAGCCTGACCGCCCGGGAAGAGCATGGCGAAGATCTCGCGGAAGTTCGCATCGACCTTCTCAAACGTCACCAGGAACGCCTTGCGCATCTTACGGTCGATAGCCACGGTGATCTTGGTGAGCGCCTTGCGCGCGCTCTCCAGATCGGCCAGTTGCTCCTCGATGTAGTCGGCGCGGCGCTTGAGCTGCTCGTACTCCTCCATGGCAACTTGGTTAACGGGACCAAGGTTGTTGATCTGGCGCACAAGCTGGTTGAGTTCGCGCTCGGCGGCATCGCGGTCCGTGGGCGCCGGAAGCATGAGCGCTTCCTCGAGTACCGTGGTGCCATCGGCGGTAATGGCCTTAATGGCGGCCTCTACCTGCACCTCGAGCTTGCCACGCGCGACCTTGAACTCGTTTTGCGCGGCGGAGGCGGTATCGACTCGCTCCTTAGCGCGGGCAACCTCTGCCTTGGCATCCTCGATGGTCTTCTTGAGCGAAGCGGAGTCCGCCTCCTCCAGAGAGGCCTGGTCACGCAGGCGCGCTGCCCAATCCGACGCGCGTTCCAACAGGGCAGAATAGCGTTCGTGCATGGGGTCGACGCGCAGGCGCAGCAGCTCGAGCGAGCGCGAAGCCTGGCGTGTTCCGCGGATACGACGGTCGATGCCCTCAAGACGATGCTCAAGGTCGGGCACGCGGCCCTTCAGCGAACGCAGGCGCTCGCTCGTCTGGGCCAGGCGCACCTTGGCATCGGCGAGCTTACCGGCGGCCTCGGAATCGTCACAGCGAACGCGATCGAGCTCATCGTTGGCCTCGGCAATCTGGAGACCCAGGTCGCTTGCCTGTGCACGCGCCTCGTCACGCGAACGGGTGAGCTCGTCAACGCGCGGGCGCGCGGCACGAACGGCCTCGGCAGCCTGCTCGCGGCGCTTGGAGATGCGCACGCGCTCGACCTCGGCATTGTTGGCGCTTTGCTCCAAGCGGCCGATCTCGGAGAGCAGCGAGCGGCGCTCGCCCTCAAGACGGGCGATCTCACCGGCGGCATCGCCCTCGGCGGCACGGGCCTCCTCGACGGCAACGTTGGCCTCGACGACCTGATCCGACACATGCTCAAACACGGCAGCCAGATCGGGCTCAAGCCCCTCCAGCTCGCGAATGCGACGCTTACGCTCCAGAGCACCCGACGCCTCGCCGGCATCGAGGCCCACACGCACCAGGCCGCCACAGCTTACGCGGGCGCCATCGGGAGTCACATAGGTCACACCGTCAACGACAGGCGCAGCCAGCGCGGCAGCCAAGTCATCGACCACGCAATAGCCGCCGAGCAGCGCCTCGACGACGGGTCCGTAGCCTGCACGCACGGACAGACGATCAACCAGGCGGGTACCGGCAGCGCCCTCAGCGGCGGTAGAGCCGCTCACGCCGCGCGTCACCAGCAGTGCTTCGCCCGAGGCCTTCTTTTGGTCCAGAGCCGCACGACCGGCACGCTCAAGCGTGGCGGCGTCATCAAACAGCAGCGCATCGATATCGCCGGCGAGCAATTGCTCAACCAGGCCCTCAAGCTCGCGCGGGGCCTCCAGCACGTCGCCCAGACGACCCAAGACATCGTCGCCCAGCGCACCCACCAGACGGCTCACGAGCGGCAAGCTGTCGGCCATGCGGGCATCGAGTTTCTTTTGGCTGGCAAGCTCCGAGCGCACCTCGGACAGCTTGTTGCGCGCCTCACTCTCACGATTACGCAAGTCCTTCAGGGCTGCACGGGCGACCTCGGTGGCCTCACGCGCATCGGCCTGGGCCTGGCGCGCTTCCTCAAGAGCGCCTTCAAGCTCCTCGGCGCGGTCGCGACGGCTCTCGAGCGAGGCCGAGACCTCCTCGAGCTGTTCATCGATCTGCTCCAGGCGCGAGGCATACATGTTGTCCTCGACCTCGGCATTGCTCAAGGAATCCTTCACCTTGGCGAGCTCGAGCGCGGCGTTATCGGCTACGCGCTGCACATCGCGTTGTTCGCGCGTAAGCTTCGAAATCTGATTGTCGAGCGCCACGCGCCGCTCGTGGAGCTCGGCGGCGGCAGGACCAGCGGCGTCAACGTCCTCCTGGGCCTGCATATGCGCACCGGTCACTTCCTCAAGCTGCGCACGCGCGTCCTCAAGCTCCTCGACCACGCGACGACGCTGATGCTCGGAGCTCGAAATCTGACCGCGCATGTCAGACAGGCGCGACACCATGTTGTGGCCCTTTTCTTCGAGCAGGCGCATGTCGGAGTTAATGCGGCCGACCACATCTTGCATATGGCGGCGTTGCTCGCCCAGGTCGCCCACAAACA
>UREZ01000128.1 GCA_900547025.1 uncultured Collinsella sp.
TGAAGGGAGCGCTCCCGCAAACTGCCTCTTGACAACTTATAGGAGCGTCGGTTTTATGTTTCGCTATGCGGGCTGTGCTTGGCTATTGCAAAATAGTCTACTCACTTAGGTTTGAGGGCCGTTCGCTGGCGCCTATTTGCGCTTGTTTGCCAACGCCGCGACCATCAGAAGCCCCTAGGACTCTTGCGGTAGACGCTTCTTGCCCTTGCGGGTACGGTTTCTAAAGTTCTCGACGGCCTCTTCCATGCCCAGAGGCACATAGGCGAGCTCATCGAGGTTATCGGGCAGGTAGCAGGCTAGGCTTTGCTCCTGCGCGCGGCCCGCCGCGAGCTGTTCATCGCTGGGCTGCGCTCCAGGTGTGGCGCAAATGCCATAGACGGCGGCACCCATCTCGCGCGTGCGGCGCTCGTACTCGGTCTCGGGATGCTCGGGATGGTCGCGGCGGACGTCGTCGCTTACCCAAAGCGTATCGTAGCCGGCCGCGGCAAACTGTCCCAGGGCGTAATCGCGCAACGGCTTGCTATCGGTGCGCAGTGTGACGGTAGCGCCGGCTGAAAAGAGCGGGCGGTAGAGCATCAGATGGTCGACATGGACGAGTCGTTTTTTAGCGTACTTGGCCTTGGGCTGCGGCGTGGGAAAGTTAATGGTGATGGCATCGAGCTCGCCTGCGGCAAACAGCTGTGGCAGCGATGCGGCGCCTCGGGGCAGGACGAGTGCGTTGGATAGCCCCTGTTCGCAGATTTTCTGCGCGGCATAGGCGATGCAGATGGGCTCCTGGTCCATGCCGATAAAGAGGGTGTCGGGCTCGCGGTGGGCGCGCTCGACCAGATAGGTTCCCTTGCCACAGCCAAGATCCAGGTGAAGGTGTTCGAAGGGCTTGCTGCCAGCTGGCGCGCAAGCCTCGCGCCAATCTCCGGCATAAGCCTCGGGGTTCGTCTCGATCGCATCGGCGTAGCGCTCCAGGCGCTCCTCGAGCACAAAGTTCTTAGGCGTGCGAACGTGGACGGCTCCCATGAGGCTCCTTGGTCATAAGTATGGAACGCATAGCTGCGCGTTCCGTCAATGGGTTGAAAAAGGGTGGGCATAGTTTGCCCGAAAGATGCGGTGCGGCTCGGCGGCGAATCGTCGGTGCCTACAGACGTTTGAGAATCACATAGCGGTTGAGCTCGCCGCTGCGACCGTCGGCATGGAAGCGCTCAAGCTCGCGCACGGGGACCTCGCCGCTCTTGTAGAACGTACGGACGCCGCGCACCAGGTCGGTGATCTGCTGATCGTCAAAGTGATGGCAATAGCGGTAGGCGTGGCGGTCGTTTTGCCAGCCGATGAGGTGGTCGCCGGCTTCAAACTGCGCGGAATCGTAACCTTCAAACGGCGGGGTGAGCTCGGCACGGGCCTCGGCGCGAACGGCCTTGCGCGCCATGCGCTCGTCGTTCATAAACTCCCAAAAGCTGATGGCGATGATGCCGCCTGGGCGCGTCTGGCGCACCAGGGCGTCGAGCACACGTACGCGGTACTCGCACGATGGCACGTGGTGCATAAAGCCAAAGCAGACCGAGATGTCGGCGAGCGGGGCGTCGAAAAGCACGTCGGGCGTCTCGGCGGGGTTGAGCTTCATGAGGGCGTCGAGCACGTCGAGTTCCTGGAAGTGCAGGTTGGGAATGCGAAGCGCGTGGCCATGTGCATCGATAGCCAGGTCTTGGCACGAGTCGACACCATAGAACTCAAACGGGCAACTGGCATCTGCCGAGGGGTTTGCGCCGTCGACGCCCTTGGCGGCAAGTGCGCCGCCGGCGGCAAAATTCTCGAATCGCATATTGCCGCAGGCAAGATCGAAGACGCGGACGGGATGCTCGATCGTGGCGGCGTTGAGCTGCCCGAGCGCGATGTCCATGGTGCGCACCCAGCCGGGCCACGGGGCCTGGCGCGTATCGGAAAAGGAAGCGGAGTGCTCGCGATAGAACGTATTGTTGAGCTGGATGAGCGATGAGGCGAAATCGCGGTTCACGGCGCGGAACTCCCTCCGTTGGCGGTGCGGAATAAACAGTACGACCATACTACCGTTAACGCCGCAACGGGGACAACCGAGCCGTGGGTCATTGCTTTGTTTGGACACATTTTCGCAGCTCATATGTGCCCGCAACCGCCGGTTGTCAAAAATCTCACTAGAATAGGTGGCATGCTTTTGGCGGTGGCGGATAGATTTTTAACTGTGCAAGGCGCCTTAAGAACAAAAACGGTCCGGCGGCACGGCTGGCATCACATAGGAGGAACCATGAATGTAGAAACTGCGCAGCGGCTCGCCGACCTTCGTCGCAGCAAGGGTTTTAGCCAAGAAGGGCTGGCGCGAAAGCTAGGGCTGTCGCGCCAGGCGGTCAGTAAATGGGAGCGTGCGGAGAGCTCGCCCGATACCGAGAACCTGATCTCGCTCGCCAAGCTCTATGGCGTGAGCCTGGACGAGCTGCTCAATCCGAGCGATGAGATTGAGGACGATATCGAGTTTGAGAATGAGGACCGCGCTCGTCAGCGCGAGGCCGAGGCGGCAGAGCGCGCACGCACCCATGAGGCGGCGGCACGCGCCACGGAGGCAGCTACGCAGGCAAGTGATGCCGCGGCCAAGGCGGCGCAGGCGGCAAGCTGGAGTGCGCAGGCCGCCAATGCCGCTACGGCGCAGGCGACGAGTGGCACCGCGGTTGGCTCGACTCCGGTGAAGGGCCCGTTCCAGTCGTTCCCGTATTGGGCCGTGTGCTGGCTGCTGTTCTTTTTGCTGATGTTCCTGTTTGGTGCCGGTCCCTTTGCCGCGCTGATCTTCTTTACGATTCCCATCTATCACTGGGTGGCGCGTGCGCTCGATGGCGATTGGGCGCGCGGGGATATTCAGGTTGGCCCGGCGTCGGTGGCGGTCAAGGCCCAGGGGAAGGATGCTTCTGCGGAACCTGATGCTGACGTGGCTACCGCGGCCACCGCTGAGCCGGTCGTCAAAGAGGGTGACGAATGATGAAGCTTTCGCATGAATCCAAGCTGCGCCTGGGCGTCGGCATCGGAGCGTTTGTACTCATCATCGGGCTTGTCTTTGGCATTTCGCGGACATTGATTCATTTTGATGGTCCGTGGGATCTTGACGATGTTGTATCCGGCTTGTCCGGTATGGACGATGCGGTTGACGAGGACGATCTTTTGGATGGCGGTAACTATTCCGCTCGGCCTCAACAGCTTTCGTGTACGACCTTTGATGCCGATGAGTTTCGCTACCTCGATTTCGATATCGATGCGGCTACGGTGGACGTCAAGGCTGTTGATGACAACAAGGTTCGCGTTATCGAGCGGGGACGCGTTGCCAAGGGCGTGGATGCCTCCAAGGCCGCGACGCAAAACATCGCATCCGTCGAGGACTCGACGCTCAAGGTTTCCCAGTTTGGAAGTGATGACGGTAAGGCAATTGACCGCTCGGTTACGGTTGAGTTGCCACGCCGTGTTGCCGAACATCTGAAGGGGATCAACGCGCACGTGGGCTCGGGTGATCTGCAGATTGCCGGTGTCATCTGTGATGGTTTTGACCTTTTCCTGGGTTCGGGAGATGTAGAGTTTACGGGCAGCGTGACTGATGCGCTCAGCGCTGAGGTCGGTTCGGGCGATGTGACGTTCGAGCTCTACCCGGCCCCCGCGAAGTCGATGGACGTAAGCGTGGACTCGGGCGATGTAGAGATAACGGTTCCGAACTCTACGGGCTTTAAGGCGAGCCTCACCTTGGGCAGCGGCGACTTCGAGAGCGATTTCCTTCCGCTTGGCTACGATGGCGAGACCATTTTGAATCTTGAATTCGATAACGGCGATAAGTCTGCTACGTATCGTTTTGAGGTCGGTTCGGGCGACATGTCGTTTGATTCGGAGTATTGAGGCAGACGAAAGCCTAGGCGAAGACATAGACGCGCTGCTTGATGAAGGCGCCGAAGCCGAGATCGGCTTCGG
>UREZ01000129.1 GCA_900547025.1 uncultured Collinsella sp.
TTTCTGCCACCATCGGCGACCCCGAGCGCACGGGCGCCTTTCTCTCACAGGGAACAGGACGCGATTGCATCATCCCCCGCTTTGAGGAACCGCGCCGCGTGTGGCGCATCTCCATGGAGCACTTCTACAACTCGGGTCCCCAGGCACAGCAGCGGGGATTCGAGAGCACGGGTCCACAAGAAGCCGAGATGCTTGCTTGCGAGCGTATTGAGCCGGCGGCGCCCGCGGCGCTGCCGGCTGGCGCCCAAGACGTGCGCCACAGCGGACAGCTTACACAGGAGGAACGCCGTCAACGTCGTGAGCGGGCACGGGGCAAGGCCGCTCCCAAAGACCGTCGCACTTCTTCGGCCCCCGAGGGCGAAGTCGACATCCCACGAGCGACCGAGCAGGCGCTTCTCAACCCCACCGACACGGCACCCGACAACGCCGACCCCGGTATGGGCTATATCTTTGAGCATACGCGCGGCCGCAAGTGCCTGGTCTTTGCCAACTCGCGCGAGGAGGCAGAGGCCGTGTGCTCCATGCTGCGCAGCTACTGCGAGAGCCGGCACGAGCCCGACCGTTTTCTCATCCACCATGGCAATCTTTCGGCATCGCTGCGCGAAACGGCCGAGGAACTCATGCGCGATGAGGAGCAGGCACAGACAACCGTCACCACCTCCACGCTGGAACTCGGTATCGATATCGGCCGTCTGGAGCGTGCGTTTCAGATCGACGCGCCGTTTACCGTCAGCTCCTTTTTGCAGCGAATGGGCCGCACGGGGCGCCGCGATCTTCCGCCCGAGATGTGGTTTGTCATGCGCGAGGAGGAACCCGAGCCGCGCACGATGATGCCCGAGACCATTCCGTGGAAGCTCCTGCAGGGCATCGCGCTCGTACAACTCTATCGCGAGGAAAAGTGGGTCGAGCCGCCCGAGCTCGATCGACTCCCCTACAGCCTGCTCTACCACCAGACTATGTCGACGCTTGCCAGCACCGGCGAACTCACGCCGGCAGAGCTTGCCCAGCGCGTGCTCACACTCAGCTATTTCCATCGCATCTCGGCCGATGACTATCGCGTGTTGCTGCGTCACCTCATTAAGATCGACCATATCCAAGTCACCGAGGGCGGCGGGCTCATCGTGGGTCTCGCGGGCGAGCGCATCATCAACAACTTTAAGTTCTACGCCGTGTTCCAGGAAAACGAGGAGTTCACCGTTCGCAGCGAATCGGCCGAGCTGGGCACGATTGTCAACCCGCCCCCGCCCGGTGAGCGCATTGCCATCGCCGGCCATTGCTGGATTGTCGAGGAAGTGGACTGGAAGCGTCACACCGTCTTTGCCACGCAGGTCAAGGGCCGGGTGCCGGCCTACTTTGGCGACTGCCCCGGCGACATCAATACACACGTACTCGAGCGTATGCGCAAGGCGCTCAACGAGCACGCGGCGTATCCGTACCTGATGGGTAACGCGCGGGCCCGTCTGGCGCAGGCTCGCCATACGGCCGAGATTTCGGGCGCGGGAACTAAGCCGCTCATCAACCTGGGTGGCGACACCTGGGTGCTCTTCCCCTGGTTGGGCAGCTACGCCTTTTTGGCGCTCGAGCGCATGCTCAAGATTAAATGCGCCGCTGAGTTGGGCCTTCGCGGACTCGACCCGTCACGCCCGTACTTTATGCAGTTTAAGATGAAGGCCGACGAGGAGACGTTCTTTGAAGTGCTCGCCGCCGAAGCCGAGAAAGACTTCGACCCCATCGACCTCGTCTATCCCGGCGAGGTGCCTTATTTTGATCGCTACGACGAGTACGTTCCAGAAGAGCTCGTGCGCAAAGGCTTTGCCGAAGGCGTGCTCGACATCGAAGACATGAAGCAGCGCGTTCTCGGCTGGCGCGACCACGCCTAAGACCAGTCTTTTGGGACGGGGAAACTTATTTGTCGTGAAGGACGGTGCCGAGGAAGTCGGTGTCGAAGGGCACGGCTTCGGCAAAGGCGTAGTTGCCGTCGCTGGCGATGAGCAGGTAGTTTTCCTCGCCGCCGAACTCTGCATCGCCACATGGGACCACCCAAGCATGGTCGAACACCTCGAGCGCCGTGGCGGCGCAGTCGCGCAGGAACGTCACATCGCTCCCCTCGTTTGCACTCACGATATTGGCAACGTAGACGCCACCGACATTTAGGCTGCCCCGCACCAAACGCAACGCTTCAACCGTCGCCAGCTCGCGTACGGGCTCGGCACCGCCAAAGCAATCGCTCACGACCACGTCGTAGCGACGATGGCCCACACTCGTCACACCCAGATACGAGCGAGCCTCAGCAGTAATCACCCGCAAGCGGTCGCCCACCGTGCGCTCCAGCTCGTCCAGATAGAACCAACGGCGCGCCAGGCGCGTAATCTCTCCGTCATACTCGATGACGTCCATGCGCAAACCATCATGCAACATCAGTGCGAACTTAGGATAGGCAAACCCGCCGCCGCCCAACATGAGCATACGGTCGATACCATGCCCGCAAGCATCACGCATTGCGTCCTCGGCCTCAAACACATCGTCAAACGCACGATAGTACGCAAAGACGGGCTCTGCCCAACGCTCGCCAACGTAGCTTGCGCTTTGGTAGACGCCGCCTTGCATCAACACGCGAATCTCATCGCCGCCCTCATCGTGCACACGTTTCACACGCGCCAGCCCATTGCGGGTCCTCGCGACCTGCAGACAGGCAGCACGAACAGCGACGGCGGCTGCCCCAAGCGCCGCAGCTCCCAGGGCAACGCCGGCAACGACACCGGCAGAAACACTCGGCTTGTTCATTTAGAGCTCCTTTTGCAGATAGAGTCCGTGGTCGTAAAAACCCAGATGGCGATAGTACTCGCGCGTACCGATCGCGCTGATCACGTTGATGTGCGTATAGCCCGCGTCCCGAGCAATACGGCACGCACGCTCCACCAGCGACCGCCCCAGTCCATGATGCTGAGCCGCCTGGCCCTGGTCGCCCACGCGTGCCGCCATGCCATACACGTGCACCTCGCGAATCATTGCCTCGTCCGGCGTCGTCGGCAACTCGTCTGCGTGCGCGGTAACAAACGCACGATCGGGCAGAGACAGGCGCAAAAAGCCGGCGATCTTGCCTTCGAGCGTCACCCACTGCAAAAAGCGCTCGTGCGTCACCGGCGTCTCGTACGCCACTTCCTCGTCAAGGGTCAGCTCATCCAAGTCGGCACCCGCCGTGCTGATCTCGCGATAGCGAATCTCGCGCACCGTCGCACCGTCACCCCGAGCAGCCAAGCGGTTCTCAACGAGCTGACGCAGGTTGGGCTTCTTGTTGCCCACCATGATGTCGTCGGAGCTAAAGTCGCGGATCATGCGACTGATGCGGCAGAACGCCGGCGTCACTACGATGTCGTCGGCCAACACATCGAGCAGCTCTTCCTCGGTATAGGGGCGCCACTCGCCGCGCTCATAGCAGCCCACCAAACGCGAGCCCTCGATGAGCGCGCACGGGTAGACCTTGACCTCGTCGGGCATAAAGGCGCCCTCGGTCATAAAGCGCTCGTAGTCGCGTTTATCCCCCTCGGGCGTGGCGCCCAGCAAGTTGAGCATAAAATGCGCATGGATCTTAAAGCCAAACAGGCGCGCAAGCGAAAACGCCCGCTCGATCTGCGCCACCGAAATGCGACGCTCGTTGATATCGAGCAGGTGCTGATCGAGGCTCTGGATGCCCATCTGGATCTTGGTGCAGCCCAGGCGGCGGATAAGTGTGAGGGCCTTCGGCGTTACGGCATCGGGGCGCGTCTCGATAACGAGCCCCACCACGCGATGCTTCGCCGTCTCGTTGATTCGCTGCTGACGCTCAAGCTCCTCCATCGTTGCCGTCTGCCACTCGGCAACCTCGCCCCACGGCGTACCAGGGCCGTACAGCCGACGCACCGCGCGGTTATAGCCGCCCACGGCAGCATCCACACGCTCCTGCATCTCCTCAATGC
>UREZ01000130.1 GCA_900547025.1 uncultured Collinsella sp.
CCGCCATTGCCGCGAGCACCCTCGCGACGCTCGCCGCCGCGGCTACCGCGCTCTTCAAAGCGCTTGCCGCCACGGGACTCACCGCCACGGGCAGCACGCTCACCACGACCCTCGCCGCCGCGACGCTCGTCACGGCCGCCGCGCTCGTCATCACGACCGGAACGACGGCGGTCGCCCGAACCGCGCTTGCCACCGCGCGAACCGCGGCCCTCGTCCTCGCGCTCGACACGACGACGGCCACCGCGATCCTCGTCCTCGCGGCGGCGGCGATGTGCCTCGCCCTGGAACTGCTTGGCACGACGCTCGGCACGGTTGCCACGCGGGGCCTGCTCGACAGCACCGCCGCGCTCCTCGGCAGCCACCTCGCGGGCCACGCTCTCAACAGCCTCGTCCACGCGAGCCTGAACGCCTTCGCGCACGCGGGTCTTGCCGCCGCGCTTGGGACGGCTCGGACGCTCGCCATCGCCGCGACGCTCGTCGCGACCGCGGTTGGAACGACCGGCCACATCGCCGTAGTCATCGCCGTTGCGTTTGCCGTCGCGACGCGCCTGCTCAAGCTTCTTCTTGCTCTTGGACTTGCCGCGCTTGGTCTTCTTCTTCACCTTAAAGGCCGCAGGATCGCGCTCGGGGTCAACCGCGGGCGGATTGGGGCCCACATGCAGGTCGCCGGCCTCGTAGATGTCGGCGGTCTTGTCCATGAGCTTCTCGATCTCGTAGAACTCATCGACATCCTGCTCGGTCACAAACGTGATGGCCCAGCCCAGCTCGCCGGCGCGGCCCGTACGGCCAATACGGTGGATGTAGTCGGTCGGCTCGGCCGGCACGTCAAAGTTCACGACGTAGCGCACGTCGCTAATGTCGATGCCGCGGGCGAGAACATCGGTTGCCACCAGCACGTCGACGGTGCCGTCGCGGAAGGCAGAAAGCGCACGCTCGCGCTGCGCCTGGCTGCGGTTGCCGTGAATCGCGGCAGCCTTGATGCCCTTACGCTCCAGACGACGGCAGCAACTGTCGGCGCGGTGCTTGGTGCGCATAAAGACGATGGTGCGCTCCGGGCCCTCCTTCTTGAGAAACTCGGGCAACAGGTTGTTCTTGGCCTCGATGGACACCGGGAACACAAACTGGTCGACGGTGTCGGCAGTCGACGTGGCGGGCGCGATCTCCACGCGGGCCGGGTCGCTCACCAGGTCGGTGATCTCGCCCACGGCCTCCTCGTCGAGGGTCGCCGAGAACAGCAGCGTCTGACGCTCGGCCGGCGTCTCGCGCACAATGCGGCGGACGGCGGGCAAAAAGCCCATGTCGAGCATGCGATCGGCCTCGTCGAGCACCAAGACCTTAACCTCGTTCAGGTGGCAGGCGCCCTGCTCGATCAGGTCGACCAGACGACCCGGCGTGGCGACCAGGATATCGCAGCCGTACTTGAGTGCCGCGGTCTGCGGCTTGTAGCTCACGCCGCCCACGACGGTCACGGCAACGTGGCCCGTGACGTCGGCGATTTTGCTCGCGACCTCGTCGATCTGCTGGGCAAGCTCGCGCGTGGGGGTGATGACGAGCATCACGGGGCCACGGCCGTTGCCCTCGGGCTTTTTAGCACCGCGGCGACGGTTGCGGCCGCCGCGCTCGCGCACGGGCTTGGGCGGAGCGATGTGCTCCAGATTGTTCATGGTCGGCAGCAAGAAGGCGGCCGTCTTGCCGGTGCCGGTTTGAGCGGCGGCAAGCAGGTCGCGACCCTCGAGCACCACGGGGATCGAGCCGGCCTGCACGGGCGTCGGCGCCGTGTAGCCCAGGTTCTCGATAGCACGAAGCATCTCGTCCGAAAGTCCCAGCTCGTCAAAGGCGGGCAGGCTCTCGGTAGCGGACTCGACGGCCTGGGCAGCATTGGCCTCATCGGCGGCATCGAAGGCAGCCTGGGTCATGGCCTCGCGGGCCTCGTCCAGGATCTCGGCGTCGGTGACGTCGGATACAGAATTACGCATATGTTGTTGTTCCTTATCTGCACGCGCAATGGGCACGGCATGCGGCCGCGCGGGCGTGCTTGGTAGTGCGCTAATACATACAAAAACAGGTGCGCACAGAGAGGACGTTGCTCAGCACGCTGGCGATCGCTTTGGCAGCCCTATCACGCGCCGTCCAGACGCAGCAGCTCTAAGCGATGGAGCAGATTCGCCGCCGGTTAGTATACCCGTACTCCGTATGCCCCCACGTAAACCACAGATGACGAGGCGGACGAGGTGGGCCTGGCCGATTATCTCAATCTGTAACAGATGCAGGGCAAAACCGGATCCAAATGTTACAGAACAAGACAGAGGGGGATTTCCGTTCAGTCCAACCAAAATCTCTCGGTCTTCCTGCAATTTCGAACATGTGGCCTATAATGTTGCTTTGGTTACGCTATATATTGCGCAGCCATTTAATACGTCGCCCACCGGGGGCCATTAATTCCTATCGCCATATTGGCTAGGAAGCAATCAAAGGAGGTATCCGTGGCAGCAGAGACGCCTTGCTCGGTCCTCTATAACGATATTCGCTCGTTCGGCGGTCTTAAACATCTCGAGATCGCCCGAATGCTCATCAATGGAAACTCTTATCTCGGCAGCACCCTGCTCGAGAAATGCTCTTCCAACCGCTCGTATCTCACCCGTTACATCGTCCATCGCAAGCCTGACCAGTGCGCGCCCGCCATCTACAGCGACTTTACCGTCACCACGCTCAACCTTTCCGCGGCAATCTGCAGCAAGCTCGGCGGCGGCGAGTCCGCCTATCAGGCAATCGCCGAGCACTATCGCGGTCCGGCCGCCAACGAAATGATGTCGGCTCTCGCCAGCTACAAGCTGGACAGCCGCTTATATGCAAACGCCCTCAATCGCATCGACAACTTTGACGGCAATGCCGTGCGCGAAAAAAGCACGCTCTTCTTGATGCTCTTTGTGGCAACGGGGGCGCTCGCCGATCCCGTTCAGGGCGTGGCCACCGTCGAGCGCTTTTGCGACAGCAAGACAGGCGGGCACTTTGGCACCACCGAAACTACCGTAGGACGTGGCTTTATGAGCAGCCTGGGGCAGCCACGCACCGTCGCCCCTAACCTCGGTCTGCTCAGAACCCATGCCGACAACTGCGCCGACATGCAAATCCATCCCCTCACACGCGATCCGCGCGGCACCGTGATTGGTTCTTTGCCCAAAACCTCGCCCAGCATCACCGATGTAGGCGCCGACGCCTCGCGCGAGCATCTTCGTATTTGGCTCGAGGGTGAGCACTGGTACGCCCAGGGCCTTGGATCGACCAACGGCACAGTGCTCGAATCGGGCGCGGGTGACGGCGATATTGTGATTGAGCCGCCGCGCGACCAACGCGAACCCGGCAAAGTCTATCCCCCCGTGGAAATCGCCAACAGCGACAGGCTCCATCTGGGTCTCTACACGACATTCCTTGTCATTGTGGACTAGCGCGGACGGCGATCGAAAGACGGTCGCCGTCCGTCTTTCGTCTTCTACCTTCTGCGTCGTAAACGACAATGCTCAGCGGTATACGTGGGCAGTGCGGCTATCATGGTACTTTACCGATATCCGCACTGCTCGCGTAAACGTGCGGCAACCCATGCCAGACAAAGGAACGCCATGGATACTACCGATAGCGCCTATGGCGACAAACTCGTCCGTCTCGATACGTTCGATACCGCCGTGGCGGTCGACCCCAGCGCCGAGGACGACGCCAAGCGTCGGTTTATGACGCTTATTCTCCAGACGGCCCACCGCAACAACGGCAACATCGGGCACGTGCTGCGCGCGACCAACACGAGCGGCGAGGTCTTTGCCGTCAAGCTACTCAAGGACAATGCCATCCTTTCCGGCCAAGCCCCCGACCGCTCCGCCGAGTAATCGGCAGCGCACCTGGCCAGCACCGCCGCGCTGTTCGAGGAGTACCGTCATCTGTGTACCGTCTCGTACCT
>UREZ01000131.1 GCA_900547025.1 uncultured Collinsella sp.
GTTGCCGCGCCCCGCAGTGCCCGCTTCCCCCGAGAACAATTATCAGTGCAGGTCACAGACTAGTGCTCTGTCGGTGTGGTCGGGGATTCGGTAAAAATCTACTCACTTAGTTTTACGTGATGCATATTGTCTTCAACGAGACCCCAGCCGGGGCGATTCCATCGCAAATTCCGGTGACCGGGGCAGCTAATTAGGCTCCGTACGGATTCCGGTCCCTCTCTATGCGTTGGCGGATGCGGCGGTACTCGATAATCAGCAGCACCAGGAGTAGGGCCATGATGGCTAGGTAGCTCACCACAGCGCCCATCAGACTCAGCAGCTTAATCAGGATCACCGGCAGCACCACGCTTACGGCGAAGCAGATCAGGTAGATCTTGGTGACGTCGCCAGCGTGGCGCAATACCGTGATGATGGCGTAGATAAAATCGATGGCCGCGGTGACGCCGCCGGCGACGACCATCAGCAGCGCCAGCGTACGGTAGCGCTCAAAGCTGAGACCGTACATAAAGCTCATGAGGGGAATACCGGGACCTGCCATAAATGCGGCGCACACGCCGGTGATGACCACGATCAGCGCCATAACGGCAACAATAATCAGGTCAAAGCGACGACGCTTACGAGGATTAGCCCAAATGCTCGACAAGCGCAGGAGCTGCGGTTTATAGACAAATCCAATGCTCAACAGAATAGCCTGAGCTGGAAAAAACAGGGCATTAAAGTACAGCTGGTATTTGTAGGCCAGTGTTCCTTCCATCACAAACTTGGGCATACTCTCGATAAGGTTGAACAGGAATAGCGCGCCAAAGAGTGGGGCGCACTGGACAAACAGGTGGCCGACCTCGCGCAGGCTCACGCGGCGCGATTTTTCGGTCTCAAGCAGGGCGAGCGGGGCGGTGACCAGCACGAGCGAGGCGATGGCGGTGATGCCCATGGCCATGGCAGCGATGGGCATGCTGCGCGTGAGGAGCAGCGCCACGCTAAAGATTGCGACCACGCCGGCGGAGCGCAGCGTTTGGCTCATGCCTGCCAGGTAGAGCTTGTCCGCCTGTTGCAGGCGGCCCTCGTATACATCGGCCACGCCGTCGATTACTTTATACAGGTAGACGCCCAGGCCGATTGTGGCCATTTGCGCGTCGTAGCCGCGCACGCTGCTGTAGAGCAGGCCGCAACCCAGGGCCAGCGCACCGCAGATCCAGCGGTTGAGCTGGTAGGAGGCGAAGGAGGTCTTCTCGTCGATGTCCGAAACCTGAAAATTGCGCACGCCGTAGTTGCACGCGATCATAATGAGCGTGCCGGTGACAAAGGCAATCGAGAACTTACCGGCCTCCTCGGCGCCTACGAGTTGCGTAGACACGATCGTGAGCAGCGGGAAGGCAGCGCCCCACACGGCAGTCCCCAGGGTGTTCCACAGGTAATCGCGGCGGGTGGCGTGCTCCTCGTACTCGGCTTCTTGTGTGGAGAGGCCGCCGCCGTAGACGGCGCTCAGCAGGCGGTTCCACCAAGCATCGACCATGCGGCGGATGGCGCCGGGTTTGCGCTCGCGGCGACGGCGCGTGGCCTGGCTGCTGACGGGGCCGCCGGCGTTGCGCTGACTCAGCTCCTGAATGCGCGCGAGCTCCTCGGCCGTGTGCGAGGCGGGAAACAAGCCGTTCTCGATGCGGCCGCCCTGGCCGTGTGCCGTGCTGTCTCCCGATACGGTGGGGTCGGGCACGCCTTTGCGGCGGGCGATAGCTTGGCGGATGGTATCGAGGGGCGTGATGCTCACGGAGGAGTCCTTTCTGTTGCTGTTCTTTAGTATAGCGGCGGCACTGCGGACTTGGTTTTTTGAACAGGTTGTTCAACAATTCGGCGGGTGGTCGGAAATTATCGGCAAACGTGCGGTATCCTTTTGAAGTTTTCTGACACCCCGATGCCGCCTTCGCGGTACCAAGGAGCTTTAACCCATGGATATCGCCGCATTTTTGCTGGCTCTTGTGCCGATCATTTGGCTGGTCGTGATGCTGCTGTGCTTTAAGTGGCCGGCCTGGAAAGCCGCGATCGGCTCGTTTGTTCTTTCGTGCGTGCTTGCCTTTACGTGGTGGCACCTGCCGGTTGCGCACATTGCCACGGCCTCGCTCGAGGGCTTTTTGATGGCGCTATGGCCCATCGTGCTGGTGATTATCGCCGCCGTCTTTACGTATAACCTGTGCGTGCGTACGGGCGCGATGGATGTTATCGGCAGCATGATCACCTCTATCAGTAGCGACCGTCGTCTGCTAGCGCTGCTCGTGGCCTGGTGCTTCGGTGGCTTTATGGAGGGCATGGCAGGTTTCGGTACCGCCGTCGCCATTCCCGCCGGCATGCTCGCGGGTCTGGGCTTTGAAGCCGTGCCCGCCGTGCTGATCTGCCTGCTTGCCAACGGCGTGCCCACGCCCTACGGCTCCATCGGCATCCCCACGGTGTCCGTTGCCGGCCTGGTGGGCCTGGACTCGCTGCACTTGGCGACCGTTCAGCTGGTGCAGCTCGCGCCGTTCTTTGTGATGATTCCGCTGTTTATCGTTCTGGTGGCGGGCCGCGTTGCCGACGAGCAGGGTCGCGTTGCGAGCATTGCCGAGCGCCTGCACGGCGTACTCGGCGTCGCGCTGCTCTCCGGTGTGTCATTTGTGGGCGCGGCGCTGGTCGTTGCCATGTTCGTGGGTCCCGAGCTTGCCGTTGTTGTGGGCTCTATCGTGTCGCTCGCGCTGACCGCCGCGCTCGCCATGCGCGCCGAGAAGTCCGGCCACCTGGATGCGCGCTTTCACATGAACATCGAGGCCAGCGAGCAGCTCACCGTTAAGTCGGCGCTTTCGGCCTGGTCGTGCTTCATTCTGATCTTTGTGTTGCTGCTGGGTACGTCTAACCTGGTGCCCGCCGTGCACGCGGCGCTTGCTCCGTTTGCAAGCCAGGTGCAGGTGTATTGCGGCGAGAATCCCGGCACGCTTACGTTTTCGTGGATCAACACGCCGGGCGTTTGGATTTTCCTGGCCGCGTTTGTGGGTGGGGCCATTCAGGGCGCTTCGCCGCGCGTGATGGGGGAGGTGCTGGCCGCGACCGTTAAGCAGATGATGCCGACAGTGATCACCATGCTTTCGGTGCTGGGGTGCGCCAAAGTGATGGGCTATGCGGGCATGATCTCGTCGATTAGCGCGTTTTGCATTGCCGTTGCCGGTGGCCTGTACCCGATCCTGGCTCCTTGGATTGGCGCGGTCGGTGCGTTCGTGACTGGTTCGGGCACGTCGTCGGGCATGCTGTTTGGCCCCATTCAGAGCCAGGCTGCCACCGCGCTGGGCGTGAGCGACTACTGGATGGTTGCGTTGAACGCGCTTGGCGTTGCAGCGGGCAAGATGATCTCGCCTCAGACGCTTGCCATTGGCCTGGCCGCCGTGCACGTGCGCGGCAAGGACGCCGAGCTTCTGGGCGCCATTCTGCCCTACGCTGCCGGCATGCTGGTCCTCATGAGCGCCATAGCCATGCTCGGCCAAGGCCTGCCTCTGTAGCGCAACTAGTCATTGGGGACGTTCTTAAACGACTAGTCGCTGGGGACAGTCTTTGGATCTTGATCGTTGAAGCCGTTTGGCATCGGCCGACAGGGTGTTTGGGAATGGCCCTGTGCAAAAAACGTCAAATATGAGTACTGCTACTACTTTGGTAACAGCGATTTTGATCCATTTGGCGGCTGATCGATCCGTCATGCAAGCGTAAGTGCAGCCATATCTCCCCAAATGTTCAATAAAAGGGCGCCCTAACGAGATTTAATTCCGTTAGGGTGCCCTTTTTGTTTGAAAATATATGTGACAACAAAGGCAACAGTACTCATATTTGCCATTTTTTGACCACAGCCCCTCGGGCGATCATCAAAACCGGCCCAACCCGGCATCTGGGGACGTCCCTTTTAATATGAGCAGGACATTGTCAAGAGG
>UREZ01000132.1 GCA_900547025.1 uncultured Collinsella sp.
CCTGCGTCGGCTCCCGCCGTCGCGACTCTTTGTTGCATAAAGGTACCAGCACCTCAGATAAGCTGGGCAGTATGAGGAGGAACGTGTTGAACATCACCGCTTCTGACGTCAAGGACGCCAAGCTCACCGCTACGGTCACCATCCCGGCCGCCGACGTCGACGCCGCGATCAAGAAGGCCTACAAGGACACCGCCAAGAAGTACCGCTTCCCGGGCTTCCGCGCCGGTAAGGCCCCCCGTCCGGTCATCGACTCCGCTCTTGGCGCCGAGGCTACCCTCGCTCAGGCCACCAACGACCTGATCGCCGCTAATGAGCCCGCCGTTCTCAACGAGCTGGACATCGTCCCCACCAAGAGCGGTGACTACAAGGAGCTCGACCTCGCCAAGGATCACGAGGACTACACCTACACCGTCGAGTTCTCCCTGCGTCCCGCCGCTGAGCTCTCCTCTTTCGACGCTGTCGAGATTGAGATGCCTCCCGCGGAGGTCACCGAGTCCGAGATCAACAACCAGGTCGAGATGCTCCTCAACTACCGTGCCACCTTCGAGGACGTCGAGGGTCGCGCCGTCGAGGCCGAGGACTACGTCACCGTCGACCTCAAGGCCGTCGAGAACGCCGACAACTTCGCTGCCGAGGGCCGCATGCTCATCGCCGGTAGCGACAGCAACCCCAAGGAGTTCAACGAGGCCCTGATCGGTGCCAACGTTGAAGACGTCAAGACCGTCACCTGGACCGACGAGGTCGAGGAGGGCGAGGAGGCCGAGACTCACACCGTCGAGGTCACCGTCAAGGGCATCAAGGTCCGCAACACCCCCGAGCTCACCGACGAGCTCGTCAAGTCCGACTTTGGCTTCGACAGCATCGACGCCATGCGCGACGCCATCAAGATCGAGATCGAGCAGGACAAGGCTTCCCGCCTCCCGGCCGAGAAGGAGAACCGTTGCGTCTCCGCTCTCGCCGAGCGTCTGCAGCTCGAGGAGATGGACGCCGACTACGAGCAGTCCGTCTTTGAGGAGCTTGGCCAGAACTTCCTGTCCAACCTCGCTGCCCGTGGCATGACGCTGGACACCTGGCTGCCCGCATCCGGCCTGACCATGGAGCAGTTCATCGGCGACCTGCACAAGCAGGCCAACGACGTTGCCCGTGAGTCCCTGGCCCTCGACGCTCTCGCCCGCGAGCTCAAGATCGAGGTCACCGAGGATGACATCAACGCCGAGTTCGAGAAGGCTGGCGTCAAGGACGTCGAGGCTTCCAAGGCCGAGTTCATCGCCGATGGCCGCATGCCTGCCGTCCGCGAGTCCATCCGTCGCTCCAAGGCCGTCGACCACCTGGTCGAGAACGCCAAGGTGACCGAGGTCGACGAGACCGCCAAGGACGCCGAGTAATTCTCGCCACCTTGCCCACGAGCGCATGCGTGCGCCCGTGATGGGGTAAAGTTATACACCGGTTATCCGGTTGCTTCGTACGGTGCCAGCCAATGCATAGCATGCGGGCACCGTACGTTTATCTAGAACCAATTTGGTCCGCAAGAGAGAAATGGAGATGCGTATGATCGCTAAGTTCGATTCCGCCCTCGTGCCATACGTTATCGAGCAGACGCCGCGCGGCGAGCGCAGTTACGATATCTATTCGCGCCTGCTCAACGACCGCATTATCTTCTTGGGCGAGGAGATCAACTCCGTCAGCGCCAACCTGGTCGTTGCCCAGCTGCTGCATCTTGAGAGCCAGGATGCCGAGAAGGATATCTCGCTCTACATCAATTCGCCCGGTGGCGAGGTCTACTCCGGTCTGGCGATTCTTGACACTATGAATTTCATTAAGCCGCAGGTCTCCACCATTTGCGTTGGTATGGCCGCGTCTATGGCCGCCGTGCTGCTTTCGGCCGGCGCCAAGGGCAAGCGCTTCTGCCTGCCGCACTCCAAGGTGATGATTCACCAGCCCAGCGGCGGTGCCCAGGGTCAGCAGACCGAGATCGAGATCGTGGCCGAGGAGATCAAGAAGACCCGTCGCGAGCTCAACCAGATTCTGTCCGACGCGTCGGGCCAGCCCATCGAGAAGGTCCAGGCCGATACCGAGCGCGACAACTACCTGACCGCTGCCGAGGCCCTCGACTACGGCCTGATTGACCGTATCGTCACCTCGCGCGACCTCGCCGCGAAGGACGCCTAGGATGGCCGGTAACATGCAGGACAACTTTGACGAGAACGGCAACCCCATCCGTTGCTCCTTCTGCGGAAAAGAGCAGGGGCAGGTTCGCCGCCTTGTCAAGGGTCCGACCAACATCTTTATCTGCGACGAGTGCGTCGCCGCCTGCTCCGAGATTCTGGAGGAGTCGCTGGCTTCGGACTTTATGGACGCTGCCCGTAACGGCAAACTGCCGGGCTTCCTCAACGATCACGGCCAGGCTGCCGGGCAGCCTGCCGTGGATCCCGAGGCCGAGGGCTTTGAGCTCGAGGACGACGCCCGCCAAGTCATTACGCATGTGCCGACGCCGCATGAGATCTATGACGAGCTTTCGGCCTATGTCATGGGCCAGGAAGACGCCAAGCGCGCCATGTCGGTTGCCGTGTACAACCACTACCGCCGCGTGATCGAGGGCGGTGCCGCGCTTTCGGCCTTTGACGATGGCTTGGACTCGCAGCTCGACGATGATATGGACGAGGTGGAGCTCGCCAAGTCCAACATTTTGCTGCTCGGTCCCACTGGTACCGGTAAGACCCTGCTTGCCCAGACGCTCGCGCGCATCCTCGAGGTGCCGTTTGCCATCGCCGACGCCACCGCGCTCACCGAGGCCGGTTACGTAGGCGAGGACGTGGAGAACATCCTGCTCAAGCTCATCAATGCCGCCGATGGCGACATTGAGCGCGCGCAGGTTGGCATTATCTACGTGGACGAGATCGACAAGATCGCCCGCAAGGCCGAGAACCTCTCCATCACCCGCGATGTTTCGGGCGAGGGCGTTCAGCAGGCGCTGCTTAAGATCCTTGAGGGCACGGTGGCAAGCGTTCCGCCCACCGGCGGCCGCAAGCATCCCCAACAGGAGCTGCTGCAGATCGACACGACCAACATTCTGTTTATCTGCGGCGGTGCCTTTGTGGGTCTGGACAAGATCATCGCCGATCGCGTGGGCAACAAGGGCGTGGGATTTAACTCCGAGATCGCCGGCCCCACCTCGGTCGACGAGAACGACCTGCTGCGCCAGGTGCTCCCGCAGGACCTCAATGCCTTTGGCATGATCCCCGAGTTTGTGGGACGTACGCCCGTCGTCACCCAGACGCAGGCGCTCGACGAGGACGACCTGGTGTCGATCCTGACCGAGCCCAAGAACGCCGTGGTGCGCCAGTATCGTAAGATGTTCCAGCTCGAGGACGTTGAGCTTGAGTTTGAGGATGCGGCCCTGCACGAGATCGCCCGCATGGCGCTCGCCCGCAAGACCGGCGCCCGCGGCCTGCGCTCCATCTGCGAGGACGTGCTGCAGCAGACGATGTTCGACCTGCCCAGCGAGGAAGGCGTCACTAAGGTCATCGTGACCGAAGCCTCCGTAAAGGGCGAAGAGCAGCCCCAACGCATCTACGGGTAAACCAGCCAAAAACGTGCTTGCAAATAGCCTCTGACCATCCGTGGTCGGAGGCTATTTTATATATACGCAATAACCCCAACTACCTGTGTTATTCTGTGTGTTTGTTTAAGCCTCAGCGAAGTCATATCAGACTGAAGTAATCGATACCTAAGGGGAGGAATGCAGACCCTGGCGGGCCTACATTCCTCCCCGGCGGGACAGGGAGAGATATATGGAAGAGATGCCCAAGAACTACGATCCGTCGACCAACGAGCCGGCGATCCTGCAGAAGTGGCTCGACGGC
>UREZ01000133.1 GCA_900547025.1 uncultured Collinsella sp.
GTTCTTTACGGCTGGCCCCGCCGTCACGATGATCATCCTCGGTGTTTCCGGCCTCGCCAACATTCCCATTGGCACCATTATCGGCTCCATCTTGCCACTCGTTATTGGCATGGTTCTGGGCAACCTGTTCCCGTTTATCAAGAACCTGCTGGTTCCCGGTGCCAATCCCGCGATTGCCGTCATCGGATTTCAGCTCGGTGCGTCCATGAGCCTGTCGAGCTTTATCACCGGCGGTATTTCCGGCATCTTGCTGGGCCTTGTCACGCTGTTTGTCGTCGGTCCCATCACCTTTGCGCTCGAGCGTCTGTGCGGCGGCAATGGCAAGGCCGCTGTGGCTTGCTCCACCATTGCCGGCACGGCTATGACCACACCGGTTGCCCTCGCCGAGGTCGCACCGCGCTACGCCGAGCTTGCGCCCACCGCGTATGCGCAGATCGCCACCGCCGTCATCATCACGGCAATCATGGCTCCGATTCTGACTGGCTGGGTCGACAAGAAGTTCTGCCAAGGCAAGGAGGATCTGTCGCCTGTCGGTGTCGAGGCCATCGAGGAGGCCGTCGCGACTGACATCGATGGCGAGTAGCAATCGATACCCATCAATGATGCCGGCGTGTGCAATTCGCGCCGTATGGGCGCCCGAACAGAAACTGTTTTGCAGTGATGTTCGGGCGCTCTGCTATTATCCCCTTTACCCCTGCGGAGTAAAGGGGTGTTTATTGCCCTGATTCGAATTGGGCGATTCTGACCACTTGGATATTGAAGGGATGGCGCTAGTGGTTAAGGCACTCAAGATTGAGATATTCGTGCTATGCATGATTGTTCTTATCGGGCTTGCCGTGCGAAGTCGTCGCTCCTTGTTCTCGAGCACCCAGCAGTTATTGTTTAGCATGCTTGGCTACACCTCTGCCGCGTACATATTATTCGATATGATCTGGACGCTTTCGGACGGTGTGGACGGCACGTTGGGCATTGCTGCCAACTGGATTTCCAACGCGGTTTCGTTTTCGCTCTTTGCTATCGCGTGTCTCATTTGGTTTATCTATTCCGAGACGGTGCAGGGTTCTCGCCTTTTGACCTCGCGCTATAGGGTGGTGCTTGTAGCGTTGCCTACGGCTCTGGTGGTCGTGCTGGCGTTTACCAGTTACTGGACGCACGCCCTGTTCTATATCGATTCGCAGGGCGTGTATCGTCGCGGCTTTGCCTATATGATCCAGCCCATCGTCAGCTACTGTTACGTTATACATACGTCCCTGCATGCGTTTGTGCAATCTCGCAGGGTCGAGAGCCTGCAGACGAAGGCCATCTATCGAACCTTGGCATTTTTCGCCATTCCGGCCCTGGTGGGCGGTACCTTTCAGGTCGTATACTCGGTGCCCGGCCTTTGTGTCGGCATAATGATTAGCATGTTGCTGCTCTACATCATCTACCAGGAGCAGCTCATCTCGACCGACCCGTTGACTGGACTTAACAATCGCAACCGTTTTGAGACCTATATGCTGTCGCTCTTCTCAAATGTTGATCAGGCCGAAGATGTATATCTGCTTATGATGGACGCCGACGGCTTTAAGCAGATTAACGATCGCTATGGGCACGTGGAGGGCGACCACGCTCTTCAGGTCATATCCGCTGCGCTCAAAGAAGTCTGCTCGGCGTCTGGCGGCTTTATCGCACGTTATGGTGGCGATGAGTTCGTGGTGCTTCAAAAGGCGATGGCGGAGCAGGACATCATACGTCTGTGCGCGGCAATCAACGATGAACTCGCATGCGCCGAGGTGCCGTATCTGTTGCGGATGTCCATCGGCTACGCACGGGTCGGTGACGGCGTCGATACCTGGCAAGACTTGCTTCGCGCTGCCGATGCGGAGCTCTACCGTGTCAAGGCCGAGAAAAAGAAAGCCGGCATCCAGATACGCTAGATAAAGGGGTGCAAGCTTGCGTGCATGGCGGCCCTCGGCTCTCCGATGTACTCCATTAAGCTAAAGTGTGCGAACACCCTCCCCAAAAAGGTGAGCTCGCTAGGCCTTTTTGGGCCTGTTGACGATGATGATGCCGCCGCAGACCAACAGCAGGGCAACAAGTACGGTAACAGGGCTCGTGCCAGCGCCCTCGCCGAGCAGCAGCGCGCTCAACAGCACGCCAAAGACCGGGTTCATAAAGCCAAAGACCGACACGCGGCTGACGGGGTTGACGGCGAGCAGGTGGGACCACAGCGAGTACGCGACGGCGGAGATAAGCGCCATGTAGATGATGAGCGCGATGGCGGGGGCAATCGCCGTGGGGGAGAGCGCGCCGCCCATCAACAAACCGATGGCGGTGAGGACCAGTCCGCCGACCAAGAACTGCCACCCGGCAAGCAAGACGCCGTCGTGCTCACGCGAGAAGATACCGATCAGGCAGGTCGAAAGGGCACCCGCGACGGTGGAGGCCAGGATAAAGCCCTCGCTGTCGAGCGCAAAGCCAAAGGTGCCGTCCGCGCCCGAAAGGTTGACGAGCGCGACACCGGCAAAGCCCAGTACGCAGCCGAGCACCTTGGCCGTATTGAGCTTCTCGGTGCGAAACGCCAGAGCGGCAAAGAGGATGGCTAGGAAGTTGGCGCTGGCCTCGATGATGGAACTCGACATGGCACTGGCGCGCGAGAGTCCCAGGTAGAAAAAGAAGTACTGCCCGATAGTCTGGAAGAGCGACAAGATGCAGATGGGCTTGATATCGTGCGCTTGCGGAACGAGCGGTCGGCGCTGGGCCACGCTCATGCCAACAATGACCAGCATGCCGGCAAGCGTGAAGCGCAGGCCCGCGAAGAGTAGCTGCGAGGCGCTATCGTGCGCCGGGATACCAAAGAGGCCGTAGCCGATTTTGATGCAGGGGAAAGCCGACCCCCAGAGCGCGCAGCAAACGAGACAGCCCAGGATGAGTCCGGGTAGGGTGGCGAGATACGGCTTGCGGCTTTCCATGATGTCCTTCCTGTATGCGCGAAGAAAAAAAGAACCCGCCACCGGATGCGTCGGTGGCGGGTGATGTTACCCGAAGGGATTGTACCCGATGGGAAAGGCTTAGGCGAAGTAGGCTACGCCGCTCTCAAAGATCGGCATGAACTTGTCGCCGGGGACATGCTCGGGCACGTTGCGGTACAGGTTGTCGCCGCGACGCTCGGCATGACCCATCTTGCCCAGGACGCGGCCGTCGGGGCTCGTGATGCCCTCGATGGCGAGTGCGGAGCCGTTGGGGTTGACGGAAAGGTCCATGCTGGGCTTACCGTCCTCGCCCACGTACTGCGTGGCGACCTGGCCGTTGGCGATCAGCTGGGCGAGTACTTCGTCATTGGCGACAAAGCGGCCCTCGCCGTGGCTGATGGCGACGGTGTAGGGGTCGTCCAGGCTGCACTGCGACAGCCATGGGGACAGGTTGGACGAGATGCGGGTGCGCACCAGACGGCTCTGATGGCGACCGATGGTGTTGAACGTCAGCGTGGGCGCATCGGGCGTGGCGTCGACGATGTCACCGTAGGGCACCAGGCCGAGCTTGACCAGAGCCTGGAAGCCGTTGCAGATGCCCAGCATCAGGCCGTCGCGGGCCTTGAGCAGGTCGCGGACTGCCTCGGTGACCTCGGGAGCACGGAAGAACGCCGTGATGAACTTGGCAGAGCCGTCGGGCTCGTCGCCGCCCGAGAAGCCGCCGGGGATCATGACGATCTGGCTTGCACGGATGCGGCGGGCAAGCTCGTGGGTGCTCTCGGCGACGGCCTCGGGCGTGAGGTTGTTGATCACGAAGGTGTCGGCCTCGGCACCGGCGGCGCGGAAGGCGCGGGCGCTGTCGTACTCGCAGTTGTTGCCGGGGAACACGGGGATGATCACGCGCGG
>UREZ01000134.1 GCA_900547025.1 uncultured Collinsella sp.
ACGGGAGCTGAGTCAACGTTATCGGGCCCGGCATTCAGAAAAGTCTGTGCAGCAAAATGGCGATGCGGATGGCGACATGGGCATGGTTTTCGCCGCGCGCACGGGTCCCCCGGGGAGCACCGTGCATTTTTGGGAGTATTCAGCAGGCCAGAACGGCTGCATACGCGCCGGACACCCCTTATTGGCCCCAAAGACGCCTTCGACCGGCGATTTGGGTCGGCAGACAGACTTCGTCGAGACGAATAAACATGTCTCGCGTCGCACCGGACCCCAAAATGACGTTGATCTCCGCAATGTTAGCCAACTGCAGCGGCACCGGCGGAACTTGCGTTGCTGAATACTCCGTTTTTTGCACGGCCCAGGCGGGGGTACATAAGGACCAGAAAGAACATCCCATCCTATTTTTGCAATCTGCAATGGAAAGTATGCAAAACACCAAGAGACGGCATTACTGATGTCCAAATTGAGTGCACGGAGCAGCTGCGCCTCCGCCCCGCGCCCAAATCAAGCAGAGCGGGAACGCTCCTAACGGACCCGATCGGCAAACAAACGCGGCCCGAGCGCCATCCCAAAATAGGCTGCCCGAGCCGCGTTTAACGGTACGGCATGAATATTAGCGCTCGTAGATTAAGTTGCCTGCCAGGTAGGTGGCTTGAACCTTGGTAGCCTGGAGCTCTTGGGGGTCGATGGTGAGCGGGTTTTGGTCCAGGACTACCAGGTCGGCGTATTTGCCGGGCTCTAGGCTGCCGAGGTTTTGCTCGTCGCCCGCTGCGTACGCGCTACCAAGCGTGTAGTTGCGCAGGGCAGTTGCCGCGTCGATACGCTCGCTGGGGAGCCAGCCGCCCTCGGGCCAGTGACTGCGGGGGTCTTGGCGCGTGATGGCCGTGTAGAGCACGTTCATGCTGGTAACGGCTGTGATGGGGCTATCGGTACCGAAAGCTTGGCGGATGCCGCGCTGCTTATAGGTCGCAAACGGCCACATGATGCGGCTGCGTTCCAGACCCAGGTCGCGCTCGGGGCCGCCCGGGTCGAGTGTAATGTGACAGGGCTGGCTCGAGGCAACGACGTTAAGCTTGCGTAGACGATCGAGGTCCTCGGGCAAGAGGTTCTCCAAATGCTCAAGCGTATTATGACCGTGCGGCGGCAGACCGTAGAGCTCTGCCGCCTCCTCAAAGATATCGAGTGCGGCATGGATGGCACCGTCGCCGATAACGTGGATGCGCACGGTGTGGCCGCGCTCGGCTGCCGCCAGAACCAACTTGCGCATGCGCTCGACAGGAACCGTCAGGCGCCCCTGGTCACCCGGGAAGCGCGGGTTGGTATAGGGCTCAGTGAGGTATGCGGTATGCTCGCTCGACACGCCGTCGAAGAACTGTTTAAATCCTGGCGCCGAGAGCAGCGCGTTGTTTGCGTAGCGGGTCTGGAGTTCCTCCAAGCGCGATTGGTCATCCAGCAGCGTGGGAAACAGATGGGCGCGGATGCCCAGCTTGCCGGCGGCCTGCAGCTTGTCGTAAACATCGTCGCGAATAAAGTCGCAGCCCGGCATGGGCATGAGCGACATATCGCAGATTGAGGTGATGCCTTGCTCGGCCATGCGCTTCATCTGGTCGCCGTAAGCGCTCGCGATGCGGTCCTCGCCCAGCCATTCCAGGCAGCGCGGCAGCAGCTGCATAGCAGCTGCCTCGTGGGCAATACCCGTAAGCTCACCGTTTGAGTCTTTGTCGTAACTGCCACCCGCCGGAGGCTCGCTGTCACGCGTCACGCCGAGGGCTTCGAGTGCGCGGCTGTTGAGCCACAGCGTATGCCCATCGCCCGAATACATAACACAGGGGCGACCGGGGAAGGCGGCGTCGAGGGAGGCCTTGGTAGGATGCTCGGGCGGATCCCAGCGGTAATCGCGCCAGCCCTGGGTCACGACCCAGGCGTCGTCGGGCAGGCCCTGGGAAAACTCGAGCGCATGCTGCACCAGTGCCGCCTCGGACGTGCCCATATCCATGAGCATGTACGGCGAGGAACCGACCGAGGTATGGAAGAAGTGCAGATGAGCGTCATGGAAACCGGGGCAGACAAACTGCTCGCCGTAATCGACCACCGGCGTGGCGGCAGGTGCGGCGGCAATCACGTCATCGGGCGCGCCGACAGCGACGATGCGATCGCCCGCGATGGCGATCGCCAACTCGCGGGCGGTATCGATGCCGTCTTGCGCGGTAAAGACGTTCTTGGAGCGAATAATCCGATCGATATGTCGCATGGGCATCCCCATCTCTGGCAGGTAATTCAACACCCCCGAGTGTACTCCCCCGCCCTTGTAACAAAACCCCAAGCGGCAAACGGCAACTTTACCAGCCCTAGCGGCAGGTGGCATACTGGAGAGAGCCTGTACGATTTTGCGATCGAGCCAGCAAGGAGCAAATCGACCATGACGAAGACCAAGGCACAGCAAATTATGGCGGCAACCGAGGTTCGCGCGGCAGACGACGTCACCGCGGCCATCCAGGATATCGCCGCCGAGTTTGAACCCTACATCATCAAGCAGCGCCGGCACTTCCATAAGCACCCGGAGTTGAGCCTTGCCGAGGAGCGCACGACTTCCGACATCGCCAACCAGCTCGACGCCATGAATATCCCCTACGAGCGTCCGCTCAAGACGGGCCTGGTGGCGACGCTTCGCGGCACCGCGCCGGATGCCTACCGCGAGGACGGCACGCCGCGCCGCCGCATCCTGCTGCGCGCCGATATCGACGCCCTGCCCGTCACTGAGCAGACCGGCGAGGAGTTCGCCAGCGTCAATGAGGGCTGCATGCACGCCTGCGGTCACGACTGCCATATCGCCATGATGCTCGGCACGCTGCAGATTCTGCGCCACATGACCGATGACATCCACGGCGAGATTCGCATCGTATTCCAGCCCAGCGAGGAAAACGGCCAGGGCGCCAAACTCATGATTGGCACGGGTGTGCTCGACGGCGTCGATGGCGCCTACGCCGCGCACATCTGGAGCGAGGTCGACGCCGGTACCGTAAGCTGCGAGCCCGGCCCACGCATGGCAAACACCGACTGGTTCCGCATCGACGTCCGCGGCACCTCGTGCCATGGCGCCATGCCCCAGCGCGGCCACGACGCCGTTATGGTTGCGGCAGAGATCGTCAACGCCCTGCAGACCATCGTCTCGCGCGAGATTAGCCCCTACGAACCCGCCGTCATCACCGTCGGCGAGCTGCACGGCGGCACCGCGCGCAACGTTATCGCCGGCACGGCGTACCTCGCCGGCACGGTGCGCACCTATGGCGACAAAACGCATGAGGAGATGCCCGAGCTTATGCGCCGCATCGTGGAGCACACCGCAGCAGCGCTAGGCGCCGAGGCCGAACTCACCGACTACACCATCGCCAACTACAAGGTCGAAAACGATGCCGCCTCGAGCGAGCGCTGCCGTCAAGCTGTGCTCAAGTGCCTGGGCCCCGCAGGCGAGGGCCATTACCGCGGCACGCTTTCGGGCGAGGACTTCTCGGAGTATCTGCGCCGCGTACCGGGCGTGCTCGCCTTTGTTGGCACGCGCAACCCCCAGATCGGCGCCACCTATGCCCAGCACTCCTGCTTCTATAAGATCGACGAGAGCGTGCTCGCCAAGGGCTCCATGGTAGCCGCTCAGTATGCCATCGACTTTTTGGCCGAGCCCACGCAAGAAGAGCTCGACGGCCCCACGATCGCCGCGGTTGCCGAGACCAATCCCGACCTGGCAGCCAAGCTGCGCTCTGCCAAGGCAACTGCCGCCGAGGCCCGCGACGCCGTGCACGACGCCATTGGCAATGCAAAGCACAACGGTGTGAAGAAC
>UREZ01000135.1 GCA_900547025.1 uncultured Collinsella sp.
GTCGGTGTCGTGGACACCGCAGAAACGGGAGCCGGGACGAGCCTGGTTGCGGCACTGGATGCCGTCCTCGGACACGTACTCGCAGCGGCGGACATCCTCGTCCTCCTCGTCACCGATCAGGTCGGCAGCGGGCTCCTCGTGAACGGGAACGTTCTTGAGGATGTCGGCGGCAAGCGTCTCGGACTTGATGTCGATGTGCCAGCCGGTCAGGCGCGCGGCGAGGCGGGCGTTCTGGCCCTCCTTGCCGATGGCGAGGGACAGCTGGTCGTCGGGCACGATGACGCCAGCGTAGGCCTTCTCCTCGTCGATGAGGACGCGGGTGACCTTAGCGGGCGACAGGGCGTTGGCGACGTAGACGGCAGGATCGGCATCCCACAGGATGACGTCGACGCGCTCGCCGCGGAGCTCGGAAACCACGGTGCGGACGCGGCTGCCCTTGGGGCCAACGCAGGCGCCCACGGGATCCAGACGGTCGTCGAGCGAGTGGACGGCGACCTTGGAGCGCTGGCCGGGCTCGCGGGCGATCGACTTGATCTGGACGGTGCCCTCATAGATCTCGGGCACCTCCTGCTCAAACAGACGACGCATGAGCTCGGGGTGGGTACGGGAGATGACAATCGGCGGACGGCTGTGCTCGCCGCGAACCGGCTGCAGGTTGGAGTTGGGGTCGCGAACGTCGATGATCACGGCCTTGATGTGCTGGTTGTGCAGGTAGCGCTCGCCCATCGGACGCTCGTTGCGCTCGTTCTCGTAACGACGCTGGTCAAAGTGCGGAAGCTCGGCCTCGACGCCCTCGCGGATCTTGACGATCGTGAAGTCGGGCGTGGACTGCAGCACGGTACCGCTGATGAGGT
Source organism: uncultured Collinsella sp. (assembly GCA_900547025.1). Taxonomy (GTDB): domain Bacteria; phylum Actinomycetota; class Coriobacteriia; order Coriobacteriales; family Coriobacteriaceae; genus Collinsella. The sequence goes on from UREZ01000135.1 coordinate 855, forward strand.
CGCCGATGCGGCCGGAGAACTCCTCGTAGATCTGCTCGCGGGCGGAGTTACGCACAATGGCGTTAATCTCGGCCTTGGCGTGCTGGGCAGCGATGCGGCTCGTGTTCTTGGGAGTGACGTCGATCTCCTCGAACTCGGTGAAGTTGCCCTCCTCGTCCATGGAATCGTCGATCGGCTCCAGGCGGTAGACGTAGATCTTGCCGGTGGTGCGGTCGATGGTCACCTTGGCGCCCCACTCAAGATGCAGGATCTCGGCATAGCTCTTGGCGAGCGACTGCTCCAGGCGGTCGATCAGGTAGAGCTGGTCGATGTGCTTCTCCTGGCAAAGCTCCATCAGGGCGGACATCATGTCGGATGCTGCCATCTTACTTTCCTTCCTTCGCGGGCTTGAAGTCGTAGGTGGGCTTCAACTTGCACTTTTTAACATCAGAGAAATCGAGGGTAACGGACTCGCCGTCCTCGAGCTCGAGGGTCACGTCGGTCTCGGTCGCAGCGGCAATCTTGCCGGCGTACTTGCGACGGCCCTCGGTGGCGGTAGAGGTGAGCTCGCAGTTCTCGCCCACAAAACGGGCAAAGTCGCACGGGCGGCGCAGCGGGCGCGCCATGCCCGGGCTCGACACCTCGAGCGTATAGCTCGAAGAGATGGGGTCGAGCTCCTCAATTACATCGCCGACCCACTTGGTGTTGGCCGTGACGTCGTTGAGCGACAGGCTCTGACCCTCGGCACCCTCGATACGCACGCGCACGCAGGGGGCCTTGGTGGCACCCACGAGCTCGACGTCGACGATGTCGACATCGTGCTGGGGGGCGACGGCCTCGAGCGCGTCGATGATCGCCTGCTCGGTCTTGGTCTTGACCATTGCGGCACCTCCATCCATACAAAAAAGAAGCGGGGCCGAAACCCCACTTCTTTCAATTACAACTTCATTTGCAAGCAAACTATACCAATAGCTGCGGAAACGTGCAAGCACAGTACGAATCTGCAGGTCAGCGTGCGCACAGCTTCTCCACAAGAATAGGACAATTGACCGCAGACATCAGGGCAGGTACATGAAAAACGAGGGACGACCCAACCGGACCGTCCCTCGTTTATTGCATGTCAGCTTTGCGCGCAGCGCTTACTTGACCACCAAGTTGACCAGCTTGCCGGGCACGCAGATGGCCTTGACGACCGTCTTGCCCTCGAGCCACTTGGCGACGGCGGCCTCGGCGGCAGCCTGCATATCCTCATTGGAGGCATCGCGGGCCACGTCGACGCGGCCGCGGACCTTACCGAGCACCTGGACGACAATCTGCACCGTGTCCTCAACGGACTCGGCCAGGTCGAACTCGGGCCAGGCGGCGGTATAGGCGTTGCCCTCGCAGCCGAGCGCCTCGTGCCACAGCTCGTCGGCCCAGAACGGGCAGATGGGCGCCAGCACGCTCACGATATCCTTGGCCACGCCGTAGCACAGCGCCTTGTCGCGGGCGGTACCCTCAGTGGCATTGAGGTAGGCGCTCGCCGCGTTGACGAGCTCCATGACGGCCGAGATGGCGGTGTTGAACTGGCCGCGATCGAAGTCCTCGGTGCACTTGGCGATGGTGCGGTGACGCTCACGATAGAGCTTCATCGCGACCTCGTCGAGCGCGGACTTGTCGAAGGCCACGTTGGCGTCACCGGACTGGACGAGCTGCCAAACGATACGCCAGGCGCGCTTGATGAAGCGGTTGGCGCCCTCAACGGCCTTGGGATCCCAGTCGAAGTCCTTCTCGGGCGGGGCGATAAACAGGATCGCCAGACGCATGGTGTCGGCGCCGTAGGGCTCGATGACCGAGCTCGGGGGCACGACATTGCCCTTGGACTTGGACATGGTGTCGCCGTTCTCGTCCTTGACCATGCCCTGGCACAGCAGGTTGGTGAAGGGCTCGTCCACACTCAGCAGGCCCAGGTCGCGCAGTGCCTTGGTAAAGAAGCGGCTGTAGAGCAGGTGCAGAATGGCGTGCTCGATGCCGCCGATGTAGTTATCGACGGGCATCCAACGGTCGGCGGCCTCACGGGAGAAGGGCAGCTCGGTGTTGTGCGGATCGGTATAGCGCAGGTAGTACCAGCTGGAGCAGGTAAAGGTGTCCATGGTATCGGTCTCGCGGCGAGCTTCGCCACCGCACTTCGGGCACGTGCACTTCGCGAATTCCTCATGCGTGGCAAGCGTCTCACCAGCGGAAAGATCGATATCCTCGGGAAGGCGCACGGGCAAATCTTCCTCAGGAACGGGCACAACGCCGCATTTCGAGCAATGGATCGCCGGAATGGGATTGCCCCAATAGCGCTGACGAGAAATAAGCCAGTCGCGCAGGCGGAATTCCACCTTGCGGCGGCCGCGGCCCATAGCCTCGAGCTCGGCGACGATGGCCGCCTCGCCCTCGGAATGCTTGCCGCCGGTCATGCCGGTGTATTTGCCCGACTGCACAAGCGTGCCTTCAGCGGCGTAGGCCTCGGGCCAATCGACCGAAGTAACCACGCGATTCTGCTCGTCTTTCAGCTGCTCGAACAGCGGATCATCATCGCCCAAGATGATGGGAATGATGGGCAAATCATATTTTCGAGCGAATTCAAAGTCGCGCTGGTCACCGCATGGAACAGCCATAACGGCACCCGTGCCGTAATCGGCAACGACATAGTCGGCAACCCAGATGGGCAGCTTTTCGCCATTGATGGGATTGACCGCGTAACGGCCGGTGAACTCTCCGTGCTTTTCGTGGTCACCCTGGGCGCGTTGCACCGCGGTGATCTTCTTGGAGGCCTCAACGAGGTCCATAACCGGCTTCTCGTATTCAGTGCCCTCGACAAGCGCCGCGAGACCCTTGTATTCAGGAGCAAGCACGAAGAAGCTCGCGCCAAACAGCGTGTCGGCACGCGTGGTGAACACAGTGATGATGTCGTCTTCAGCGGGCTCGGCGGGCACGTTGCCGTCTTT
>UREZ01000136.1 GCA_900547025.1 uncultured Collinsella sp.
GTTCTCACGGGCGCAGGGGAGCGCGATGTCGCAGGGAAGCTGCCACACGCCGCGGCCGTCGCCCTCGTGCCACACGGCGTTGGGCTTCTCGTCAACATACATAGCGAGTGTGACGCCCTTGTCGTGGCCGGAGCGCTTCTTGTTATAGACATGCTCGAGCACGGTGTAGTCGATGCCGTCGGGATCCTCGACCCAGCCGTGGGTGTCGGAACAGGCCAGCACCTTGCCGCCGAGCTGGGCGACCTTCTGGACCGCGTAGATGGCGACGTTACCGGAGCCGTGAACGACGACGTTCTTGCCCTCGAAGGAGTCGCCGCGGCTCTTGAGGTACTCGTCCACAAAGTAGGCCAGGCCGTAGCCGGTGGCCTCGGTACGGGCGAGCGAGCCGCCAAAGGAGAGGCCCTTGCCGGTAAGGACGCCGGTCCACTCGTTGGTCAGGCGCTTGTACTGACCGAACAGGTAGGCAACCTCACGGCCGCCAACGCCCAGGTCGCCGGCGGGAACGTCGGTGTTGGGGCCGATGTGGCGATAGAGCTCGGTCATGAAGGACTGGCAGAAGTGCATGATCTCGTTGTTGGACTTGCCCTTGGGGTCAAAGTCGGAGCCGCCCTTGCCGCCGCCCATGGGCAGGGTGGTCAGGCTGTTCTTGAGGATCTGCTCCAGGCCCAGGAACTTGAGCATGCCCAGGGTGACCGTCGGGTTAAAGCGCAGGCCGCCCTTGTAGGGTCCAATGGCAGAGTTGAACTCGACGCGATAGCCGCGGTTGACCTGAACCTTGCCCTGATCGTCGACCCAGGGAACACGGAACATGACGATGCGCTCGGGCTCGACGAGGCGCTCCAGCAGGGCGGCCTCCTCGTACTCGGGGTGGGCGTCGAGCGCCGGCTGAATGGTGCCGAGGATCTCGGTCGCGGCCTGGATGAACTCAGGCTGCTCGGGATAGCGGGCCTTGAGCTCTTCGAGAACTTTCTGCGTGTAGCTCATGCTTCCTCCAATGATGGGAAACGAAAAATGTTGGTCGCGGCACCCTATGCGCCGCGAGCTTTATCGTGTATGGATAATATCGCACTGTTGCTGCAAAGTTTCGCATAAGCCGATGAGCAGATGTTTCATTTTGATTACGATGCAGGTAGAAGCGTTTTTGAGTGCCTGACATGCAAAACCCGTGTTTCAAACCTGTTTCGTCCACATGTTCCAAACCACCACAAAGGGGACAGGCACCTTTGTGGTGGTTTTGGTGGTTAGAGGACGAGCTGGTGGTAGTCGGCGGGGGTTATACGGCCTTCGGTAGCAGCGCGGAAGGCGGCGAGTGCATCGCCCGAGAACGGCATGACCCAGCAAAGCCCACAGCCGGCGGTAATGGAGCCGGGCAAAGGCATAATGCGCCCGGGAACGCCGACATCCAGGCACAGCTGCTCGCATTCCATCACATCGAAGGTGCTGTCAAATGACACGATAATCTTGCGTTCGTGGTCGAGGGCATCACCGGACGGACCCTCGCGGTGTGCCTCACGATACGCCGCGGCGGCCGCTTCCTCTTCCGCAGTATGTCCACAGCTACCGCAGCCGCAAGTACAAGGCTCGGACCCATCGCAAGTGCAAGGTTCCCCGGTATCGGGGCAGATATCGTGAGGCATGGCATCTCCCATCGTCTAGGCGAGCAGCTCGGCTGCCGCAAACTCCTCGGGTGTATTGACGTTTTCGAAGCAGAGCGTGGAACCGGCAACCTCGACAATCTGGGGCTCATCCATATAACCAGCTTGAACGCGATTGATCAGGCAGCGAATCCGCTGGCGGTCGCAGGCGAGCAGCTCTTGGGCAACCGGCGCACACGCGTCACGGCGCCAGACGGCGCAAAGCGGCTCAATCCCCCGCTCCTCGCGCGGTACGCACACGTCGAGCGCCTCGGCCTCAATACGATCGGCAAGCGTGCCGATGAGCTCCGGTGAGACAAACGGCATATCGCAGGCGACGATCGCCACGAGCGGCGATCGGGTCGCGGCCAACGAGCTCGCGATGCCGCGCATGGCACCCGCCGGCCCTTCAAGGTCCGCTACCACGCGTGGTACAAGACCGCCAAACGCGTGCTCCTCAAGATAGGCAAGCTCGCTGGGACGCGAAGTCGTCACGACCAACTCGCCGGCAACTGGCGCCAGCCGACCCAGCACGCGCTCGATGAGCGGTTCGCCGCAAAACGTCATGCGCGCCTTGTCGCAACCCATGCGCGACGACAGCCCGCCCGCCTGGACGACGCAAGAAAGATCGGCTCGTCTTACGGTAGTCATACGGCAAAACACCCCCATCGGCATGCTCGAAACCCTATGCACGAAGCAAAATACCGCCGCCGAAATAGCGGCGCTACGAAAAGCTCGTGCAAAAACAAAACAGCGCCCTTGCGGCACGCAGCAAGACCGCGAGCACAAAAGCGCTGGTAGCGTGTGGCGGGAACGTATGTGAATCGAACACATCCAAGACGTTTTGCACGCCTCGCAACGGTTTTGAGGACCGCGGAGCCCACCGGAGCCCATCCGTTCCCAAGTGCGGAGGTATTTTACCAAACCGAGCAGCCAATCTAGCGCAGGGAGCGCAGGCCGCCGGCTTCCTTGTCGAGCACCGTAAAGCGCACGGCATCCAGGTGTTCCAAGATGCTGATGGCACGCTTGCGCGACACGCCCAGCGCCTCGCGCAGCACGCTCGTAGTGGCAGCACCGCCGGCGTCGGCAATGGCAGAGGCGACGAGCTCACGCGCGTGGGCCTCAGCGGCAGCAGACAGGGCCACATCACGCTCGATCTTTACGATGGAGCGGTTGAGCGAAAGCTCGCGCAGGGCACGCGTCATGGTGTCGCGATCGAGCTGTAGTTGCTCGCCTACCTCTGGCAGCGTCGGCGCATCGAGGCCAGCTTCGTCCAACAAGGAAACGATGCGCTCGCAAGCCTCGTGCACCACACGCGCCGCGGCGGCAGCGGAGTGCGGGTCGAACACCTCGGCCCCCTCGGCGGCGCACACGCCGCGCGAGCAGCCCTCGGAAATCAGGGCTGCGGCAACTGCATCGTCAGCGGCAGGCCACGCAGCATGGGCAACGGCGCCGGGCGTAAAGCCCGTCTCCTTGGGGGCAGCCGCGTGCATAGCGGTCAGAGTCGCCGCCAGCACGTCCATGGCGGCATCGAGCGCGGCAGCATTCACATACAGCGCATCGCCCGAGCCGGCAAGCTCGCAAACAGCACCTCGCGCCACCAACTCTTTCAGCGCGGCATCGGCCTCACCGGAAAGCAGATCTAGCGCCGCGGCAACGTCGGCTACCACGACTGGCAACATCTGCAGCGCCAGCCACGCGTCCACACCAGCGACGGCATCGCCGGCCTCAAGCGCTGCAAGCGGCGCGCGCTCCCCCTCAGTAAGTTCGCGCGAGCGACGGCAGCGCGAAAGCAGCACGCGCCCGCCGCCGATGAGCATGACCGGCGAATAGGACAGCACCACGGCATGGTCGCCGGCACGCAGCGGCAGCGAGTTTTCCAAGCGCACCTGCACGGTACGGGTCTCGCCCACCGCCATGGAGGCCTCGCCCTCCATGAACATGATGCGGCCGACGACCTCGGCCGTACCGGCCATCACGTGCACGCGCGCACCCGACTCGAGCACACGCGGCTTGGCTCCCTCGCGACCCAAATACGTAAACGCCATCATAAAGCGCAGCGTCTGGCCAAAGCGACCCTCCACGCCGAGCATCTCACCGCGATCGAGCGCAGCGACGCCATC
>UREZ01000137.1 GCA_900547025.1 uncultured Collinsella sp.
CTTTCCTGCTCCTGCGGAGCAGCGGAAAGGCGGGCCTCGCGCTGCGGAATGTTTTCAAAACCAAGCCCGGCCCCGGCCTGCGGTAACATCGCTGGCGCTTCTTGGGCATCGCTTGCTGGCGGGGTTCCTTGTCTGAGTTGGGCTTAGTTGGTGGGACCACTCGTCCCGGTCGCTGGTTCGCGCTTTGCGCGAACGGCGCGTTACTGCGGATCCGTTAGGCTCCCGATGTTGGATCCGTCATCTCGTCTCGCCTCAGCATCGACCTTAGCTTCTCAAAGCTCTCCTCGCTCAGGCAATGCTCCATGTGGCAGCCCTCTTGCGAGGCAACCTCGGGCGTTACGCCTGCGTCCTCTAGCAGCCCTACAAAAAAGCAATGGCGCTCCCACATTTGGCGGGCAACCTCAAGACCCCGTTCCGTCAGATGCACATCGCGTTTACCCATTTCGACATAGCCGTTGTTCTCCAAGGCCGCCATGGCTTTAGAGACGCTTGCCTTGGTTACGCCTAGGTATTCGGCAACGTCAATCGACCGAACGATGCCTTGGCGCTCCGAGAGCACATAAATAGATTCGAGATAGTCTTCTCCGGATTCACGTAGGGCCATGGGCCGCCTTTCGCGATGATTGCTAGTTAGCCTTTGGATACTTTCCACGGCTAACTTTACCGCAAAAGTTGCCCATGTCTTACTACTTTGTCTAAAAGTTAGCCGTGTTTCACAGAACGTGCGGGACAAACAAAATGGGGACGCCCTGCAAGGAGTGTCCCCAGGCGCCGGGTGCCGGCCCGCAGTTACATCAATCCAAAGTGCTTCGCGGCGTTGTAGATGCCGTCGTCGTCCACGGCGGTCGTCACATAGGTCGCCGCAGCCTTCACCGTGTCCTGTGCGTTGCCCATGGCCACGCTCGTGCCCACGGCGGCAAACATCGACAGGTCGTTCTCGCCGTCGCCAAAGGCAATCGCCTCACTCGCGTCGACACCCAGGCGCTCCAGCGTCGCTGCCACGCCCAGGTCCTTGCCGCCGTTAGCAGGGATAATGTCGCAGAACAGATCACACCAGCGCGTAGTGAGTGAGTGCGACACCGCATCGGTCACGATATGTTCGTCGGCCGGATCCACAAAGGCGCAAAACTGGTAGACCGGTGCGTCAAAGGCGTGCTCAAACGGCTCCTCGTGGTAGACGATTCCCGCGTTGCTGCCGGCCGTCACCACACGCTCGGACAGGCGGTTCACAAACGAGTTCTCGCCCTGCATGCACAGCGAGTCATAGCGCCCCTGCGCCACCTGGTCCACAATCACCGCAACGTCGTCCGGATCGATCGGGCAGCTGCGGTAGACGCCCTTGGCATCAAAACAGTGCTGGCCCGAAAGCGTAATGTACGCATCCCAGCCCAGGTCGAACAGCCAGTCCGGCATCTGGTAGGTCGGACGGCCCGTGGCGATCACGCACGCAATCCCCTGCTCGCGAAAGCTGTCGAGCACCTGCTGCGCCGACGCCGGAATCCGGTGGGTCTTAAAGCTCAGCAGCGTGCCGTCGATATCGAAAAACGCGGCTTTGATCATTCTCGCCTACTCCTCGCCCTCGAGCTTTTCGCTCGCCTCGAGCCACGCCATCTCCAGCTCGTCCATGGCGGCGTGAGCCTCGTCGATCTTTGCCTGCTGCTCGCCGAGCGCCGTGTAGTTGGTGGGATCGACTTGGGCCATTGCTGCCTCGGCCTCCTCAACGCGGGTGCGCTGCGTCTCCATCTTGCGCTCGAGCGAACTCACCTCGCGGCGGAGCTTCTGGCGCTCGGCGTTGGACAGGCCGTTGGGCTGACCGCTCGACTTGGGCTTTTCGGCCGCAGCTGCCGCGGCACCGGTGTCGAACGTGCCGGTCTTGGCGCTCGGCGCGCCCACGGGCTCGCCCTCGGCGGTAGCGTTGCACAGGCGCAGGTACTGGTCCACGCCACCGGGCATATGCGTCAGGTGGCCGTCGAGCAGCGCCCACTGCTGGTCGGTCACGCGCTCCATCAAAAAGCGGTCGTGCGTCACCAGGATCAGCGTGCCGGGCCAGCCGTCCAGCAGGTCCTCGACAATCGCGAGCATGTCGGTATCCAGGTCGTTGCCCGGCTCGTCCAGGATGAGCACGTTGGGCTCGTCCAGAATCGTCAGCAACAGCGACAGGCGACGGCGCTGGCCGCCCGAAAGATTGCCGATGCGGCTCCAGAGCTGCTGCGTCGTAAAGCCCAGACGTTCGCAGAGCTTCTCGGGCGAAGTCTCCTTGCCGTCGATGACGTAGTACTTCTTATAGTTGCCGAGCACCTCGCGGATCGTGTCGCCCATGTAGGGCTTGAGCTCCTCGAGCTGCTGCGACAGCACGCCAAAGCGCACTGTCTGGCCAATCTTCACGCGGCCGCGCGTGGGTTCAATCTTGCCCTGGATCACGTCGAGCAGCGTCGACTTACCGGCGCCGTTCTCGCCCAAAAGGCCATAGCGGTCGCCCGCACCAATGAGCCAGGTCACATCGGTGAGCACCTGCTTGGGCGCGCCGTCGGTATCGGCATAGCCGGCATCCACGTCGACCACATCGATAACCTGCTTGCCCAAGCGGCTCACGGCCAGGCGCTTGAGCTCCAGCTCGTCACGCACGGGCGGCACGTCGGCGATCAGCTCACGAGCGGCATCCACGCGAAACTTGGGCTTGGTGGAACGAGCCTGGGCACCGCGGCTCAGCCACGCGAGCTCCTTGCGCGCCATGTTGCGACGGCGCTCCTCGGTAACGGCGGCCATGCGGTCGCGCTCCACGCGCTGCAGGATGTATGCCGAATAGCCGCCCTCGAAGGGATCGACCTGGCCGTCGTGGACCTCCCACATGCTGGTGCAGACCTCGTCCAAGAACCAGCGGTCGTGCGTGACCACGAGCATGGCACCCTGGCCGCGCTGCCAGCGAGCCTTAAGATGGCGTGCAAGCCAGTTGATGGTGCGCATGTCCAGATGGTTAGTGGGCTCGTCGAGCATGAGCACGTCGTAGTCGCCGATCAACAGGCGCGCGAGGTCCACGCGGCGGCGCTGGCCACCCGAAAGCTCGCAAGGAACCTTGTCCTCGTTGCCCTCGAGGCCCATTTTCGCGATGAGCTCGCGGGCTTGGCGTTCAACATCGGCCTTATCGCGCTTTTGCACAGCAATGGGCGCATCCATGATATTTTTGAGTACCGTGTAGTGCGGGAACAAGTTGTAGTTCTGGAACACAAGACCAAAGCGCGATTTCGCTGCGCGAAGCACGTCTTTTTTGCCATAAACCGCCTTGCCATTCTGCATAGTCGCGACCTCAAGGTCGCCATAGGAAAGCTCGCCTGCATCGAACGTTTCGAGCAGCGTGGCACAACGCAAAAGCGTCGATTTGCCGCCGCCCGACGGCCCGATAATGGCAACAACCTCGCCCGGGTTCACCTCGAGCGAAATATCTTTCAGCACCTCGGCATCGCCGAAGCTTTTCTTGATGTGCGACAGGCGCACGACCGGTTTGTTTTCGGCCATAGTGACCTCCGTATCCCGCCAGCGCTCACGCGCTGGCATGCGCCGCTCGAAACGCAGCGCTCCTACCGCTCACTTTGCTTGCCATGCGTCACGCTTCGCTTTTACAGTTTTTAAAATAAAACCAGCTTAAGAAAAGCAAA
>UREZ01000138.1 GCA_900547025.1 uncultured Collinsella sp.
GGTCGCGCCCTTGAAGTTGAACGTCAGATTGTCCAAATGCGGCCCGCGCAGCGTCTAGCAGTTACGGCGTTTGGCAAAACGCCGTAACTCAACTAAAAACGGTTGCCGCGGAAGCCGCCGCCGTTGCGGCCGCCACGGTCGCCACCGCGACCGCCGCGGTCGTTACCGCGGTTGCCGCCAAAGCCGCCACGGTTGCCGCCGCGGTCGCCATAGCCACCACGGTTGCCGCCAAAGCCGCCGCGACCGCCACGGTCACCGCCACGGCCACCGCGATCGTCACGACCGCCGCGAGGACCGCGGTCCTCGTCCAGGCCCATGGCGACGAGCGGAGCAATGACCTTATCGAGAGCGGCCATCAGCTCGGTGGCCTCCTCGTAAGAAAGCTCGGGCAGGAGCTTCTCCTTCTTGTTGGCAAGCTCGACCAGGCCCTCAGCGGCATCCTCGGCAGCGAAGACGACAATCTTGCGCATATCGCCCTCGGCGTCGTCGATTCGGCCGACCAGATCGGCAGCCTCGGCCTCGGCCATCAGGCCATCGAGCTCACGAAGGCGCATGCCCAGCAGGTCAGACATTTCCTTCTGCTCCATCTTGGGCTTGAGGTCAAGAAGCTTGATGGCGCGCTCGATGTTCGCCATGCGCTCGGCCTTGGCCTCCTCCTCCTTGGAAATAGCAAAGCGACGGCTACGCAGCAGGCGGGCGGCCTTCTGCATCTTGTCCATCAGCTCTTCGTCATCGTAATCAACGGCGGCCTCGACAACCTCGGCCTCCTCCTCGGCGGAAACCTCGTCAGCAGCCTCAACCTCGGCAGCTTCGGTCTCCACGGTCTCGACTGCCTCGACCTCGGCAGCCACGGTCTCGTTCTCGGTCTCGTTCATGATCTCTTCGTTCTCAGACATGAGACTCCTTCTTGGCCCTCTCGGGCATCATCGCCCCATTCGCGGGGCCCGTCGCGCACTCTTTGCGCTTTAAACATTCATGCCTCTCGGCAAAACGTCCATTAGTTTATGGTGTCGCCATCCAATCTAGCTGCAGAATCTATGTGCACACATTAATGCGACATGTGCGACTCGCGACGAGCGTACACCAGCGACGCCACGAACCCGACCACGGCAATTACAGCCGCCACACGCACGGCAGCTGCAAATCCAATCGCCTGGGCAACTTCGGTCGCAGCGCCAGCCGCGCCGGCGGTCGCCGCAGAACTCGAGAGCAGACCGATAAACAGCGACGGGCCAAACGACGCGGCAATCATATTCCACGTGTTAAGCAATGCCGTTCCGTGAGGATGCTCAGCGGCAGGAAGCGTCTCCAAGCCGGCCGTCTGCGAGGGGCTCAGCACCAGGCCGACTCCGGCATACACCACAACGGTCAGCGCCACGACGACGCCGATGTTCATGCTTGCCGCCGTCATCGAGATTGCAGTCTGCCCCACGGCAATCAGGGCAAAGCCGACCGGCAGCAGCGGCCATGCGCCACGGGCGTCCATCACGCGTCCGCCCACAATCGAGGTCACGGCGTTGCAGGCAATCGCCGGCAAAATGAGCAGGCCCGCAACAAGTGCGGTCATGCCGTAGGCACCTTCAAAATAGAGCGGCAACAAAACACTCATCGAGAACGTCGTCATCATCGACACCACCACAAGCAGGCACGCAGGCCAAAAGCGAACGCTCGCCATGGGACGCACGTTAAGCACCGGATGCTCGAGCTTGAGCTGACGGGCCGCAAACAGGCCGAGCAGCACAACGGCGGCGAAGAGCGTCGCGATGCCGGTGGTCAGATTGGTCGAGAACTCGCCTACGGAATACACAAATGCCGTAATGCCGGCGGCGAGCAAAACAACCGACAGAATATCAAGCGTGGTGTTCGAGCGCTCTCCGACATTCTGAACGAGCTTTACGCCCGCCGCAGCGACCGCAATACCGCCCACCAGCGGCACTACGAACACCGCCCTCCAGCCAAATAACGTGCACATTAGACCGCTGATCACGGGTCCAAACGCCGGCCCTAGCGTAATGCAGGCGCCGCCCAGGCTCAGATACAGACCGAGCTTCTCGCGCGGGGCGCAAGACAGCACCACGTTCATCATGAGCGGGAACAAGATGCCCGATCCCGCAGCCTGCAAAATACGACTTGGCAGCAAAACGCTAAACGACGGAGCGACCAGGCACAGGACTTCGCCGGCGACCATACATCCGCATGCGAAAAATAACAGCTTGCGCGTCGAGAAACGGCCGGACAGGAAGGCCATGATGGCCGTAAAGATCGACGTCACGATCATGTAGCCCGAGACGAGCCACTGCGCCGTGGTAGCACTCACCGAAAAGGCTGTCATAATGTCGTGCAACGCCACGTTAATGATGTTCTCGTTAAACGCGGCAACAAAGGCTGCAATATACATAACGACGAGAATCGCCGCGGTGGCCGATGGCGTTGCTTGAACTTGTTGCTGAGATTTGCTCCCCATGCATTTCCTTCCTCTTGGAACGACAGTCGCATCGCCCCAGAGGAACAGTCCAGGGCGAAAAAATGAGCCCTAGACTTACGCCAGACGCCGTACTCGACGAGTCTGACAACATGGTCCAACGTCGAAAGATTGTAACGCGGACGCACAGCTTTCCTTCCGCGCTATTATTAAAAGTCCACGAAAGCATAAGACATGAGGAGCCCGCCATGATTAAGCCCATCATGAAATCCGAGTTCTTTTTGCGCCTACCTTCCGAAGACGCGGGGCCCGACGACGCCGCGACCGGGCAGGACCTCCTGGATACGCTCCACGAGCATGAGCACGAGTGCGTGGGTCTCGCCGCCAACATGATCGGCGTGCGCAAACGCATCATCTGCGTAAAGGACGGCAGCAAATCGCTGCTTATGTACAACCCGCAAATTCTTGAGCAGGTCAACGCCTACCAGACGAGCGAAGGATGTCTCTCGCTGATCGGCGAGCGTCCCTGTACCCGCTATCGCCGCATTAAGGTTGAGTATTTGGACGAGAACTTCGTCCACCGCATCAAAAACTTCTCGGGCTACACCGCCGAGATCATCCAACACGAAATCGACCACTGCAACGGCGTCGTGGTTTAGGCCACCTGCCAAAATGAGGGTACCGGAGGCCTCCCTATGGATATCAGCCGCTTTGGCGAATTCGCCATCTTAGCGCAGTCACGCACGTTTCTTGATGCGGCGGAACTGCTTTTCATGTCGCAATCAACCCTCTCTAAGCACATCATGGCAATGGAGCACGAACTCGGCTGCAAGCTCATCGATCGAAGCCAGCGCCACGTAACACTCACCGCGCAAGGTGAAGCGCTCCTCCCCTATGCGCAAAAAATTGCGACGCTTCAGCACCGCTATCTTGCCGCCATTCAAATAGGCGCAGGTGAGCCGCTCGAGCACCTCACCGTAGGTTCTATCCCCATTATGGCCCCTTATGGGATCACGGACGCCGTCATCGATTTTCAGCAGGCGAACCCCTCATATTCTGTTGAGCTCATCGAGGGCGAGGGCGACACACTCAAGCGCATGCTCCTGCACGAGGACATTGACCTGGCCTTCATCCGTGACGGCGGCGCCATCGAGCCGGAGTTCAAAAAGATTCCCTTTACGACCGACCGGCTCGTGGCCGTCCTTCCACTCG
>UREZ01000139.1 GCA_900547025.1 uncultured Collinsella sp.
TCGCGCACGCCGATCTGGCGCATGTCGACGCGAATGTGCAGCGTCGAGGACAGATCCTTGACGAGCTGGCGAAAATCGACGCGCTCCTCGGCCGCAAAGTAGAACACGGCCTTCTCGCCGCCAAACAGGTACTCGACGCCGACCGGCTTCATCTCGAGGTCGAGCTCTTTGACCAGACGGCGGAAATCGACCATCGCCTCGTCGCCCTGGATGGCCAGGTCATCGGCAAGCTGCAGGTCGATGTCGCTCGCCACGCGCAGCACGGGCTTGAGCGGCTGACCGATCTCATCTTGCGGCACCTCGAAGGGATCGGCCGTGACCAAGCCGATCTCGGTTCCGCGCTCGGTGGAGCAAATGGCATAATCGGCCTCGAGGATATCCAGACCCTGCGGGTCAAACCACAGGTCGCGCGAGGCGTAGGTAAACTTAACGGGTACGACTAACGGCATTTCAGTGCCTTCCTGATATCGAACAGCATGACCTCGATGGCCAGCTGGGGAGTAACGTTTCTGGCGATGTTGCGCTCGGCGGTCGCGACCGCCTCGAGCGCCTGGGTGGCACCCGCAACATTGGTCGCGGCGGCAAGCCGACCGATCGTGTCGCGCACGTCCTCGTTCACCACGTCGGCTGCCTCGTCCTGAAGCGTCAGCAGCACGTCGCGCATGAGCGTCCGCGCGCTCGCCAGCGCTTCCATGATACCCGAACGCTCGCGCGCGTTGAGTTCGCGCTTGTTGCGGTCCTCAAGCTGCTTCAATGCTCCACGCGACAGGTAATCGGCGTTTTGCTCGAGCACCTTTTCCTGCGTGGACTTGACCTCGGCGAGCGGCGCCTTAACGGCGACGATGAGTGACTTGGCGCGGCTGAGCACGTCGGCCTCGTCGGCGGCGATAAGCGAATCGATGGCGCGAACCATCTGACGGCGGGCGTCCTGGCGCTCGGCGCTCTTGAGGAACTCGATGCCACGCGTGGGGCTTCCCGCTACGGCGACGGCCATGCGGCAACGCGCAGGGTCCTGACCGGTGGCGCGGCTCACGGCCTGCGCGGCGACGACGGGCGATACCAGCCGAAACGGCACGCACTGGCAGCGGCTCACGATGGTGGGCAACATCACGTCTGCCGAGGTGCCCAGCAGGATGAACATAACGCCCTCGGGCGGCTCCTCGAGTGTTTTGAGCAGTGCGTTGGCGGTGTTGGCGCGCAGTTGCTCGGCACGGTCGATGATGTAGACCTTGGCCTTGGCACGGATGGGCGCCAGCGGAACGTCGTCGAGCAGCTCGCGGGTCTGGGCGATGAGGTAGCCCGTGGCGCTCTCGGGCGTGTAATAGTGCACGTCGGGGTGCGTATGGCGGGCGACGCGCACGCAGCTATCGCATGAGCCGCAGCCATCCTGCTCGCACAGGAAGGCTTGGGCGAGCGCCCACGCGGCGTCGAGCTTGCCCGCGCCGGGCGCGCCCAAAAACAGGTAGGCGTGCGATGCGCGACCGCTGGCGACGGCATTGGTCAAAAAGTCGCGCACGCGCTCTTGGGTGTCGAGCTTGGCCAGCAGGCTTGCCTGAGCGGGGGCCATGTTACTCGGCCTCCTGGGCAAGCGCGGCGGTGACGGCGTCTTGCGGAATGTCGAGACCGTATGCGCGAATCTGCTGGACCGTCTTCTCGAAGACTTCCTCGACGGTCGCAGTGGCGTCGATGAGTTTTACGCGGTTTGGTTCCTCGGCGGCAATGGCGCAAAATCCCTGGTAGACACGCTCTTGGAAGGCCATGCCTTTTGCCTCCATGCGATCTGCCGCGCCACGGGCTGCCATGCGTAGCGCCGCCTGCTCGGGCGTGATGTGGTAGACGAGCGTGAGCGCCGGATGCGTACCGGCGACAGCTAGGTTGTTGGCATCGCGTACCATCTGACGGTCGAGGCCATCGGCAAACGCCTGATAGCAGGTCGTGGAATCGTAGAAACGGTCGCACAGGACCACCTTGCCGGCCGCAAGGGCGGGGGCGATGACCTCGTGCACCAGCTGGGCACGCGCGGCCTCGTAGAGCAGCAGCTCGCAGGTGTCACCCATCGCCGTGTTGGCGGGGTCGAGCAGCAGGGCGCGGATCTTTTCGCTGATGGCGGTACCGCCCGGCTCGCGCAGGCTCACAACCTGGTAGCCAGCGAGTTCAAGAGCGCGGGCAAGCAGGCGCGCCTGCGTGGACTTGCCGGCGCCATCGACGCCCTCGAGCGTGATAAAGCTATGTTGAGCGGGCTCAAAAGCCATGGGCGCAGCCCCTTCCTACAAGGCGCGTAAATGCAGATATATCAACCAAGCCATGATACCCCAGTGCTCGGTGCGTCCCCAATGGCTAAAGGTGCCTTTCCAAAGTTGCGGTGAAATAGGGACTGATTGAAGCTCTGAGACCGCCAAACAGTCCCTATTTCACCGCAACTTATGAAGGGGAATTTGGGGTGCTGGGTATAATCGTCGTATTGCATTGAAATGTGGCGAAAGGAGTGGCAATGTCTCGGTATTGCGCCTCGTGCGGCAAGCTTCTTGCAGATAATGCCAAGTTCTGCACCTCGTGCGGTGCACCCGTTGAGCAAACAACCGCGAGCGATAGCCAGCCCGCTTTTGAGCAGACCGGCTCCCTCGATACGCCGCAAGCCAAGGCGGACGACCCCCTCGCCTATCGCCCCGACCCCGCCGCAAGCCCCGCGGCCGTCGAGACCACGCAGCGCATACCCGTCGCGAGCGGCTCGCCCCAACAGCAGCCGGCTCCCGCATACGCGCCCGCTTCGCCACAGACCCCCACTCCCAAAAAGAGCGGCACCGGGCTGCTTATCGCCGTTATCGTTGTGCTGGTGGCGATCATCATCGCCCTGGTCGTTTTCTTTGTGATCAAGCCTTTCGACAACGCCGCCACGCAGACGACTGCCGAGGTAGCTAAGCTGCACCATGACGTCGACGACGATGACCTAAGGCCTCTCGGCGACCCCAACAGCCTGTACGACGATGATGACGATGACGACGACGAGGATGGCGGCGAAGCAACGCTCTCCGAGCAGAATCTCTACCGCCGACTGAGCGAATACTACGACTTGCTCGAAGACCTCGACAACTACGTCCGTGGCTGCGCGCAGAACTTCAACGGCAGCTATCTGGAAGAGGATCGAACCACCCGTCAAAATCTCGCCGACGTCGCCGAGCGCACGGAGGACACCATCGAGCAGTATTACGACATCGTCGAGGACCTAGACGTCCCGACGAGCTCCAAGAACTACAGCTCCTGGAAAGACATCGTTGCCCTGTACGACGACCTGGATCACCGCATTGACGCAATCTGTGATGCCTGGGAGATCAGCCTGAAATACGCCAAGCCTGCGGACCACAAGAATGAGATCGTGGCGCCGCTGTCGCGCGACAACGTGGCGGGCACCAATGACAATAAGTACCGCCTAGACTTTGAGGAGCGCTATCCCGGCGCCAAACCCGTCGAAGTGAACTAGTCGCATGCGACGGTCTTAAACGACTAGTCATTCAAGAACGTCCCCAATGACTACGCAAAAAACGAGCGAGGATCATGGGACCCTCGCTCGTTTTTG
>UREZ01000140.1 GCA_900547025.1 uncultured Collinsella sp.
TGGAGAGAGCGCTCCCGCAAACTGCCTCTTGACAACTTATAGGAGCGTCGGTTTTATTTTTCGTTTTCCCGGCATGGTTGAGGGTATCCAATTAAACGTAGTAGATAGGCCCGTTTTGTGGCATACGACCCATTCAAGCTCAATCTCGAAGACTGAAAAGAGCCTCTCATCAACGCTTGCGAGCAGAAGATAGCAAAGCATAGCAAAGCAACAAACGCCGGATCGCCCGTAGGTGTCCGGCGTTTGCCCAGATAAAACCTGCCAAAATAAACCTGTCCCTTTTTGGCAGGTTACTCGGCACTCTTGAGGGCGCCGACCATGTCGATCTTGTTGAGGGTACGATTGGTGGCGAGGTTGACGATAAACGTAAAGCCAAAGGAAAGCACCACGGCAAGCACGTAGCTCAGCGGCTCGACTTCGACGTCAAAGTACAGCGACGGCATCTGCAAAATGTACGTAAAACTCTCGGCCAGCAAGCCGCCCAGCGGCACGCCCAGCGCAGCGCCAATCGCCGTGAGGATCAACGTCTCCTTGTTGACGTAATGGTGCACCTCACCGCGACGGAAGCCCAACACCTTAATGGTCGCCAGCTCGCGCTCGCGCTCGGAGATATTCGTGTTGGACAGCGTAAACACCACCACAAACGATAGGCACGCCGCCATGAAGGTCACGAGCACCACGACCGAATTGATAATCGTAAAGTTCGCCTCATAGTTTTCCCAATGCTCGGCCGTACTCGAAATCGTAAGCCAACCGTCACTCTTAAGATTCTTGCTAAACGCAATCTGGTCGGCCGACGAGCCCTTAAGCAGCACAAAGACGCCGTTAAGACGTGCGCTTCGACCGAACGCACGCTCATAGGTGCCCTGCGTCATGTAAAGCGTGTTGCCCAGATAGTTAAGCGAAATGTCGCTGACTTTGACCTTGGCAACATTGAGCGACGAATCCTGGACGTGAGCCGTATCGCCCGGCTGAATCCCCAGCACCAGCTGTGAACTTTTGCTCAGATACACGTCTCCGTCACGCAAAGGCAGCGGTTCTTTGGACTCATCCTCCAGACGCACGTAATCGCCCAAGTCACTCGTGCGGTTATCGGGCACCACGATCAGCTGCACGGTCTCGCTCTTGCCGCCAAACGTAAAGGTGACGTTGTCGGTCATAATCGGCAGGGTCGAGGTCACGGTCACGTTGAAATCATTGGCCGCGCTGCGCTCATCCAATGCAGCGCACGTCTGCGAAAAATCGTCGGGATTGGCGACCGCCAGCAGGTCGTAGCGCGTGATATGCCCGTACTGTTTGGGCGAAAGCGCCACCGACGTGTCGCGAATGCCCATACCGCAGATCACGAGCGCCGTGCAGCCGGCGATACCGAAGATGGTCATAAAGGCGCGCTTTTTGTAGCGGAACAGGTTACGTGCTGCCACCTTGTTCAAAAAGCCCATGCGGCGCCAGATAAAGCCGATGCGCTCAAGCAAGATGCGAGAGCCGGCGCGTGGGGCCTTGGGACGCATGAGCGAGGCCGGGGTCTCGGCCATCTCGTGGCGGCAGGCGATAATCGTGGCACCCACCACGCCCACGGCAAACAGCGCCACCGACACGAGCGACGACACGATGTCGTACGAGAGCAGCATCTGGGGCAGCGAGTACATGTCGTCGAACACCGTAAACAGGAACAGCGGCAGGCCCACAAATCCGATGATGTTGCCGAGCACGCCGCCGATCAGACATGCCCACAGCGCATAGTCCACGTATTTGGACAGGATGCGCTCGCGTGAATAGCCAAGCGCCTTGTACAGGCCAATAAGCGTGCGCTCCTCCTCGACCATGCGCGTGGCGGTGGTAAGACTGATGAGCACAGCGACGACAAAGAAGATAAATGGGAAAACCGTGGCGATGGCCTCGATCGAAGAACTGTCGCTCTCGACGCTCGAGTAGCTTGCGATGTTACCGCGGTCCTGAATGTACCAGGTGCATTCGCCCAGATCGGAAAGCTCGGCGCGGGCATCGGCAAAATGCTGGTCGGCGGCGGCGCGGCGCTGGTCCAACTCGGCCTGAGCCTGGACGCGCTCCTCGCTGCCCTCGGCCATACGGTTGATGTTATCCTGCTCGATCCCAAAGAGCATGGCGGCCTGACGCTCGGCCGTATCCAAGCTTGTCGGCGTGTCAACCGTCAACTCCTGGACGCGCGCCTTCTCACGCTCCTCGCGGATCTTCTCGATATTGCCTTTGACCTCGTTGATCTTTGTCGTGTAGGCATCTGAATAGGAGTTAAGACTCTTGGCTCCCTCGACGATCACGTGGACTGCGGAGTAGGAAGAAGATGTCGCGGCATCCTCGCTCACATAGAACTTATAGTCCGCAGCCGAAGCAGCGCGAAAGGCGTTGACTGTCGAGTCGGAGCTCACGTCGGTAGGATCGAGGACCTCGGCCGTAATGGTGTAATCGCCCGCGGCAAACTGATCCTTGGCACTTTGGTTGGACGAGCTCGCGTCATTGGCGGCAAAACTCACCGTATCGCCGAGCTTTTTGCCCGAAGCCTTCAGGAACTTCGAAGTCACCGCGACCTCATCGGCGCTCTCGGGCAAATCGCCGTTCACGAGCACTGGCTGATCGATGTTCTCCTTGGAGAGACTTTGCACGACCACGCGCTCGCGCGTTGTGCCCACGGCGGTGTAGGCGGTCTCGGTGTAGATGCCCTCGGCCGTCTCGACGCCGTCGACCTCTTGGATAGCCGCAAGATCGTCACGCGTAAGGCCATAGGTCGACTGCACGTTAATGTCATAGACATTCTGCTGGTCAAAATAGGCGTCGACCGAATCGCACAAATCCTCGCAGCCCGCCTTAAGGCCGCACATCACGCTCACGCCAAGCGCAGTGATGACCACGATAGATAGGAAGCGCTTAAGACTGCCCCGAATCGTGCGGTAGATGCCACGGCGAAAAACCGTCGGCACCATATCGTTTGAGCTTTGAGCGGTACGGTAGGTCGCGAACTCCCGGTCGCGGCCCGCGTGCTCCGTATCGTGGTTTTGGCTGTTTTGGCAATCTTGGTCCATGGGCGCTACCACTCGATCGTCTCGATAGGCACGGGATTTTGCTGGACCGTCTCGCTCTCCACGCGACCGTTCTTAAAGCGAATCAAGCGATCGGCCATGGGCGCCAGCGCGGAGTTGTGGGTGATGATAATGACCGTGATGCCTTGCTTGCGGCAGGTATCCTGCAGCAACTGCAAGATCTGCTTGCCGGTTTTGTAGTCGAGCGCACCCGTGGGCTCGTCGCACAGAAGCAGCTTGGGATTCTTGGCCAGCGCGCGGGCGATGGACACGCGCTGCTGCTCGCCGCCCGAAAGCTGCGCGGGGAAGTTGGCAAGGCGCTCGCCCAGGCCAACCTGGCAAAGCGTTTGCTCGGCATCGAGCGAATCGGGGCAGATTTGCGCCGCGAGCTCGACGTTTTCGAGCGCCGTCAAGTTGGGAACCAAATTGTAGAACTGGAAGACAAAGCCGACGTCGGCGCGGCGG
>UREZ01000141.1 GCA_900547025.1 uncultured Collinsella sp.
GACTTTAATTTAGGGACTATTCCACCGCGACTTATTGGGAGATTAGCTAGTCCTTGGGTGTCCAGGACCAGAAGAAGTTGATAAGGGCTACACGCGAGGCGGTGCCGGTCTTTTTGTTGATCGAGGAAATGTGACGATAGAGCGTGGAGCGCGAAAGGAAAAGCGTTGTGGCGATGTCCTGAACGCTCTGGTCCGAAACGACCAAGACCTCAAGAATATCGCGCTCGCGCTCTGTAAGCCCAAAGGTGGCGACGAAGGCATCAAGGCGTTCATCGGACGTGAGCTCCGCTGCCTCCACGGGCTCGGGGTCGGAGCACGTGGGCGCAAGATTCCCACCAAGATCGTCGGTGGCAAGTGGCAGGCCATCCTGCATCACGGCATCATCGGCTCGTTGCCCCAACTGCCCCAGCAGCGTAATCGCAATGCCCACAAACATCACGAGCGCCGCACCGATCGCAGCCAGCACGTTTTGACTCGAGATGATCGCCACCGCCGGCGCCGTCACGAGCATCGAGCACACGTTGTTGACGACGCGACCCATGCACGGCCAAAAATATGACCTGCGCGCATAGAGCGAGACGGCGGCATATTTTGTGGTAAAGAACACCACAAAGAAGCCCGAGCCCAGATAAAAGATGATCGTGGCAGCAAGCTCGTTGCCGCCATTGCCATCGACGATGAGCAAAAAGAACGAAAGCGTGGACAGTATGGCGGCACATGTCATGCCGATATTCATATACGAGCGGCCGTGCAGGTCAAATAGGACGCCGGCAGCCAACGAGCTCACGACAAGCAGCAGGCGCGGCCAGTCACCCAAATCAACGGCTCCGGTAGCATGCAAGGTTGTGAGACCCGCGTTGAGAGCGGCGAATACGCCGGAAAGATACGCCGTCGCCACGGTCAGGCGAACTACGGCGCGACGGAATGCCGCCTTTGCCTTGGGATCGTCTTGCCACTTGGCGCCATATTCCAAAGCATCTACCGAAAGCCCGGCAACACTGGGTTCAAAGCTGGGATCGGACTCGTCGCGCAGCTTGGCGCGTCGGGCACCGTGGAGCAACGCCACCTGCGCGATCGCACAGACAACCAGAACAGCCTGCTGAGGAATGCCGGCAGGCATCACCATGTGGTTGAGAACCTGCACCAGAACGCCCATGGCGTAAGAAAGTGCGGCGGCGCGCGCCAAGCAGGGCGTTCGCGCAAAGCGCCTCGCAAAATTTGCATGAGCAGTCGATCCGCAATAGCCCAGGGCGCAGCACGCCACCAGGCCGCCGGCAATTACTACCTCAAACCGCACTGCCGTAATCATCAGCAGCAACGCCGATACCAACAGCACGCCTGTAATATCGCTCGTCGCATCGATCGTCTGGGGAAGGCGATAGTACAGAAATGGGCGCACGAAAAAGCCAATCACGCTCGCGCCGACAACGATGCTCTCGTAGATGACGACCTCACTCGATGGCACGAACTCGGCTATGCGCACATCAAAGAGATACTCGCACGCCAAAAACGTGAAGAAGAACAGCGCCAGGCATATAATCTCCCGAATGCCCCGACGCAAATATGCGGTTGTGTCTCCCATGCCCCTCATGGTTAACCCCCGGCCGCTCAATTGTCTGGAATTCCATTTTAATAAAGAACCAATCTCAATATCGAAGCCGAGCTCGAAATGCTGCAAATTTGACCCCAGCCGTCCACATCACGCCGCGATTTTGAGCCGCATGGACCAGAAGGGACACGCGCGACCTCTAGCTCGGCAAGGAGTGTCTCCAACTACCGCTCATTTAAGTACGTCCCCAATGAGTGCGACGGAATGGCTCCCCCTTGGCAGTTTAGAGCTGTCATGCAGGAACCATTCCGTCGCAGCCTCATGAAAGGGACTGGGTTGTAAATGTTGGAGAAGAGCCGTTAGCGCCCGGGGGCCAGGATTACCAGCGCGTCGTGCTCAAAGGGATGCTGAGCCACGCGCACGGTGCCGTCACCGTTGTCGCGGACGGGCAGCTTGGCGATGCGCTTGTCCTCCATGTCGAGGACCGTCGCCGCCCAGCCGCGCGCGCCGTCGAGCTTAAACTTGAGCGCCGTGGTGCGCGGCAGGTACGTAACGACACGATCGCCAACGCGCGCCACACGAATGGCCTCGCGCGCGTCATCGATCAGCTCCTGCGCCGGAACCACGGCAAGCGCGTCGTCGCCAGCCGTAGCACCCAGGCCGGCAAGCACGTGCCCAATCGCGCCAAAGTCCCAAACGCCCGCAAACTGCAGACACTCCTGCCAGCGGAACGGCATGTCGAAGCCCTCGCCCAGCACCGAGCCCTGGCTCTTGCTGGTCTGCCAGTTCCAAACACCGTGCGCGCCATAGGTCACGCCAGCGCTCGCACCGGCAAGGATCGACGACCACACGCTCGCGCGGCAGTCCTGCGCGGTGAAGCGCCAGTACACGTTGCGCGAGGCACCCATCTGCTCGTAACAGGGCTCGGAGTTGACCATCGGCTTTTTGGGGTAGTTGGCGATAAAGTCCTGCGGCAGGCGCCAGGCCTCGGGCTGGCCCTCGTAGTTGTGGCCGGGCTGGAACATGTAGAAGTCCAGACGGTCCAGGTACTGTGACGGAATGGTGCGGTTGCCGCGGTTGATATGCATGGTGCGCAACGCCTCGGGCGCGCGTTTGACGACTTCGTCGAGAGCGTCCTCGTAGTAGGCAATCGCCTCGTCGCTGGCAAAGTCGGTATCGCCCGTCACCACATAGACGGGGTCGAACTCGCCCAGGTTCTCGACGACGCGGGCAACGTGGGCACGGACCTCCTCGCGCGGCATAACCTCGGCACCGCAATGCTCGGCAATCTTGGCGCCCCAGGTACCGGGCACGTAGTTGCACCACATAAGCACGAGCGCCGGACGAATGCCGTGCTCGACGGCAGCGCGGCACATGGCGGCGGCGCGGTCCCAGTACGCTTGGTTGGGACGGGACCAATCAAAATGCACGCCGTCCTCGCTGGCATAGGGCCAAATGCCCAGGTCGGGGCAGCAGCGATCCCACTGCGGCAGCGTGTTGATCTGCAGCACGTTCATGCCCTGCTCGGCGCGGCGGGTCAGATAGTAGTCCCAATCGGCCTCGGCGATGCTCGTAAACGCACTCCAGCACGTATCGGCAAACCAAAAGAACGGTTTGCCCTCGCACAAAAAGCCGTCCTGGCGACCGTTAACGGTCAGCTTTCCCAAACTCATCTGCATGTCCTTTCGTTTGATAAAGGAGTTGCGAACCGGCAGGTTCTTTCGCGGTAACCCCGCGCGAAAGCCCCTGGCGCTTAGCAAGCCCCGGCGAGTGAGATCCGCGCGCCCCCAATCAGTCTACCTTGTAAGAAGGGCCCCGCCGGGCTTGCGCCTGACGGGGCCCTGTCGTGTAGGTAAGGTCGTATGTGACCGAACGGTTTGGCCTTAGGCCTCCATCTCGGCGAGCTCCTCCTTGGAGAAGCCAGTGGCAAAGACGACGGCAGCAGCGATGA
>UREZ01000142.1 GCA_900547025.1 uncultured Collinsella sp.
CAAAAGCATAGGGCGGGTCGAGCAGGACCAGATCAAAGGGGCCGCCCGGTACACGACCGCGCGAGGCACTCGCCAGCATGTCGCCCGTGACCACGCGCCAACGCGCACGGTCACGGCAGAGCGACTCGATATTCTTGGTAATGAGCCGCGCGGCGTTGCGATCGATCTCAAACGTCGTGAGCGAGCGGGCCCCACGAGAGAGCATCTCTAACCCTAAGGCACCGGAGCCGCCAAAGGCGTCCAGCACACGGACCTCGTCCAGATCGAAATCGAATGCCGACATGACCATAGATGCGCACGCCTCGCGCACGCGATCAGTCGTGGGGCGGGTGACATCGCGACCACGGGGCTCCTCGATCTTACGACCGCGCCATTCGCCGCCGATGATTCTCATCCTCCGCTGACCTCCTTAAAAATGTGTCGATATCGCATGACGACCGCATCGCGCAGGGGGCGCGTCGCCACGGAGTCAAGGGTGCAAGCATACCGCAAGAGCTCGACCGCGTCCAAATGGGCCCACTCGATCAGTTCCTCGTCGGCATCCAGGTCGACAAAGCGCAGAGTCACACCGCCATGCTGACGGTAGCCCAGGATTTCGCCCTCGTGACGCAGACGCAGGTCCATCTGGGCGAGCGTAAAGCCATCCGCGGTTTTTTCGAGCGATTGCAGGCGATCTTGTGCTGCCGACGCGCCGCCGTTGCCCTTAGAGTGCGTCATGACCAGGCACGTGCCCGACACACTGCCACGGCCCACGCGGCCGCGCAGCTGGTGCAGGGCAGCCAATCCAAAGCGCTCGCCGTTCTCGATGACCATGACGGTGGCGTTAGGCACGTCGACGCCCACCTCGACCACCGTAGTCGAGACGAGCACGTCAATCTCGCCACGCTTGAAGGCATCGATAACCTGGTCCTTCTCCCCCGCCGGCATGCGGCCGTGAAGGCGCTCGATGACAAGACCCGGCAACGCCAGACGCAGGCGATCGAGCTCGGTTGCCGTATCGTGCAGCGGCACGGGGACCGTCACGCGGCCCTCGTCGTCGCGGGCGATACCAGGTACGTCTTCCAGCTCATCGGCCGAATCACTCGGCTCCACAAGTGGGCAAATCACGTAGGCCTGCTGGCCCTTTGCATGCGCCTCGCGGATGGCGCCATAGGCGAGGTCGCGGCTCGACTCGGTGAGCACGCGTGTCGTCACGCCAGCGCCAGGGACGGGCCGATGGCGGATGATACTCGTGTCCAGATCGCCGTAGACCGAAAGCGCCAGCGTACGCGGGATTGGCGTTGCCGTCATAACGAGCAGATCGGCACCGGGACCCTTCGCGCGTAGGGCGTTACGTTGGCCGACGCCAAACCGGTGCTGCTCGTCGATGACGACAAGCGACAGATGCTTGAACGCAACGTCATCCGAAAGCACCGCATGGGTGCCAAAGAGCACGTCAAGCTCGCCCGATTCCAGCTGTACATGGATGCGCTCGCGCTCTGCGGCCGGCGTGGCACCCGTCAGAAGCGCCCAGGACATGCCGGCCTGAGAGAGCAGAGGGCCGGTCTTATCGGCATATTGGCGCGCCAGCACGCCCGTGGGCGCCATAACACAGGCCTGCGTGCCGCTATCGGCAGCCACAGCCAGCGCGCAGGCGGCAACGGCGGTCTTACCGGTACCGACATCGCCCAGCAGCAGGCGGTTCATCACACGCCCGCCATCGCACATATCGCGCAGGATATCTTGGAACGCGACCTCCTGCTCGTCGCTCAGCGAAAACGGCAGGGCTTGCTTGAGTGCGGCCAGGTGCTCGCCCGCGGTGTGGGCATAGGGCACCACATCGACTAGGCCGCCATCGTTGCGCAGGCGAAGCGCCAGCTGCAGGTACAGGCACTCCTCATAGGCCAAACGGCGGCGCGCAATGTCGCGCTCGGCCATACTCGAGGGAAAGTGAATCGAACGAAGCGCACGGGCACTGCTCATGAGCTTGCGCTTTGCGCGCAGTGGTGCCGGGATGGGATCGAAGGGATTGCCGACGAGCTCAAGAGCACCGCTCACGATGCGACGCATCCATGCCTGGCTCACGCCGTCACTTACGTAGTGGACCGGCAAAATGGTACCCGCAGCACGACCGTCCTCAAGCTTTTCAAAATGCGGCGAGGCCATCTGCTTAAAGCCGTAGGCAAACTCGACCTTGCCCATCACGGCCAGGCGGTCGCCCTGCTTAAGCTGCTGGGCAATCCAGGGCTGGCGGAAAAAGGCGACCTGCAGCACGCCCGTCTCGTCAACGAGTGAGACCTCGGTCACATGCATGCGCGGACGCGGCTGTTTTTGGACGATACGGTCGACCGTGGCGATGATGGTGCACACAGTACCGATGGGCGCCATCTCGATAGACCAAGAACGGGTAAAGTCCAGGTATCGATGAGGGATATGGAGAAGGAGGTCCCCCACCGTCCGAATTCCCAGACGGCGAAGGGCCTCCTCACGTTTACCCGAAACATATTTGAGTCGCGCGATATCCTCGTCGAGCGCATTGCTCTGGGCAAAGCGCTCCGAGACGCGCGGCACGGAGCACAGCTCGGACATAGACAGATGCCTACTCGATCGAGAAGATCACGGGATAGAGCGGCTGCTCGCCACGATGGGCGTCAATCTCCAGATCGGGCTGAGCCTCCTCGATAGCGTCGACGATCTCCTGGAAGGCCTCATCGGACAGCTCCTCGCCGGCCAGAATCGTCAGCGCGTCGCCCTCCTCTTCCTCCTGCATGCGGTTGATGCAGTCGAGCGTGACCTGCTTCACGTCGGAACCGACCACGTCGATGGAGCCGGCGATGATACCCATGACGTCACCGGAGTGAATCGGAGAACCGTCAGAGGCACTGGAGTCGCGCACGGCGCGGGTGACCTCGCCATCGCGGACCTCGCTGATGGCGTCGACCATGGCGGCGACGGCATCCTCGAGCTCGGAATCGGGCAGGACCGCGAACAGCGCGGAGAAGGCCTGCGGGACGGTCTTGGTGGGAACGACGGCGACCTTCTTGTCGGTGCAGGCTGAAGCAGCAGCCTCAGCGGCCATGCGGATGTTGCCGTTGTTGGGCAGGATGATGACCGAGGTCGCGTTGACCTGGTCCACCGCGCCCAGCAGGTCGGCGGTCGAGGGATTCATAGTCTGGCCACCGGACACGATCACGTCGACGCCGAGGGACTTGAGGATGTCGGCCTCGCCGGAACCGGCGGCAACGGCGACAAAGCCCAGCGCCTTGGCGGGCTCGGCGGCCTTTT
>UREZ01000143.1 GCA_900547025.1 uncultured Collinsella sp.
CGGTCTACGCACACGTATCACCCTCGCCGCCCACGGCGATCAGGTCGGCGGCATAAACCTCGACGGGGCGCGGAGGTAGGTCCACCGCATTGCCCTCGCGAGCAGACTTGTAGGCGCGAACGCCATTGACCGAGATAGCAGAAAACGCCGGCGGCACCTGCATCTGCGGGCCCAGCATGGCGGCCAAGCGCTCACGAGCATAGGCAGGATCGCGGAGCTCGTTGGCAACAGCCACCGTGCGGACCGCCTCGCCCTCCGCATCATCGGTATTGGTCTCGGCGCCAAACGAGATGTCGGCGACGTAGCTTTTGGTATCGAGCGTGAGCATACCCAGTAGACGGGTTGCCTGGCCCACGCCCACTACCATGACACCCGATGCCATGGGGTCGAGCGTGCCGGCATGGCCGACGCGCCGCTCATGGAGGGTGCGCCGGCACTGCGAAACCACATCGTGGGACGTGCAGCCCACCGGCTTATCGACAGCGAGCAGCATATTCAATTGAGAAGGCGTACGACGAGCCATGTACCATCCAAAAAGTTAAAGCTCGACGGTCACCGAAGCGGGATCCTCCCCTACCAGCTCGGCCAGCATGGGAAGTGCCACGGTGAGCGTCTCGAGAATCGTTCCGTTGTTGGAGAAACCGGCGGCAGCGGAATGTCCACCCCCGCCAAAGGCAGCAGCGATCTCGGACACGTTGAGGTCGCCCTTAGAGCGCAGGTTGCCGCGCACCTTGGTATCGCCCTCAATGCCCTTCAGGAACAGGCAGACCTCGACGCCCATCACCGAGCGCACCACATCGACCAGGCCGTCGCACTCATCCGAGGTGACACCGCAAGCCTCAAGGTCGCTCTGGTACGCGTAGCTATACGCAACGCGCCCGTGGGCCACCGTCTTGATGCGGCCCATAACGATGGACTTGAGGTGCAAAAACTCAACGCGCATGCTCTGGTATACCTCGAGTGCCACACGCGCCGGATCGGCACCGTGGGCAACCAGACGCGATGCCGCATGGAACGCGGCGGCATCGGCGTTTTGGTACTGAAAACGGCCGGTATCGGTAACCAAGCCACACAGCAGGCAGGTCGCAACGCCATCACGTGCGACAATGCCACAATTGTCCAAGAAACGGTCGATGATCATGGCGCAGGCTGCAGCTTCAACGCGCCTCAGACTGAGCTCGGCAAACTCCTCACGCGCCGGATGGTGGTCGAAACACACCACATGCTTGGAGCGACGAAGCACCTCGGCGGAATTATTGAGACGCTCGACGACCGGTACGTCCACCGAGATGAACAGGTCCGGGTTGCCAGTGTACGCAGATGCCGGCACCAGGCGATCGGAGCCTTCCATAAAGCGGTAGATGCGCGGAACCGGGTCATCGTCTGCCAGCAGCAGCGCAATGTCCTTGTTGGGGAAAAACTTCATGAGCGAAAGGCCCAGACCCAATACAGAGCCCAAAGCATCGCCGTCGGGAGAAGTGTGTCCCGAAATCGCAATGGAGGACGCACCCTCGATGAGCTCGAGGATGCGTCGCTGAATATCTGCAGACTCGCACGAAGCGAGGTCGGCGGAATTAGTCATCTAAAGCTGCCTCCTGGGCGGCATCCGCTATCGGATAGCCGTCCTCGTCCTTTTCGATCGCAAGCGTGGCGGGAACGTTTTCCAGCGCACGCGTGATGCGCTCGGCCTCATCGGTCGAGCGATCGATGCGAAAATCGAGCTCGGGCGTAACACGCCAATCGAGCGAGCGAGCCAACAGGCTACGAATACGGCCCTTGGCGCTTGCGAGCGCCTCCATGACCTCGTCGTAGCGGCTCGCGTCGCACGACACGTACACGCGCGCGAACGAACGGTCCACCGCGACCTCGACCGCGGTCAAGGTGACCAGGTCGAGACGCGGATCGGAAACCTCAAAGAGCAGGATATAACCGAGCTTCTCGCGAAGCTGCTCGCCCAGACGGCGGGTTGCCTGCGTTTGCTTCATAGCGCTACCCCCTACTCGGTACGGGCAACCTGGTCGATGCGGTAGCCCTCAATGGTGTCGCCAGGCTTGATGTCCTGGAAGTTCTCCAGGCCAATACCGCCCTCGGAGCCGCTCTTGAGGCTCTTGGCCTCGTCCTTGTAGTGGCGCATCGAGGCGATCTTGCCGTTGAAGACCACGATGCCGTCGCGCACCAGGCGTACGGAATCGGTCGCGGCGATCTCGCCCTCTTCGACGCGGACACCGGCGGCGATACCGACCTTGGGCACCTTGAAGGTGTCCAGAACGGTCGCAGTACCCGTGGAGACCTCGACCTCGGTGGGCTTGAGCATACCGATGCGGGCAGCGTCGAGGTCCTCGAGGCACTTGTAGATGACGTCGTAGCAACGGATCTCGACGCCCTCGCGCTCGGCAGCGGAGCGGGCCTTGCCGTCGGGACGGACGCCAAAGCCGATGATGATGGCGTTGGAGGCGTCGGCCAGGACGACGTCGGTCTCGTTGATGGCACCAACGGCGGAGTGGATCGTGTTGATGCGCACCTCGGACTGATCCATCTTGTCGAGCGAGTCCTGAAGGGCCTCGATGGAGCCCTGGACGTCGGCCTTGATGATCAGGTTGAGCTCCTTGACCTCGGCGTCGGCGATGGTCTCGAAGAGATTCTCGAGCGTCACGTGCTTCACGCGGCTCTGCTCCTCGATACGGGCCTTGAGCGAACGCTCGTCGGCCAGCGCACGCGCCTCGCGCTCGTCCTCGAACACGCGGAACTCATCGCCGGCGTTGGGGACGGACTGCAGGCCCAGGATCTCGACGGCGTCGGAAGGACCGGCCTCGGTGACGGCGTTGCCCTTGGGGTCGAGCATGGCACGGACGCGGCCATAGGTGAGGCCGGCGACCAGCGTGTCGCCCACGCGCAGGGTGCCGCGGGTCACGAGAACGGTGGCAACCGAGCCGCGGCCCTTGTCGAGCTTAGCCTCGAGGACGTTACCCGATGCGAACGTATCGGGGTTGGCCTTGAGCTCGAGCACGTCGGCCTGGAGCAGGACGGTCTCGAGCAGGTCGTCGATGTGCAGCTTCTTCTTCGCCGAAACGTTGACGAACATGTTCTGTCCGCCCCAGTCCTCGGGGATGACGCCGTACTCGACGAGCTCCTGGCGCACGCGGTCGGGGTTGGCGCCGGGCTTGTCGATCTTGTTCACGGCCACCACGATCGGCA
>UREZ01000144.1 GCA_900547025.1 uncultured Collinsella sp.
TGACCAGAAGGTCAATGCCCTGCCTTTTTCATGCCAACTTGTTCGCTCTGGACGTCGCTCGCTGACGTTGATTCAACCAGCGATGTCGTCACTTGCAGTTGGGTAGTCCACTTGGCACCTGGGGACGTTCCTTTTGTGCCGGCAGTTTGGGACACTCCTTGCTTCAAGAGGCTGGCGCGCGTCAACCTGTTCTCATTGCAGCAAAAAAATCGCCCCGTTCTTGGTTGAGGACGGGGCGATTCGTCTTTTGGACTTGTGCAGCCAGGCTTATGCAAAGCGGGCGACGAGCTCCTGGAGCACGTCGGTCATCTTGACGAGCGAACTGACCGGGACGAACTCGTTGACGCCGTGGTAGCAATAGCCGCCGGTGGAAAGGTTGGGGCAGGGCAGACCGCGGAACGACAGCTGAGCGCCGTCGGTGCCGCCACGAATCGGCAGCACTTGGGGCTCAACGCCGCAGGCAAGGTAGGCTTCCTTGGCAACATCAATAAGCTCGGGATAGTCACGAACGATCTCGGCCATATTCCGATACTGCTGCTTAGTCTCGACCGTCACGCGCTCCTCACCCAGACGCTGGTTGAGCATCGAGGCGGCGGCATCAATAAGGTCGAGTTTCTGCTGGAACTTGGCGGCGTCATGGTCGCGGATGATATAGCGCGCTGTGGCGTGATCGACGGTCGCAGATACACCCTCAAGGTGATAAAAGCCCTCGTAGCCTTCCGTATACTCCGGGCGCTGCACGTAGGGGAGCAACGCGTTGAAGTCGCAGAACAGATTGCCTGCGTTGACCATACGGCCCTTAGCGTCGCCCGGGTGGATGGACTGGCCCTCAAAGCGGACGGTCGCCTCGGCGGCGTTAAAGCACTCCCACTCCAGCTCGCCGATGGGGCCGCCGTCGATCGTGTAGGCGTACTTGCAGCCAAAGGTATCGATATCCAACAGCTCGGCTCCGTGGCCGATCTCCTCGTCAGGGCAGAAGCAAATGCCGAGTGCGGGATGGGGCAGAGAAGGGTCCTGAGCGATACGCGCGACAAGCGACATGATCTCGGCGACGCCTGCCTTGTCATCCGCGCCCAGCAGCGTGGTGCCATCGCTGCAAACCAGGTCCTCACCCGCGAGGTCATTCAGGGCGGGGAGCTTGGCGGTACTCATGGCAACGGGCTTACCGTCAACCGTGCCGCAGACCAGGTCGCCACCTTCGTAGTGTACGATGTGCGGCTTCACGCCGGCGCCCGGTGCAACTTCGGTGGTGTCGAGATGGGCGACCAGGCCCAGGGCGGGCTTGTCCTCAGCGCCCGCACTTGCGGGGATATGCGCGCAGACATAGGCGTGCTCGGTCACGTGGGCATCTTCCGCACCAAGCTCGCGCAGCTCTTCGGCCAGCACGTTGGCAAGGTCAAACTGAACGGCGCTCGAGGGTACCTGGTCACAGTTTGCATCCTCGGACTGCGTGTTGATCTGGACGTAGCGCAAAAAGCGCTCGAGGACATCGGGGTTCGTGGTGGTGTTTTCCATAAAGACCGCTCCAATCTTGGTCGTCGTGTGCAACAAGAACTCTAGCACGGTATGCCACGGCATACCGCGACGCTTGGATGGGGTAGAATCAGCCATTGAATGCAGAAGGGACGGAAGATCATGGATACGACAAATAGCTCGCGCGAACTGCATCTGACGGTGGCGAACGAAGACTACTTGGAGTGCATGGTTCGCATTGAAAGCGAAGAGGGGGAAACCAACGGCGTGCGATCGGTCGACATCGCGCAGCGCCTTGGCGTCTCCAAGGCATCGGTCAATAAAGCGGTTTCGGCGCTCAAGGCATCCGAGCTTGTCGAGCAATCGCATTACGGCAAGGTCATCCTGACCGACCGTGGTCGCGAGGTCGGTACGGCTATCTGGTACCGTCATCGCCTTATCCGCACGTTTTTGGTCCAGGAGCTCGGCGTCGATTTTGAGCGGGCCGATTCCGAGGCGTGCATGATGGAACATGCGCTTTCCGAGGACACGATGAACCGCTGGCTCGCCTATCTCGAAAAGCAGGGAATCAGCGTCGAGGGATAGCGAAACACATATATGGA
The DNA here is from genome assembly GCA_900547025.1 of uncultured Collinsella sp. Lineage (GTDB taxonomy): Bacteria > Actinomycetota > Coriobacteriia > Coriobacteriales > Coriobacteriaceae > Collinsella. Next base: position 2,076 of record UREZ01000144.1, read on the forward strand.
TACGAGTTATTACAACCGCTTTGGTGCCGAGGAACTTACGCGCCGTTTGTCGAGCGAGACCTTGTTGGCGCAGGGCCCCATGGGCAGTGTTTTGTTGAGTGAGTACGATGCCGCCGACATTCCACCGGCGTTTTGGAATCTGGCAGAGCCGCAGACCGTTTCTCGTATCCATCGCTTGTATGTCGCCGCCGGCGCACAGGTGCTCATTACCAACACCTTTCAGGCATCGAGCTATGCCCTCAAGCGCGACCAGATTGCGCCGTCCGTGGCGGAGGTCAATCGCGGGGCCGTCGACGATGCCCGCCAGGCGCACCCTCAGCTGCTGCTGGGCTCGATGGGCCCGATCGGTATTGAGTGGTTTGCCGAGGACTCTGCCGAGTATCGTGAAATCCGAGGCATTGCGCGCGAACAGGCGCACGCCTTGCTCAATGCTGGTGTTGACGGTTTGCTGATCGAGACGGTGACGTCTATCCGTAATTTGCAGCCCATGCTTGCCGGCGCCCGAGATGCCGCCGACGGCATGCCTGTTCTGGTGAGTTTTGTCGTTGACGATAAAGGTGACCTGTTGGGCGATGGCCTCAACATCGAGGCAGCTGTTTTGTACGCCGAAAAACACGGCGCAAACTCGGTTGGTGTTAATTGCTGTTCGCTTGCGGCCGCGAACGCGGCGGTGCCGAGGATGGTCGCATCGGCGACTACTCCCGTCACGGTGCGTCCCAACGTGGGCGATCCGGTCCAGACTCAGGATGGCCCCGTATGGCACGAGAACCCCGAAGCTTTCGCGCGCGCATGCATCGAATGGAGACATGCCGGTGCCGCAATGGTGGGCAGTTGCTGTGGAACCACGGCAATCACTACGGCAGCGATGGCCGAGGCGCTCGATATATAAAGGGCAAAACCGCTCCATACGGGGCGGTTTTTTTTATTAGAGGCTTTAGCCTGTGCGGGGCGCGCAGCGCGCCGCATCAGAAACCACCCG
>UREZ01000145.1 GCA_900547025.1 uncultured Collinsella sp.
CCCTCCGTATGGGACGCTGCTTGCTGACAGCTCTAGTTATATCCAAAAACCACTTGCAATTCCACCTCGCCCCCGAACGGTCAGCAAAGTGCGATGAACGGTATATCTCATATGATTCCCCCATGATGCACTTCGGTTCTCTAAAGCAGGTTTTCAAAGGTAAATGTTCTTTTTTCTAAGGAATTAAGCTAGATTGCACAAATATTTTCATGTTTAGGAATTGCATAGCTAAAACGGTTTTCTGCATATATATGTCGTTTGTTCATGATTCAATTTGGATTCGATTATATTCAGCTCTCAATCATTCTTATTCATACATCCTCACCAATTGAGTATGGATATAGATTGTTTCTAAACGAGTTGGGCAGTTAGTTGCATGCCTTGGCAGCGTAAGAAGTAGGTAAAGATACCGTTCGCGCGATGCGTCCGTGCCACAGGTCGACTAAATTGAGACAATAGTGATTAGTGTTAGGCTACCGTCCCTTGTGGGGACTGAACGGACAGATGCATATGCCGAGCAAAATCGAAAAGAAGCAAGCCGCCGCAAAGCTGCGCAAACCGCCGCGCGACTTCTCGTACACGCAAAACCGAGAGCTCAGCTGGCTACGCTTTGACAACCGCGTGCTCGACGAAGCCTTCGACGAAACCGTTCCGTTATTCGAGCGACTAAAGTTCGTCTCGATCTTCGAGTCCAACCTCGACGAGTTCCTTATGGTGCGCGTGGGCGGCCTGTCCGATCTGGCAGAGCTCAAAAAACAGCCTGTCGACAACAAGAGCAATATGACCGCCTCCGAACAGGTCGATGCTGTCATGGCCGAAATGCCCGGGCTCCTTACCCGTTGGGAGTCCATCTTTAAGAGCATCGAGGGCAAGCTCGACACCTTGGGCGTTCACCGCGCCCACATCGATTCGCTTACGCCCGAGGAGCGCACCTTTGTAACCCGCTACTTCCAGGCCTACGTGTCGCCGGTCATCTCGCCGCTGGTCATCGATCCTCGCCACCCCTTCCCCAACCTGCGCAACGGCGCGCTCTATCTGGCCTGTGGTCTGGACGGCGCCACCGACGAGGAGAGCCTGCTGGGCCTTATCGAGATTCCCGCCTCGATGAACCGCGTGGTCGAGATCCCCTCGCCCACCGGCACCTACTCCTACATCTTGCTCGAGGACGTCATCCTCGCCTGCCTGGACAGCTGCTTTGGCTCCTATAAGCCGCTGGATCGTGCGCTGATCCGCGTCACCCGCAACGCCGACATCGATCCGGACGGCGAGGGCATCGAAGAGGAAGAGGACTACCGCCAGCACATGAAGCGCATTCTCAAGAAGCGCCTGCGCCTGCAGCCGGTAGTGCTCGCGGTCTCGGGGTCGCTCGAGAAGGCGACGCTCAAGACTATCCGCAAGGCGCTCGAGCTTTCGCGCCGCTCTGTCTTTACCTGCGATATCCCGCTCAACCTGGGCTACGTCTTTGGCATTGAGGGCAAGATTCCCGAGCACCTGCGCAACGAGCTCCTCTTTACGCCGTTTAAGCCACAGCCCAACCCCACCATCGACATGACCCGCTCCATCCGCGAGCAGGTGCTGCAGCACGACAAGCTGCTCTTCTACCCTTACGAGGCCATGAATCCGTTCCTGGATCTGGTACACGAGGCAGCCTACGATCCCGAGTGCATCTCGTTGCGCATCACGCTCTACCGCGTGGCCAAGCAGAGCCGCCTATGCGAGTCGCTGATCGATGCCGCCGAAAACGGCAAAGAGGTCACGGTGCTCATGGAGCTCCGCGCGCGCTTTGACGAGCAGAACAACATCGAGTGGGCCGAGCGTCTGGAAGAGGCAGGCTGCACCGTCATCTACGGCTCCGAAGGCTTTAAGTGCCACTCCAAGATCTGCCAGCTCACCTATCGCGAGGGCATGGCGCTCACCCGCCTCACGCTTTTGGGCACCGGCAACTTTAACGAGAAGACGGCCAAACTCTACAGCGACTTTATGCTCATGACAGCCCATCCCGGCATCGGTGAAGACGCCAACCTGTTCTTCCGCAATCTGTCGCTGGGCAACCTGCGCGGCGACTACCGCTTCCTGGGTGTGGCGCCCGTCGGACTGAAACCGCTCATCATGCGCGGGCTTGACCGCGAGATCCAGCGCGCCCTTGCCGGCGAGCCCGCCCGCGTGTTCTTTAAGCTCAACTCACTGACCGACCGCGAGGTTATCGACAAGATCGCCGAGGCATCGTGTGCCGGCGTGCGCGTAGACATGATCATCCGCGGCATCTCGTGCCTCAAGCCCGGTGTTCCGGGCAAGACCGAGAACGTGCATGTCCGCTCCATCGTCGGACGCTTTTTGGAGCACGCGCGCGTCTATGCTTTCGGCGTGGACTCGGACATGATTTACCTGAGCTCAGCCGATATGATGACGCGCAACACCGAGCACCGCGTGGAGATCGCCTTCCCCGTGCTCGACCCCACCTGCCGCGCCCTAGTGCACGAGTACATGGGCATGCAGCTGCGGGACAACGTGAAGGCCCGCAGCCTCACGAGCGACGGCACCTGGGTCCCCGTGGAGCGTGCAGAGGGTGAAAAACCCTTCAACTCGCAGGAAGCTCTGCTGGAGCGTGCCTATCGCAACGCCGAGGCCGCCGCGCAACAGCGCGCACAGGAGAAGGAACGTGTGACCGAGGAGGCTATTCACAGCGAGCTTGAGCACGAAGCAGCAGTCGAGCCTGCTACCGAGCCGGAAGCTGCCGTCGCTCCCCCGGTGGCAGAACCCGAGCCTGCCGAGGAGCCAGAGGCCGTCGAGGCCGCACCCGAGCCCGTCGTTGAGACGGAGCCCGCCGCCCCCGCCGCCGAGACGCAGCCGGCGGCGCCCGTGGTCCAGCAGGTCCAGGCGACCGTCATTGAGCCCGAGCCTGCACCTGAGCCTCAGCCCGAGCCGCAGGTCGCCAAGCCCTCGTCCGAGACGAGCGCCCGTCGCGAGAAGCCCGCTGGCAAGACCAAGGCCATCGAGCGCCATCGCCCCGGTCGCGTGCGCATGGGTCTGGGCCTGATTGGCT
>UREZ01000146.1 GCA_900547025.1 uncultured Collinsella sp.
GAAAGCACTTAATGTGCTTTCCGTCTTGCGCAGGACTGTAGAGCAGCAAACTTAACCCCCGCCCTCAGCCCCGGAGACCCTCCCGGATGGCCCTGAAAAATTTTTTCAAAAAAGTTGTTGCGCGCCAGACAGACTTCTGTGTATACTAATTCCCGCAGCGCACGCGAGCGGAAACAAACGCGAACGTCTGCCTGGGGAGTTAGCTCAGTTTGGTTAGAGCGCCGGCCTGTCACGTCGGAGGTCGCGGGTTCGAGCCCCGTACTTCCCGCCAACGCAATTAAAGCCACGTCTTCGGACGTGGCTTTTTGCGTTTGATGCACTTTGTTTCGATAGAACGATCGCCCTGGTGCATCTTCGCCCAGAATCCCCGCGCCTTCGGGAACGCAAGTAAAATCTAATAAGTATATCTGTCTGAACAACAGCTTTGTTGCGCAACACCTGTTCTACGAGACAGGGGGTTAGGTTATACTAAATTGCACTGTGCGCCGCATCTGATGCATTTCGCTCCAAGCGCGGCACTCAGTGGATATCCGATTTACCATTTGGATGTCCTGGCGGTCATTTAGCGTCTCGACACAAGCTCGGCCCCGGAGCTCGTTCGAGCTGTTCGTATTCCTTGAAAGGGGAAAAATGGACATATCGAGGAAGACTGATTACGCCCTTCGCATGCTGGCGATGCTTGCCGAGGATCCGGAGCGTTTGCTTTCTGTTCGCACCGCTGCCGAAGAGGTCAATGTCCCGTATTCGTTTGCCCGCTCGATTCAGCACGGTTTGGTCCAGGCCGGTATTGTGGAGAGCCTGCGTGGCGTCCACGGTGGCATGCGTCTCAAGGTCAGTCCGGACGACGTCACTATCCGCCAGGTCGTCGAGGCCGTTCAGGGTCCTATGGTTATGAACGATTGCACCGCGCCCGATGGTGACTGTGCGCGCATGGGCGCGTGCTGCTATCATCCCCTGTGGGCCGGAGCCCAGGCGTTGATGCGCGACTACCTCGATTCCGTTTCGCTCGGCGACATCGTCGCTCACCGCCAGTTCCCGGCCGTCGATCCCAAGTTCGCCGACCGCGAAGCGTTTCCCGAGTACGCCACCTGCGCGTGCGCTTACCGGGAGGAATAGCGCCGCATAAGGAGCATAGCCATGATTCAGGACCCCTTTCGTTCGATGATTCGTTCGGAAGGGGTCCTGCGTTATCGCGACCTTCCGTGGCGCCGCACACGCGATCCGTACATCATTTGGCTTTCTGAGGTCATGCTGCAGCAAACGCAGGTGCCGCGTGTGGAGGCGCGCATGCCGGTGTGGCTCGATCGTTTTCCGACTGTGCAGGCGCTTGCCCAGGCCGCGCCTTCCGATGTTTTGGACGCTTGGCAGGGCATGGGCTACAACCGACGCGCTCTGGCGCTTCATGGGGCCGCTCAGCGCGTTGTAGAGGACTGGGACGGGGAGTTTCCGCGTGAGACGCGTGACTTGGTCGCTCTGCCCGGCATTGGCCCGGCAACGGCGCAGGGCATCCGTTCGTTTGCGTTTGATCTTCCAGGCGTGTATCTAGAGACCAATGTGCGCACGGTCTTTTTGCATCATTTCTTTCCCGTTGTGCCGGCCGTTCCCGATCGCGAGCTGGTGCCGCTGATTCAAGCCGCCTGTCCGGCGGCCCCTGGTGCGGCGGCGGATGAGATTGCGCCCTTTGCCGTGCCTCAAGACGATGCCGACACGCCGCGCGCATGGTATTACGCGTTGCTGGATTACGGCGCGTATCTTAAAAAGACGCTGCCCAATCCGTCCAGGCGGTCGGCGGGCTATAGTCGTCAGTCCAAGTTTGAGGGCTCGCGTCGCCAAAAGCGCGCCCACATTGTGCGCATGCTGCTGGCGGCGCGCGATGGACAACCGGCAGGTATTACGCTCGATGAAGCCGTTGCAGGCGTTAACGAGATGGAGACGGCAGCCGGCCGAGAGCCGGTCGAGCGCGAGCTGGTCGCAAGCATTCTTGCCGATCTGGAGCGCGAGGGCTTTTGCGGCTCCGAGGGCGATCGTTGGCTGAGTGTGTAGCTCACTCGAATCTGAAGAACGGGATTGTAAGGTTTAAATTCTCGGCATGAGGGCATCCTTAAAGCAAGGCCGCTCAAAGTCTGTGGGCGGCATGCGTTGAAGGGAAGTACACCTATGGATTTTGAGAATTCCCAAACCAAGAAGAACCTCGAGACCGCTTTTGCCGGTGAGTCCCAGGCACACACCAAGTATCGCTACTATGCATCCAAGGCCAAAAAGGACGGCTACGTTCAGATCTCGAATATTTTTGCCGAGACGGCGGGCAACGAGTCCGAGCACGCCAAGCTGTGGTTTAAGTATCTGCACGACGGCGCCGTTCCGGGCACTCTGGACAACCTGCGCGACGCCGCTGCGGGCGAGAACTACGAGTGGACCACGATGTACGACGAGTTCGCCAAGACCGCCGAGGAGGAGGGCTTTGTCGAGATCGCCGAGAAGTTCCGTGGCGTCGCCGCCGTCGAGAAGGCCCACGAGGAGCGCTACAACAAACTCGTCGAGCGCATCGAGTCGGGCGAGGTGTTTGAGCGTGAGGGCGTGAAGGTGTGGAAGTGCCTGAACTGCGGGCACCTGCACGTTGGTGCCGAGGCGCCTGAGGTGTGCCCGGTGTGTAACCACCCGAAGGCGTACTTTGAGGAGCAGGTGGTGAACTACTAGCGCTTGGCGCTGGCGTGAGCTGGGCCGGGAGGGCCGGACTACCTTCCCTCCTCGCTCACGGCTTCGCAGGGTCGCGTTGAG
>UREZ01000147.1 GCA_900547025.1 uncultured Collinsella sp.
CGATTTTGACGTTGTTGCCGATGCGGATGTTGCCGAGCACCTTGGCGCCCGTGCCCACGGTGACGTTGTTGCCTAGGGTGGGGTGGCGCTTGCCGGTCTCGTTGCCGGTACCGCCGAGCGTGACGCCCTGGTAGAGCACGCAGTTGTCACCCACAATGGCGGTCTCGCCGATGACGACGCCCATGGCGTGGTCGATAAAGAAATGTTTGCCGATCTGTGCGGCGGGATGAATCTCGACGCCGGTGATGTGACGGGTGATTTGCGAGAGCACGCGGGCGAGCGAGCGATGACCGTGCTCCCAGAGCCAGTGCTCGGGCACGTGGTTCCACTTGGCGTGCAGGCCAGGATAGGAAAGGAAGATGACCAGACCGTTTTGCGCGGCGGGGTCCTGCGCTTGGACGGTCTTGATGTCCTCGCGAATGGTATTGATAAAGCTCACCGGCCGCCCTCCCTTAGCGCCATGGCAATGCGATTCAATAAAGTATAGCGATTCGCTAGGGATTAGGAAGAACAATCTTGGCGGCTTTGCACGACAAGTGTTAGTTATGAGTTATGCAAACTTGCTGGTAATGGAGTCATGCTTTTGTGGGGTTGCGCACGAGGGGGCACCGCAACCGTATACTGGTCAACTTGGACGTATCCGCGCCCACAACTGAGAGGTTTACTTCATGGGTTTCATTAATTTTATCGCCGAGCTGCTTAGGGATCCGCGCACCGCGATCGCCAGCTGGATCGCCGCCGGCCCGCTTATGGCCTACGGCTGCGTGTTCCTGATCATCTTTATCGAGACGGGCGTGGTGTTCTTCCCGTTCCTCCCCGGCGATTCACTGCTGTTTGCTTCGGGCTTCTTTGCCCACAATGGCGGCTTTAACATCGTGGCCCTGCTGGCCGTCGCATGGGCGGCTGCCATCCTGGGCGACCAGTGCAACTTTATGATCGGTCACTTCTTTGGCAAAAAGATTATCGCTTCGGGCAAGGTCAAGGCTATGACGCCCGAGCGCATCAAAAAGTCCGAGGATTTCTTGGACAAGTGGGGTCACCTGGCCATCTTCCTGGGTCGCTTCTTCCCGTTTATCCGCACCTTTGTGCCCTTTATCGCCGGCATGGGCGGCATGCACTGGCGCAATTTTGTCATCTTTAACGTGCTGGGCGGCATTACCTGGTCGACGCTCTTTACACTGCTGGGCTACTTCTTTGGCGGCATCCCCTTTGTGCAGGAGCACTTTGAGCTGCTAATCGTCGGCATCGTTGCCGTGTCGATCATCCCGACCGTGGTCGGTCTGGTTAAGGCTAAGCTTGGCAAAAAGAACGCGTAGCTCGAGTCAGCGCGCAAACCGTGCAGTTGAGGCCCGTCACCGCTTATGGTGGCGGGCCTTTTTGCTTCGGTCAAATGAAAATACTTTAGTTAGTTAAAGAAAAACGTTTTATCCGACGCGCGTGCGGAGTACAATCTCGTGCATGCGAATCGACGTGCCATCGGCTTTGATGCTGCTCGCGTGTCCCGTCCGGCTCTACGCTCCGGGCGTGCGACGTTGCGACGCGGTCGGCCTCGGTCCTTGCGTGCGGGTTCGCGAGTATGCAACTGTGTATGTAAGGAGCGACATATGACTGTCGAGAAGAAGGATATCGATTGGGGTAGCCTCGGCTTTGGCTACATGAAGACCGATTACAGCTACGAGGCTCATTGGAAGGATGGCGAGTGGGACGAGGGCGGCCTGACCACCGACCACACCCTGCATGTCTCCGAGTGCGGCGGCATCTTCCATTACTGTCAGGAGGTCTTTGAGGGCCTGAAGGCCTACACCGCCGAGGACGGCAGCATCGTCTGCTTCCGTCCCGACATGAACGCCGAGCGTATGTACAACTCTGCCCAGCGTCTCGAGATGCCACCGTTCCCCAAGGACAAGTTCGTTGAGGCCGTCAAGCAGGTCGTCTCTGCCAACACCGCCTGGGTTCCGCCCTTCGGCTCCGGCGCGACCCTGTACGTGCGTCCGTTTATGATCGGTTCCGGTGACGTGATCGGCGTGGCTCCCGCTCCTGAGTACACGTTCCGCATCCTCGTGACCCCGGTCGGTCCGTACTTTAAGGGTGGCCTCAAGCCCGTCAAGCTGCGCGTTTCCGAGTATGACCGTGCCGCACCGCACGGCACCGGCAACATCAAGGCCGGCCTGAACTACGCCATGTCCCTTAAGCCCACGATGGAGGCCCATCGCGAGGGCTATGCCGAGAACCTGTATCTCGACTCCGAGTCCCGCACCTATGTCGAGGAGACCGGTGGCGCCAATGTCCTGTTCGTGAAAGAGGATGGCACGCTCGTCGTTCCGCAGTCGCACACCGACTCCATCCTGCCCTCTATCACCCGTCGTTCGCTCGTTCAGGTTGCTCAGGACCTGGGCATGACCGTTGACCAGCGTCCCGTCGAGTGGGCCGAGGTCAAGGCCGGTACCTTTGTGGAGTGCGGCCTGTGCGGCACCGCTGCCGTCATCTCTCCGGTTGGCGAGATTGACAACAAGGTTTACGGCGCCGACGAGACCGTGACCTTCCCGGCTGGCTACACCGAGATCGGCCCTGTGATGAAGAAGCTCCGCGAGACCCTGACTGGCATCCAGTCCGGTGCTGTCGAGGACAAGCACAACTGGGTTTACACCGTCGCGTAAGCTGTCTTAGCTGTCCGGCCCGAGGGCGGCCTTCCCTCCCGGCGCGTCCTCGGACATGAAAGAACCCCCGCTGTGCACTACGCACGG
>UREZ01000148.1 GCA_900547025.1 uncultured Collinsella sp.
CGAGGCCTACGGCCCCGCCGTGCGCGATCTACGCCGTAACCTGGAAATCAACAAGCTTGATAACGTCGACGTCATTGGCGGCGACGCCGTGCGCGAGTTCCCCGATCAGGATGCCGACGTTTTAGTGGTCGACCCGCCGCGCGCGGGCTTGGCACCCGAGGCCGTCGACCTCATCGCCAGCACAAGCGCCCGCGATGTCGCCTACGTGAGCTGCGACCCGGCCACCCTGGCGCGCGATCTCAAACGCTTTGTCGAGGAGGGCACCTTCTCCCCCGTCAAGATCACGCCAGTCGACCTGTTCCCGCAAACCTTCCACTGCGAAACCGTCGTCCACCTCAAGCGCAACTAGCGCCCTATCATTGCCCATAAAAATCATTCGGCGATTGAGCGTGGCAAGCGGGCACCTTCGGGGTATAAGACGGCTAATTGTATGCCGCCTTACGAAAGGAATCCTCATGCCCAGCGTTGCCGTTCTCGCCGCCGATGGCTTTGAAACTATTGAATGCTTGACCATGGTCGATGTCATGCGTCGCGGCGGCGTGCGTGCCACGCTCGTCTCTATCATGCCCACGCGTGAGGTCGTCAGCTCGCTGCAGATCCCCGTGACCTGTGATGCGCTCTTTGATGAGATCAACTTTGACGAGTACGACTGCGTTGTGCTGCCCGGCGGTCTGCCCGGCGCCACCAATCTGCGCGCCGATCAGCGCGTCTGCGATGTGGTCTGCGAGTTCGCCGCGACCAAGCACGTTGCCGCCATCTGCGCCGCCCCGTTTATCTTGGGCGAGCTCGACCTGCTCGAGGGGCGCCACGCCACGTGCTTCCCCGGCTTTGAGAAGAGCTTCCCCGAGGGAGCCTATACCGGCGAGAAGGTCACGCAGGACGGCAACATCATCACCGCCAGTGGCATGGCCCAGTCGCTCCCCTTTGCGCTTGAGCTGCTTCGCACCCTCGCCGGCGATAAGGCTGTCGAGAAGGTCGCAGAGGGCATCCAGCTATGATTTTGGCTTCGCAATCGCCGCGCCGCATCGAGCTGATGCGCGAGGCGGGCTATGACATCCGCATCATCCCTGCCGATATCGATGAAACGCCGTTTGACGACGAGGCGCCGCTCACGCTTGTCGAGCGATTGGCACGGGCCAAAGCCGCTGCTGTCGCTGCCGAGCATGCCGAGCCCACCGAGCTGACCGTCGCGGCCGACACGATCGTCACCTTCGATGGCAAGATTTTGGGCAAGCCGGCAAACGAGGACGAGGCCTGCACTATGCTCCGTGAGCTTTCGGGCCGCACGCACCAGGTCGCGACCGGCGTCTGCATCGTTAAGGCCGGCGACACTGCCGCCCCGCATGCCGCCGAGAGCCTATCCTTTGTCGATGTGACCGACGTGACGTTCTATGAGCTCACTGACGAGCAGATCGAACACTACGTCTCCTCGGGCGAGCCCATGGATAAGGCCGGCGCCTACGGTATTCAGGGTGTCGGCGGACGCATGCTCGTGCACGATATTTCGGGCGACTTCTACAACGTGGTGGGCCTGCCCATCGCACGCGTCGCACGCGCGATTCAAAAACTCTCGTAATTGCATCTGGCGCTGGGTATCCCCCAGCGCCTACAATTTTGCCGTACCGTACGGATCCCGACCGGGCATAAGGCCCGGCGGAAAACCGATAGGAGAAAACATGGACACACTGCTTGAAGCCATTGACGTTTGCGATGTCGATGGCTTTTGCTTTGGCAACTATACGGACGAGGAGGCCGGTACCGGTTGCACCGTAATCGTGGCCGCCGAAGGCGCCACCGGCGGCGTTGACGTTCGTGGCGGTGCCCCAGCATCACGCGAGACCGACCTGCTGCGCCCCGAGAACACCGTCGACAAGGTCCACGCCGTCTGCCTCTCGGGTGGATCGGCCTTTGGCCTTGAGGCCGCAAGCGGCGTCGCCCGCGAGCTCGAGAGCCGCGGCATCGGCCTGCCCGTCGGCCCCACGCAGGTACCCATCGTATGCTCCAGCTGCATCTTCGACCTCGCCTATGGCGACCCCACCGTGCGTCCCGACATCGATGCCGGCATCGCCGCCGTGCGCGAGGCGCTCGATAACACCCCCACCACGCTTGAGCAGGGCAACGTTGGAGCCGGCACCGGCGCCACGGTGGGCAAGCTCATGGGACCTGCCACCTGCATGAAAGCAGGCCTTGGCGCCGCCGCCGTGGCGCTCGGCCCCGTCAAGGTGGGTGCCGTGGTCTCGGTTAACGCCTGCGGAAATATCGTTGACCCCTTCACCGGTGAGTGGGTCGCCGGCATGCGCGCCGCAGCCGATAGCGACCAGATCATCGACATGGAGCTCGCAGCCTTTGCCGCTGCCGGCTCCATGCAAATGCCGCTCGACCGCACTAACACTACCATCAGCTGCATCGTCACCAACGTAGAGCTCACCAAGGCCCAGGCCACCAAGGTCTCCCAAATGGCCGCAGACGCCTACGCACACGCCATCCGCCCCACGCACACCACCAACGACGGCGACACCATCTACACCCTCGCCAGTGGCAAACTAGACACCCAGGCAAGCGCCGCCGTACCCCTAGACCTGCTGGGCATACTCGCCGTAAGGGCCCTACAGACCGCCATCGTAAACGGAGCCAAAACCGCCAAAACCTCCCACGGCATCCCCGGCGCCGCCAAGTAAACTAGCTCGTCCGGTTGCCCGGTGGGGCTTGGTTATGTTTGCTGCTCTACAG
>UREZ01000149.1 GCA_900547025.1 uncultured Collinsella sp.
TCTGCACAAACTTGCAGCCGCGCATGTAGGTGGCGGCCACAAAGCCCGCCACGTCGCCCACGACACCGCCGCCGAGTGCCACGATCACGTCGGAGCGCGAAAGCTCGTGCTCGGCCACAAACTCCAAAATGGCAACATAGGTTTCGGCGCGCTTATGGGCCTCGCCGGCTTCGAAGGTGCAGATGCTCACCTCGTAGCCTGACGCCTCCAGGCTCTGCTTAACGGGCATCTGATAGAGCGGGCCCACGTTGGTGTCCGTCACGATGACGGCGCGGGTGCCGCCGGCGGTGGTGCGGACGAGCGGACCTGCCTGCTCCAGCAAAAACGTGCCCACATGCACCTGGTAGGGGCGTGCGGTGTCGATATCGATAGTAATCGCCATAAGCTTCGGTCCTTTCGACCTGGCGTGATGGGTGGTCTAGTGGGAGGCCTCGTCGTCGAGCGCGCGCTTAATGCGGTCGCCCTCGGCAAGGAGATTCTCCAGATAGCGCTGGTCGCGGTCCTTAAGGGCGCGGCTGTAGGCGCCAAGCGATTCGATCAGATGGTCGATCTCGAAGGCGAGCGCATCGGCGTCGTCGATCATGAGCTCGGACCACATCTGAGGATTGAGGTGTGCCACGCGGGTGAGGTCGCGGTAGCTGCCGGCCGAAAAGCCGTGGTGGACCTGAGCGGTCGGGCTCTTAACATAGGCGTTGGAGACGACGTGCGCGAGCTGGCTCGTAAAGGCGATGACGCGGTCGTGCTCGGCGGCGCTCGTTACGCTGAACTTGCCAAAGCCCAGGGGACGTACCATCTCGCGCACCTGGCCCAAAAGCTCCAGCTTGAGTGCGTCGTCCACTGCGGGCGGTACAAGCACGAGCGGTGCGTCCTGGAACAGGTCGGCGCGGGAATGCGCGTAGCCCGAGAACTGCGTGCCCGCCATGGGGTGCGCGCCCACAAAGTAAAAACCGTGCTCGCGGGCAAGCTCAAAGGCGCGCTCGCACACGATGCCCTTGACGCCTACGGTGTCGATCACCACGGGGCCCATGATGGCCTCGGTGTCGGTGGCGTCGGCGAGTGCCTGGGCGTGCGCCTCGAGCCACTCGATGCAGGCCTCGGGGTAGCATGCCAGGACGATGATGTCGCACTCGCCGAGCGTCTCGTCGTTGAGCTCGCCGGCAACGGTGCCCATGCTGGCGGCCGTCATGACGTCGTCATCGGGGTCCCAGGCCAGCACACGGACGCCCGCCTGCGCATAGCCGCGGGCAAAACTGCCGCCGATGAGGCCCAGGCCCACGATGCCGGCGCACTTGGGGCCACCCTGGTTAACGCGTGCGTTTCTCACCGTGCCCATGGGCTACTCCTGAACGGTCTCTTGGCAGACGACCTCGCGGATGGCGCGGATGCGGCGCATGGTGTCGTCGAACTGGTCGGGGGTGAGGGCCTGAGCGCCGTCGGACCAAGCATGGCTCGGGTCGTCGTGGACCTCGATCTCCAGACCGTTGGCGCCGCAGGCGGTCGCCGCGAGCGCCATAGGCTCAACGTAGCGGGTGTAGCCGGTGGCGTGGCTGGGGTCGGCAACGACGGGCAGGTGCGACAGGTGGTGGAGCACCGGCACGGCGTTGAGGTCGAAGGTGTTGCGGGTGCGGGTCTCGAAGGTGCGGATACCGCGCTCACACAGGATGACGTTGTCGTTGCCCTCGCTCATGATGTACTCGGCAGCCATGAGCAGCTCGTCGACGGTGCCGGACATGCCGCGCTTGAGCAGAACCGGGGTCTGCGTCTTGCCGACCTCCTTGAGCAGGGGGAAATTCTGGGCGTTGCGAGCGCCAATCTGCATGACGTCAATCTTCTTGTCGAGGAAGACCTGCACGTCGCGCGGGTCCATGATCTCGGTGACGATCGGCATGTCGAGCTCGGCGGATGCCTCGCACAGCAGGTCCAGACCGGCGGGGCCCATGCCCTGGTAGGCGTACGGGGAAGTGCGGGGCTTGTAGGCGCCGCCGCGCAGCATCGTGGCGCCGGCTGCCTTCACGCGGCGGGCGATGCGGATGAGGTTCTCGCCCTCGACGGAGCACGGGCCGGCGATGACCTGGAACTGGTCGCCGCCGATCTTGACGCCGTGGCCGCAGTCGATGACGGAGTCCTCGGGGTGGAACTTGCGGTTGGCGCGCTTGAACGGCTCGGAGACGCGCTGCACGCGCTCGACGACGTCCATGGACTCGAGCAGGAATGGGTCGATCTTGGTCGTATCGCCCACCAGGCCGATGATCGTCTCGTTCTCGCCGCGCGAGACGTCGGTCTTCAGGCCCTTTTTCTCAATCCAGCTGACGATATGGCTGACGGCCTCGTCGCTGGCGCTCTGCTTTAAAATTGCAATCATGGTGTGCCTCTCACCTCGATGGATAACCCTTGCAAAAACGGCCCGCATCGCGAGCCGTGTATATATGGTGCATGAGAGTTTATACTATCTGATTCGCTTTTGCCTTCTAAAGTGAGCCGTTGCGCCGCGTCTTCCCCGGAATTGCAAAGCTTTTTCTTTTATTTTGATAGCCCGTGGTGCACTTGGGTATAATGCCAAACGTTGGCCCTATTAGCTCAGGGGATTAGAGCGTCTGCCTCCGGAGCAGAAGGC
>UREZ01000150.1 GCA_900547025.1 uncultured Collinsella sp.
AGGTGCTGCTCGCGCTCCACGATGGCCACGCGTGCGCCTGCCTTATGCGCGGCCAGCGCGGCCGCCATGCCGGCGGGTCCGCCGCCGATAACGACCACGTCGAAGGCCTGCGTCGACACCGACGCTACAGCTCCGGCCTCCGCGCGTCCGTCGCGCATATCAAACGTCGCCATCCTAGCGCACCCCCTTTAGCGGTCCCTCAACCAACCAAGATCCGGTATCCTCCAACAGCACCTCGCTGGGGTCGCAGCCCAGCTCGCGGGCAAGGATCGCAACCACGCGGCTCTGGCAAAAACCACTCTGGCACCGACCCATGCCGGCACGACAGCGGCGCTTGACGCCCTCGACCGAAACCGCGCCCGGGCGGCGTCGGATCGCGGCCACGATCTCGGCTTCGGGCACCGTCTCGCAGCGGCAGACAATCTGTCCCCACGCGGAATCGGACTCGATTAGCTCCTCCTTGCGCGCCAACGGTGCGCGGTCAAAGTCGTCCGGCGCGCGGCGAATTGGGTTCCAGTCTGCCCGCTCGTGCAGCTCCACGCCCGCATCACGCATCACAAGCTCCATACGCTCGGCAATGGCCGGCGCGCTCGCCACACCCGGCGACTGAATGCCCGCCGCCTGGAAAAGCCCCGGCATCACGGCCGACTGTCCAATAAAGAAGTCGTTCGTTCCCTGAATGACCGGACGCCCGCCGGCAAATGCGCGCACCACGCGGCGCGTATCCAGATCGGGCACCAGCTTGCGCGCGCCGGTCAGCAGCGCATTCACATCGCTCGCATAGGTCTGCGTGTCGCCCGGCTCGCGCACGGCGGCCGTGGCGGTAATCACGGTGTTGCCGTGCACGGTGCCCGTCACGATAACGCCCTTCGATATCGGCGTCGGCACGGGGTAGAGCGGCATGAGCGTGCGTGGCTCCTTGTCCAGCACTACGATGTTGCCCTGGCGCCAGACCATCTGGAACTCCTCGGCGCCCGCCATATGCGAGATGTCAGCGGCGCCGTTGCCCGCGGCGTTGATCAGGTAGCGGCAGCGCACGTTGCTAGCAGGCGTCACTAGCGTAAAGCGCGCAGCATTATCGTCCTCGCCGTCAGCAACCTCAATCGCCTCCACCGGCGCGGACCGCATAAACGTTACCACGTTGGCCAGGGCGTTCTCCAACGCGGCGATAGCCACTTCAAATGGGTCGACAAACCCGGTCGAGGGGCACCACAGCGCGCACGTGGCGTCGGCACTGGCGCGAGGCTCCAGCTCGCGGATGCGCTCGGGACCAATAATCGACAGCTCGGGCACGCCGTTGGCCAGGCCGTTCTGGCGCAGCTGCTCCAAGTGCGCACGGTCCTCGTCGTTAAAGCCCAGCACCATCGACCCGGTGCGGTGGAACAGAAAGCCCAGCTCCTGGGCCCACGTGCTATATAGCTCGCAACCGCGGGCGTTGACCTGCGCCTTTACCGTGCCCGGAGCCGGATCGTAGCCTGCGTGCACCAGGCCGCCGTTGGCTTTCGACGCTCCCAGTGCGATGTCGTTGCCCGCCTCGACCACGCAAATGGACAAGTCATAGCGCGCGAGCTGCCGCGCGATGGCGCACCCGGTGATGCCCGCGCCCACAATCGCGATATCAAACGTTTCTGCCGCGGTGCCTCCCAGACGAGTTGACAGGATGTCAATAGGACTATCCTACGGTCTGCACACCCCCAGTGCAGCGGCAATGCGGCGAACAGCCCCGCTGTATCCGCCAACGGCAGGCGAGGGGAGACCCGGTAATGTCGACAACCTCGTCTGCCGACAACTACGGCAACCGTTCGTCTCGATCTGTAACAGTTAGACGAGGATTCGGGTTCCAGATGTTACAGATTGAGACGTTAGTCTGGCGGGTCCTCCGTTTGTCTCGATCTGTAACATCTAGGACCGGATTCCGCTCCCACCTGTTACAGATTGAGATGTTTGTGTCCGCGCTAGCCCCGCCCCTAGCCGTGGTCCCATATAAACAAACCCCGTGGTAAACTTGACCGGACTGTAAATATTCCGAAAGGTACACCTCAATGTCCAAATACATCAACGAGCTCATGTCACCGCAGCTTATGGGCGTCATCTATGCCTTCGTGGGCTTTATCATCGCCCTGTACGTGCTGTCGGTCGTCTATGTGTTCATCGACGCTCGCCGCCGCGGCGCCAGCGCCTACGTGGCATGGGGCATCATCGCCCTGATCCCGTTTGTGGGCCTCATTGCCTACCTTGTCCTGCGTCCGCACTCCTACGCGGCCGACCGCGAGGAGCAGGAGCTGGACATGGCCCTGCGCGAGCGTCAGCTTGCCCAGTACGGCACCTGCCCGCAGTGCGGCGCGCCCATCGAGAAGGACTTTGTCGTGTGCCCCGTGTGCGACACCCAGGTTCGCAACGTGTGCCCCAGCTGCCATCGTCCGCTCGACGCGCACTGGAAGGTCTGCCCCTACTGCCGAACTCGCATCCAGTAACGCATCCATCGCCGGGCCGGCCGCAAGCCACGGGCACCGCACAGCACGCACAAGCCGTACACGCGCCGCAAGCCCCACGCACCCCGCCCCACACGATGAAGCATGCGTAGAAAATCG
>UREZ01000151.1 GCA_900547025.1 uncultured Collinsella sp.
CGGCGCCCTGCTCGGACTCATCGCCGAACTCGCCCATGATGCCCGTATAGAGCGCCATGTTGCAAAACGTGATGCCGCCGATGATAGACACGGAGCTCAGACCCAGGAAGTTGTCGTTAAAGAAATATGCTACGCCCAGGCCGAGAGCCGCTGCGACGACCAGCTTGGGGATCAGCACGACGATACCGGTCTTGATGGCACCCGGCGTGGACTTAAAGCTGATGCCGGCGCCCACAAACAGCAGGATCGCGGCGACGATGGTATTGGAGCCACCGCGGCAGGCAGCCGTAAAGAAGCCGCCGATCTCAAAAACCTGCGGGCAGAAGGTGTTGAGCAAAAGACCGACGATCATCGGATAGATCATGATGTCGCCCGGGATGCGCGGGACCTTGAATTTCTTTTGCTCGTTGGCGGTCGCTTCCTGTGCCATGAAACCCCCATTTCCGCTGACGGGGTACAAAAGCCCACGTCACGCTTTGCTACAGTAAAGTTTGACCATGGTACCAGAAGAAATAGACCAGCTCGGTGAAAAATTCGACAAGTTGGGATGGAACGAGATTCGGCGCCCGCGACGCCACCCCTATATAAGGCTCAAGACGATATAGAGTACGATGCCCGAGACGCAGCACCACAGCATCGATTTTGTCTTGACCGCCACGACCACGACGCCGGCGGCCGCAATCCAGGGAACCAAGGCAGGCCAGAGCCCCGCGTCGAACGCGCCGGGACTCACCAAGTCGTTGGCGACCAGCGCGGCAAAGGCAGCGGGCGGGATATAGCCCAGGGCCTCGGTAATGCGGGGCGACAGGGTCCGCCCGCGCAAGGCGAACGCCGGCGCGATGCGAAAGAACGCGATAGCAGCCCACGACGACAGCCACAGAACCAAGAACTCGTTAACGGGCATCGCGGGCACCTCTTCCGTCAAATACAGCATCGCACGCCAGCGCAATGGTAATGCCGACCACGACGCTTGCCGGCACGGCAATATTCACGAAGCCCAAGAACTTGCATACGGCGACGGACACCGCGCCCGAAACCGCCGCGACAACGTTGCCGCGCGACAGCCGCTGCGAAAAGAGCAGGCAGATAAAGAGCGAGGTGCAGACAAAGGCTGCAATGGCGGTGGGAACATCGACAACGGCGCCGACGATGGCGCCCATCGTACACGATACGCCCCATGTTGCGATGAGGATCACGTTGAGCACAAAGGACTCGCGCGGGCCCCAATCCTCCCCTTCAACCAACTTGGCAAGCGAGATGCCATATGCCTCCTCGGTGAGTGTCGCGGCAACAGCCAGCGTCTGACGCTTCGAGGCACCCGTCAGATGCGGCGCGATCGATGCCGAGTAAAGCGCAAAGCGCGAGGAGATGGCAGCAACGCTCGCGACGATCGATGCTGCAGGCACGCCCGCCAGCCACAGGTTGCAGATCATAAACTGGCCGCTGCCCGTCACAAACGTGCTGCTCAGGGCAAAGACCATCCAGGGTTCCATTCCCGTCTGCCCCATGATCATTCCGCACGGCGCGCCTATTGCAACATAGGTAAGCATCACTGGCCAGACGATTTTAAAGATCCTAAGAACCATGCCACTCCCATTCTGGTAAGTCGTCTGCAGCGCGCCTCGCAACGCAGCAGAAATATCAACCGGTGGCAATAAAGTTCGCCTACAATTGCCACCGGATCGAAAGACACAACTTTTTAGGAAGTCATTATGACAGCTATCGATCGAGACCGGGCGCGCGCGGCCTTCAAAAGCTACACCGATGCCTACGACGCCACCAACCCACGCATCGCGCTCAAAATCGAGCATACGTACCACGTGGCCGAGGTATGCGATGCCGTAGCGCGCGAGCAGGGCTGGCCGTCAGAAGATATTGACTTGGCATGGCTTTGCGGCCTGCTACACGATATGGGCCGCTTTGAGCAGCTGCGGCGCTGGGACACCTTTAAGGACGCCGAGAGCATGAGCCATGCAACACTGGGCGTCGAGGTCCTCTTTGGCGAGAATCCCGCCGATGCACCCGCCGTAACGAGCATCCGCGACTTTATCGATGACCCAGCAGAAGATGAGCTCATCCGAGCAAGCATTGCCTATCACAGCGATTTCCGTCTACCCGCACAGCTCGACGAGCGCACGTGGAGCTTCTGCGATATCGTGCGCGATGGTGACAAGATCGACATTATGCGCACCATCGCCGACAGCACCGTCGACACCATCCTCAAGGTGGATGAGGACGCGTTTCTAGCCAGTCGCTTCTCGGCACCGACGCTTGCCGCCTTTGACGAGCACCGCTGCGTCGCACGCGATGAACGCGACGAGCCCGCAGACTTCTTGGTGGGGCTTATCTGCTTCATGTTTGAGCTCGTCTATCCGGCAAGCCGCGCGCTGGCGCGCGAGCAGGGCGATATCCACCGCCTGCTCGACGCGCCCTTTGGCATTACGCGGCCCTTTACCGACCCCGCCACGCAGGCAACCTGGAGCCGCCTAAAGGACGAGATGC
>UREZ01000152.1 GCA_900547025.1 uncultured Collinsella sp.
CCTGCCTGTCGGGAGCCGTACCCCACCATTACACCGGCACGTTCTTTGGCTCCGTCACTGTCGACGGCAACGACACCTGTGAAGTTTCGCTCACCGATGTGTCGCAGATCGTCGGCAGCGTGTTGCAGGACATCGACACGCAAATGGTCGCCTCGGTCGTCGAGGACGAGATGCTATTTGGCCTGGAGAACTTTGGCGTTCCCCACGACCAAATCGAGCAACGTGTGAGCGAAACGCTCGAAACCGTCGGCATCAGCGACCTGCGCGACCGCGAGATCGCCACCCTCTCAGGCGGCCAAAAGCAAAAGGTTGCCATCGCCGCCATCCTCGCCATGCGTCCGCGCGTGCTCGTGCTCGACGAACCCACCGCGGCGCTCGACCCCGCCAGCTCCACGCTGGTCTTCGAGACCCTGCGTGAGGCCAACCGTGCACTCGGCATCACCATCGTCGTCGTTGAGCAAAAAGTCGCCCTGCTTTCGGAGTATTGCAACCGCGTGCTCGTGCTCAATCATGGCGAAATCGCGCTACAGGGCGAGCCGCACGAGGTCTTCGCGCACGCCGATGAGCTCCGCGCCATCGGCGTTGATTGCCCGCGTGTCACGCGCATTTTCAACAGCCTCGAGGCCGACGGCCTGGCCAGCGGCACTCCCTGTTTGGATGTTGATGAGGCCGAGCGCCTGATTATGGGCATCGTCGACCCCGCACACGCAAGCAGCGACATTCAGGCACCCGCGGGCTCACCACACGCACCGTCGTTGCGCCCGCACGCCAAGGACGCCGAGCCCGTGCTCACCTTCGATCACGTTGAGTTTGCCTATCCCAATGGCGGCGCCGCCGTCCACGACCTCAACCTAACCCTCTATCCCGGCGAGCTCGTGGGTATCGTCGGCCAAAACGGCGCCGGCAAGACCACGCTCACCAAGCTGCTTACAGGCCTGCTTAAGCCCGCCTCGGGCAGCGTGCGCGTCACGGGACTGGATACCGCAGCCGTTCCCACGAGCCGCATCGCCCGCGAAGTCGCAACCCTCTTCCAAAACCCCGACCGCCAGATCTGCAAGGAAACCGTGCTCGACGAGGTCGCCTTTGGCCTGGAGCTTGCCGGCATCGACCGTGCCGAGGCACTGCGTCGCGCCCAGCTCGTCATCGACCGCTTTGGCTTGCCGGCCGACGAGGCATCCTTCTCGCTCTCGCGCGGTCAGCGCCAGATGGTGGCACTCGCCTCCGTCGTGGTCGTAGAGCCCAAAATCGTGGTGCTCGACGAGCCCACGAGCGGCCTTGACTACCGCGAGTGCATGACCGTCATGGAAACCGTGCGCACCATGGCCGAGCGCGCCTGCGCTGTAATCATGGTCTGCCACGACATGGAAGTCGTCTCCGACTTTGCCGAGCGCATCGTAGTCATGGCCGACGGCCGCATCCTCGAGCGCGGCTGCACGCACGAACTGTTCTCGAACATCGAGCTCATGCAGCGAGCCTATGTTGAGCCGCCCCAGGTCATAGAGCTTTCTCGTCGCCTGACATCCTCCGTCTCTCCCGCCTTTGCACAGGTGAGCGAGGTCACCGATATCGTTCGCATTACCGAGGAGATGGTCAACCGTGGTTAACGTCATCGACTACATGCCGGGCGACACACTGCTGCACCGCTTGAACCCGGTCGTCAAACTGGGCCTCGCCGCCGCCATCATCATCGGCATCTTCCTGTCCGATACCTACGTGACGCTATTGGGCTTTTTGGCGCTCACCCTTGCACTGGGCGCCTACGCCGGCGTCGTCGACCGTCTGCTCTCGCTACTCAAGCTGCTGATTCCGCTCGCGCTTATTATGCTGGTGCTTCAGCTGGCCTTTATGCGCGACGGCAACATGGTGTGGGGCTTTATCACCGACACGGGCCTCATTACCGGATCGAAGGCCTGCCTACGCCTGTTGGGCGTGGCGCTGCCACTCATCCTCATGCTTATGGTGACCAAGCTCAACGACCTCGCCAACGCCTGCGTCGAGGTGCTGCACGTGCCATATCGCTATGCCTTCACCTTTACCACGGCACTGCGCTTTGTGCCGGTATTTGGCCAGGAAATGAACGCCATCATGGAGGCACAGACTGCACGCGGCGTCGAATACGACACTAAGAATCCCGTCAAGAAACTCAAGCTCATGCTGCCGCTGTGCGTGCCACTGCTCATCTCGAGCGTGGGCAAGACCGATGCCACCGCGCTTGCCGCCGAGCAGCGCGGCTTCTACCTGCGCACGCGCGCGAGCTCGTATAAGCGCTACCCCATCAAGGGCCTGGATATCGCCGTACTTATCGTCAGCATCGCCCTTATCGCCATCGGCTTCCTGTTCTAATCCATCGCCACCGGCAACCGACAAATGCAAAAGGCCTCGGCTCGCACCAAAC
>UREZ01000153.1 GCA_900547025.1 uncultured Collinsella sp.
AACTCGTAGAAGGGGTTCTCATTGCCGGTGACTTCCATCCAGCCAAACAGCAGCGAGCCGCCGCGGCTGACGATGTTCATGAGGCGGCCGGTCTCCTTAAAGGTCTTGATGACCGACTTGTTGATGCCGCAGTGGATGGTCATAAAGTCCACGCCGTCCTCGGCATGCGCGCGCACGACCTCGAGCAGGTCGTCCTTGGTGAGCTTGACCAGCGGCTTTTCCATATAGCCGATGGCGTCATACATGGGGACGGTGCCCACCATGAGCGGCGTCTCGTCGATGAGCTGCTGGCGGAACTGGCGCGTCTTGCCCGAGTTGGAGAGGTCCATGATGGCGTCGGCGCCAAAGTCCTCGGCAATCTTGACCTTCTTCCATTCCTCGGCGGCATCGGCCTTGTCGCCCGAGATGCCCAGGTTCACATTGACCTTGGTGGACAGGCCCTCGCCGACACCAAAGGCGCGCATGCCCTTTTTGATGTGCACGATGTTGGCGGGAATGGCGATGCGGCCGTCGGCCACGCGCTCGCGGATGTACTCAGGGTCGCGATGCTCACGCTCGGCGACCTCTTTCATCTGCGGTGTGATCTGCCCTGCACGGGCGAAGTCGATTTGCGTGACGAGCTTGGGCTCGGTCTGTGTGCTCATTGGCACGGCTCCCTTCGTTGGCATTACCCATATCAGGTTTGCGGGTCAGGGCGGGCGCGCCCAGTCTCAGCCTGCCGTCTTGTCCTGCAAGCTCCCCGTTTATGTGGTGGGCTCAAGTATAGCTCGAATGGGTACGATTGACCTAACGAGTGTGCCTGTGGGGAGGTGTACATGGAAGACAAGCATCTATATCGAGAGACGCAATGGGATGTATCGGCCGAGGAGAGCCGCGCGCACCATGGCCTTGTCGCGATTGGTTTTGCGGTGCTTGCCGTGCTGGTGATTGCCTTTTGTATTTGGACGTTTGGCGGTCGCGGCGGCGCTGCCTGGGAGTTCGAGGCTGATGATAGTCTGCCGATCATGACGGTGAGGAGCACTGGCGGTAATGCCAATACGCTCGCCGTTCCGGGCGATTATTGGTACCCGCGCGATGAGTTTGTGCAGTTGCAGCTGAGTGGTGGGTCCATTCCAGGTGAAGAAATCGAACGCGTGACGTTTGACGCGACGTTCAAAACGCTCACGGTGAAGCTCAAAGATCAAGGAGATGTGCCCACGACGATGGATATCGCGCTGACGGAATGGCGCCTGGAGCCCCCGGCGGGTGTTGCGGTGTCTGAGGTGGAGCATGTCAAGATTACCTATCAGGACGGCTCGGCAAACGGGATTGCAAAGGCCGACGGCCTAGCAGAATAGGTGTCGCACCTAGCCGGCCAAATCATAAAAGTTGCGGAGGAATAGTTCCCGTTTGTGCGATAAAAGGCTCAAATAGGAACTATTCCACCGCAAGTTATATAGAGAAGGCTGAGCGGGTCAGTTTTGGGTGGTGGCTCTAGAGCATCTGTTCGTTGATGAACACGAGGGTGCCTGGGTATGAGAGCTCGGGGGCGTGGCGATAGCCGATGTTGAATGTGGTAAGTTCGCTTGCATCCTCGAGTTTGTTTTCTGCCATCCACCGCACCATGGAGCCGCGCGCCTTTTTGCTGGCGGTCGACCGTTGGATGGGCTTCCCGTTGCGGATACCCTCGCCAAAGAGGCACGTGACGGCTGTGGCGTCGCCCGCGAGGTTGGGCAGAACGGCTTTGGCATACTCTACGCTGGCGAGGTTGACGATCGTGGTGTTTGAACCTGCCGGGGCGATAGCTCGCGCGAGCTTATCGCTCCAAAATGCGTAGAGGTCTCGGGCATCGTCGACGGAGAGCTTCGCGCCCATCTCCAGCCGATACGGTTCGACGGCATGAAAGGGACGAACGCACCCGTAAAGGCCGGAGAGGATCCACAGATGGTCTTGCAGCCATGCGAGCTGCGCGGAATCCATCACCTCGGGTGCCATGCTCTGGTATTGAATGCCGTGATAGGACATGACGGCAGGGGAGATTCGACGCGCGATATCGGGATCTGCGAGGTCGGTATCGCTCAGGACGGGCATAAATTCGTGAAGCGTATCCAGACACGTTGTAAGCAGCCTGTCGCTCACGTTCCACAGCGCCTGCAGGCCGGCGCTGCCTTCATTCCGCTCGATATCTAGCAGTGCGCGGTGGAGGCGAGCCGTCTCGCGCACAAAGGGTGGAATGCCCAGGACTTCAAAAGCATCTTGGGCCGCGCGCATTTGCTTGGCGGGCGAAATGATGACTTGAAGCATAGACCCTCCTCTGCCAAAAAAGTTGCGGTGGAATACGGA
>UREZ01000154.1 GCA_900547025.1 uncultured Collinsella sp.
ACCTATGACGTTCTGATTCGTAGTCAGACCCTCTATCCAGCTGAGGTAACGCCGCAGCGCAAGACATATAAAACCACTTTAGCTTATTGGAGTCAAGCACAATCTCAAACTTTTTTGTGGAACGCAGTTTTGTCACGCTGCTCCGCATATACCGCCGTTCCCCGTACGATCGATTGGCTTTTCGATCACGTCGAACTTAGCATCAAGTTCCCTCAGGAGCGATCTCACCCGCTGGGCACAATCATAATCGGCAAACGAGATGCTCAGCATGCGCGCGACCTGGTTGGAAGTCCCAACTCCATAGAAGTGCTCCAGCGCCACAAGCCCCACGTGCGTCACAAAGGTCTCGACCACATGCGGCGACTCCTCAAAACACCATTGTGTCAACGGACCCTCACTCGTCTGCCGAACCACCAGGCCACCCATGCCAGACGGCTCACACGTTACAAGCAGGTACTCCCCACCCTCGTCGCTCTCAAACAAAACCACCCGATCATCAAACAGCTCCATCGCGTCCCCTTTCTCTCGCTCTTATTTAGCAAAAGCATAACAGGTAGATAGCTGTATATAGAACAGTTGTTCGTGTGTTTTCTATTGAGCTGTCCGCACGGCATGGTATGGACCTGCGCACGAAATAGGGCGCCCCCGAAGGAGCGCCCTTGCATATCCCCTATGCAGCTAGCTTACGCGACCGGCTCGATCTTCTCGAGGCCGCCCATGTAGGGACGCAGAACCTCGGGGATCGTGATGGTGCCGTCGGCGTTCTGGTAGTTCTCCAGAATGGCAGCCATGGTACGACCAGCCGGCAGGCCGGAACCGTTAAGGGTGTGCAGGTAGCGCGAGCCCTTGAAGTTCTCGGGGTCGCGATACTTGATGTTGGCGCGGCGGGCCTGGAAGTCGCCGCAGTTGGAGCAGGAGCTGATCTCCTTGTAGGCGTTGTAGCTCGGCAGCCAGACCTCGACGTCGTAGGTCTGACGGGCAGAGAAGCCCAAGTCGCCGGTGCACAGGCTAATCACGCGATACGGAAGGCCCAGCTGCTGCAGCAGGTACTCGGCCTCGGCGGTCATGCTCTCGAGCTCCTCGTCGGACTCCTCCGGCTTAGCGAACTTGACCATCTCGACCTTGTCGAACTCGTGCTGACGGATGATGCCGCGGGTGTCGCGACCGGCGGAACCAGCCTCCTCGCGGAAGCAGGGGGTGAAGGCGGTGTAGCGGCGCGGCAGGGTGTCGGCGTCGAGGACCTCGCCGGCGTGCAGGTTGGTGAGCACGACCTCGGCGGTGGGGATCAGGAAGTTGTCGCCCGAGACGTGGTAGGCGTCGTCCTCGAACTTGGGCAGCTGACCCGTGCCAAACATGGTCTGACGCTTGACGACGATAGGCGGCCACCACTCCTTGAAGCCACGGCTGGTGTGCGTATCGAGGAAGAAGTTGATGAGGGCGCGCTCCAGGCGGGCGCCAGCGCCACCGAGAACGGTGAAGCGGCTGCCGGAGAGCTTGTTGCCACGCTCGAAGTCGAGGATGTCCAGATCGGTGCCCAGATCCCAGTGCGGCTTAAAGTCGAAGTCGAACTCGCGCGGGGTGCCCCAACGACGGCGCTCGATATTCTCGTCCTCGTCCTTGCCGTACGGCGTTGCCTCGCAAGGAATGTTGGGCAGGTGAGCCATGAAGTCGTACTGCTCCTGTTCGAGAGCGGTGCGGCGCTCGGCCAGACCGTCAATCTTCTCGTTGACGGCGCGCACGGCCTCCTTGGCGGCCTCGGCCTCGTCCTTCTTGCCCTCCTTCATCAGGGCGCCGATCTTCTTGGACTCGGCATTGCGCGTAGCCTGGAGCTCCTCGACCTCGGTGATGACGGCACGGCGCTCGTCGTCGAGCTCAAAGAACTTCTCGCGATCCCAAGACGTCTGGCGGTTAGCCATGGCGACATCGATGGCATCGGGGTTCTCGCGAACAAACTTGATATCAAGCATTAGATCCTCCGGCGATATACATTCCATTTAGGTTGCAACCTTGTACATGTATGGGCAAGTATATACTTATGAGCGTTTACGACCCAACTCAACTACGCAAGAAGGCACCCAATGGACGCAGTTTTTTCCTTTTTGTTTGGCACCCGCACCGGTTTTGCCATCCTTTTCGCCGGCGGCATCCTGTTATTTGCGATTCTTGCCTTTGTAATGGAGAAGCGCACCCATAAGATGTACGTCGACCGCGGGCCCAAGTCCGAGGATGAGGAAGACAGCTTCTGGGACTAACCTGCCAAAAAGGGACAGGTTTATTTTGGTCGGTTTTATCTG
>UREZ01000155.1 GCA_900547025.1 uncultured Collinsella sp.
CAAGTCCACGCTCGTAAACCTCATCGCCCGCCTGTACGACGCCACCGAAGGCACCGTGCGCGTGGGCGGCATGGACGTGCGCGACTACGACCTGGACGCACTGCGCCACCAGGTCGCCATGGTGCTGCAGAAAAACGTGCTGTTTAGCGGCACCATTGCCGAGAACCTGCGCTGGGGCGACCCGAACGCCACCGACGAGGAAGTCCGCGAGGCGGCACATCTGGCCTGCGCCGATGAGTTTGTCGACGGTTTCCCCAAGGGCTACGACACCTGGATCGAGCAGGGCGGCTCCAATGTTTCCGGCGGTCAGAAGCAGCGCCTGTGCATTGCGCGTGCTCTGCTGCGTCGCCCCAAGATCTTGATCCTGGACGACTCCACCAGCGCCGTCGACACCAAGACCGACGCCAAGATTCGCGCAGGGCTGGCAAGCTATCTGCCTAACACGACCAAGCTCATCATCGCCCAGCGCATCAGCTCCGTGCAGGACGCAGACCGCATCATCGTCATGGAAGGTGGCCGCATCGCGCAAATCGGCAACCATGACGAGCTGCTCAAGACAAGCGAGATCTACCGCGAGACCTTTACCTCGCAAAACAAGATGTCTGCCGAGGGCGAAGGGGCCGTCGAGGCCAACACCGAGGCATCCGCAACGCAAGCTCAGACCCAGGAAGGAGGCGAGGCACATGAGTAAGGCAACGACCGCCGAGCGCGCGCTCAACCGCAAGGGCGGCACCATGTCGCGCCTCATCAA
Organism: uncultured Collinsella sp.; assembly: GCA_900547025.1. Taxonomy (GTDB): domain Bacteria; phylum Actinomycetota; class Coriobacteriia; order Coriobacteriales; family Coriobacteriaceae; genus Collinsella. The sequence goes on from UREZ01000155.1 coordinate 752, forward strand.
GACGCTCTTTGGCTTCTACCCCGTGCTTTTGCCCCTCGTCGTCGTCGGCGTGGTGCTCTGCGCCATCATCAACTCCATCGGCGCGACCTTCCTTCAGAGCGCCCTGCAGATTATTAGCGAATCGTGGCAGTCGGGCGATTGGGAAGCCGCACAGCCCAAGATCGCACAGCTCGTGACTACCCTCGCCTGCATCTACGGCGTCGGCATCCTGTCTTCGCTCTTCTGGAACCGCGCCATGGCCATCGTCACGCAGGGCTCGCTCGAGAAGCTGCGCGAGAAGATGTTCAACCGCATGCAGGACCTGCCGATTCGCTACTTCGACACGCACCAGCGCGGCGACATCATGAGCCACTACACCAACGACATCGACACGCTGCGCCAGATGATCAGCCAGTCGCTGCCCAACCTGCTCATGACGACCATCGTCATCGTCACGGTATTCTTTATCATGCTGTACTACAGCGTGTGGATGTGCCTGGTCATTGTGGCCGGCGTCGTCTTTATGACCTTTATGACCAAGCTGCTCGGCTCCAACTCTGCGCGTTTCTTTATTGCGCAGCAGTCCGAGCTCGGCGTGGTCGAGGGCCATATCGAGGAAGTCATGAACGGCCAGAAGGTCGTCAAGGCATTCTGCCACGAGTCTGCCGCCGAGGCCGATTTTGACGAGCGCAACGAAAAGCTCTTCGAGGTCTCGCAGAAGGCCAACATGTACGCCAACATCCTCATGCCTATCCTTATGAACCTGGGCAACCTGCTCTACGTGTTGGTGGCCCTTGCCGGCGGCATTTTCCTGGCGCTGGGCGTGCCCAACCTGAGCATCTCGGGCATGACGCTGTCCATCGCCGTCGTGGTGCCGTTCCTCAACATGACCAAGCAGTTCTGCGGACAGATCGGTCAGATCTCGCAGCAGATCAACGCCGTGGTCATGGGCCTCGCCGGCGCCGACCGCATCTTTGAGCTCATCGACGAGAAGCCCGAGACCGACGAGGGCTACGTGACGCTCGTCAACGCGCAGGTGAACCCCGAGACTTGGGAGTTCGAGGAGGCCGACCACCACACCGGCATGTGGGCATGGAAACACCCGCACCGCGCAACCGGCGAGATCGAGTACGTACCGCTGCGCGGCGACCTGGTCATGGACAACGTCGACTTTGGCTACACGCCCGACCACGAGGTGCTGCACGGCGTGTCCGTGTTTGCCAAGCCGGGCCAGAAGGTCGCGTTTGTCGGTGCCACCGGTGCGGGCAAGACGACCATCACCAACCTCATCAACCGCTTCTACGACATCGCCGACGGCAAGATCCGCTACGACGGCATCAACGTCAACAAGATCCGCAAGGCCGATCTGCGCCGCTCGCTGGGCGTCGTACTGCAGGACGTGAACCTGTTCACCGGCACCGTGATGGACAACATCCGCTACGGCAACCTGGACGCCACCGACGAGGAGTGCATCGCGGCAGCCAAGCTCGCGGGCGCCGACGACTTTATCACCCGCCTGCCCGACGGCTACGACACGATG
>UREZ01000156.1 GCA_900547025.1 uncultured Collinsella sp.
ATCCCGACGAGCCTGCTCGCCATGGTGGATTCGTCGGTGGGCGGCAAGACCGCCATCGACCTGGCTGCCGGCAAGAACTTGGCCGGCGCCTTTTGGCAGCCAAGCGTGGTTATCGCCGACGTGGGATGCCTGGCGACCCTCACGCCCGAGCAGTTCGCTGACGGCTGCGGCGAGGTCGTCAAGCACGCCGTGATCGCCGACCCGGAGCTCTTCGCCGAGCTGGAGAAGACCCCGCTCACGCTGGAGCTGCTCAACCGCGACGTGGCCCGCGTAGCGCTCATCATCGCCCGCAATATCGACATCAAGCGCGCCGTGGTCGTCGCCGACGAGCGCGAAACCAACCAGCGCAAGCTCCTCAACTTTGGACACAGCGCCGGACACGCCGTCGAGGCCTGCGAGCACTTTGAGCTCGGACACGGCAACTGTGTGTCGATCGGCATGGGCATCATCACGCGCGCCGCGGCCCTGCACGGCGTTTGCGATGCCGCACTGCCCGGTCGTATTGAGGAACTCTGCGCCCGCCATGGCCTCAAGACCCGCTGCGACCTAGATGCCGATGCCGTCTTTGCCGAGGCGCTCCACGACAAGAAGCGCGCGGGCGACACCATCGACCTGGTGATTCCGCACGGCATTGGCCGCTGCAGCATCGACCGCACGCCACTTTCCACTTTCCACGAACTCATTGCCGAGGGCCTCGGCCAGAAGGGAGACGCATCCGCATGCTAGCCCGCATCACCCCGTCCCCGCTTAAGGGCACCGTTCCCGCCATCGCGTCCAAGTCGATGGCGCATCGCCTCATCATCTGCGCTGCGCTTGCCAACGGCGAGACGCACGTCACCTGCAACACCACCTGCGCCGACATCGAGGCCACGGTGCGCTGCCTTACGGCACTGGGTGCTCGCATCGAGACCGTCGAGGACGGCTTCCAGGTCCACCCCACCATGAAGAGTGTTGAGTTTGGCCTGCTCAAGGCCCTTGCCGGCGGCACGCTTGACTGCGGTGAAAGTGGCTCCACGCTGCGCTTTATGCTGCCTGTCGCCTGCGCGCTGGGTGCGGATGCCACCTTCGTAGGCCAGGGCCGCCTGGGCGCCCGCCCGCTCTCCCCGCTCTCGGACGAGATCATCGCCGCCGGCTGCGACCTACAGGGTCTGGGCGGTTTTCCGCTCAAGACGAGCGGCCGCATGCGCCCGGGCACCTTTGTGCTTCCGGGCAACGTGAGCTCGCAGTACATCTCGGGCCTGCTGCTGGCAGCCCCGCTGCTGGCCCAGCCCTCCTGCGTGCAGGTAACCGGCCTCATCGAGAGCCGCCCCTACATCAACCTGACGATACAGGCCATGAAGGCCTTTGGCGTCGAGGTCAACGTCGAGCGCATTCCGGCCAAGGACGGCCAGCCCGAGGTCACGAACTTCCGCGTGAGCAGCGGCTCGTACCGCACGCCCGGCAGCGTAGCCGTCGAGGGCGACTGGTCCAACGCCGCCTTTTGGCTGTGCGCCGGTGCCATCGGCACCGACCCAATCACCGTCGAGGGCGTGTCACTGAGCTCCGCACAGGGCGACCGTAACGTGCTTGCCGCGCTTTCGCGCTTTGGCGCCCGCATCGTGCGCTCCACCAACGCCGCCACCGTGCAGTCCGACAAGCTCGCCGGCTTTGAGATGAGTGCCCACGACATTCCGGACCTGGTGCCCGTCATCTCGGCCGTGGCCTCGCTGGCACAGGGCCGCACCTTTATTCGCGATTGCGCCCGTCTGCGCATCAAGGAATCCGACCGTCTGGTCACCACCACCCGCGAGCTCACCGCGCTGGGCGCGCAGGTGCGCATTGCCGGCGATGACCTCATCATCAAGGGTGTCGATGCCTTCACCGGCGGCGAGGTCGATTCGCACAACGACCATCGCATCGCCATGATGGCCGCTATCGCCGCGAGCCGCGCCACCGGCGAGGTCGTGATCCACGGCGCCGAGGCCGTCAACAAGTCCTATCCCGATTTCTTCGACCACTACCGCCTGCTGGGCGGCAAGGTCACACTCGAGGAGGAATAGCATGTCCTCGACCTTTGGCAACGTCTTGCACTTAAGCATCTTCGGCCAGTCGCACTCCCCCGCCATCGGCTGCTCACTCGATGGCATTCCGGCGGGCATCGCCGTGGACCTGGCATCGGCCACTGCCACGGCCCCGTTGTGGCTGTACGAGCGTCATCCTGAGGTGCTGCCAATCGATCGGTACGGCCATGTGGTCAATGCGG
>UREZ01000157.1 GCA_900547025.1 uncultured Collinsella sp.
CACGCATTTTCTCAGCTTCGCACCCTGCCGGGTTCGATGCCCGTCGCCCGGCACGCTTATGAAAACGGCTCTGGCACCAAATGGAGCCAAAGCCGTTAAAACTATCTTATGGAGCGGGCGACGGGAATCGAACCCGCGTCATCAGCTTGGAAGGCTGGGGTTCTGCCATTGAACTACGCCCGCAAGATATGGTCGGGACGACAGGATTTGAACCTGCGACATCCTGCTCCCAAAGCAGGCGCGCTACCAAACTGCGCCACGTCCCGAAGGTGTTGAGCAGCTAAGGTCTAAACCTTGCGTGTCCCAAAGCGAAGGAAATTATAGGGGAGACTCCCCGCCTGTGCAAGCGCAGAAACCCTAGCTCCTCGAATGTGCGACAAACTTGCTGTGGAGCAGACCGATCACAAACGCCGCCACGGCAACCGGCGCCCACGCGGCACCGATATCCGCCAGCGGAAGAACATCAAACGGTAGCCACGCGCCCGCAAAGAACGCATCGCGGACCGAGGTGATCACGCTCTGCACGGCAACCACACCGCCGACCCAGACCCACACCTGCGGATGAGCGTCGCAAAAGCCGTGTACCAAACCCATGAGAACCAGCACGATGGCGACGGGATACAAGGCGTTAAGCATGGGCACCGAGAACATAAGGATCACGTCGAGGCCCACGTTGGAGAGCACGCACGAAAACGCTGCGAACGCAAAGGCGAGAACCGCAAAGGGACGGCGCATGGCCTCCTCGGAAGCCTCCGCTCCCCCTTTAACCACATACGTCTCGCAGAAGTAGCGCGAGCAGCAGCTGATGAGGCCGATGCACACGTTCATGCAGGCGAGGAAGAAGATGGCGAAGACCACGACCGTGCCGGCAAGGCCAAAGTGCATGGAGGCAGAGCGGGCAAGGATGGCGGCGCCGTTGGTGGCGTCGGGCATCACGGTGCCGAGCTGCATTCCGGCAAGGCCCAAGCCACAGTAGATGATGGCCATGAGCACGCCGGCGATAACGCCGGAACGCGAAATCTCAAAGGCCACGCGCTTGTCATCGGTAACACCCAGCTCGTGGATGGTCTCGGCGATGATGATGCCGAAGGCGAGCGACGCGAGCAGGTCCATGGTCTGATAGCCGGTCAAAAAGCCCTGCACGGCAGCGCCTGCATCGTAGGGAGCCTGAGGCGCGGCAGCGGGTCCCAGCGGCGAGATCACGGCAGCACCCACAACCAGCACGATGAGCGCAATGAGCGCAGGGCCCGTAATGCGGCCGAGCACGCGTGTTATGACACCCGGACGCAGCGTGAGCACAAACGCGACGACAAAGAAGCCAACGGCAAACACCAGACGAGCCGTGCCAAGCGAAACGCCCTCGGGCAGCAGCGGCACCAGCATCTCGAAGGCCGTGGAGCTCGTACGCGGAATGGCCAGGCACGGGCCGATGGCCAGATACACCGCCGCGACAAAGAACTCACCGAACTTGGGGTGCACGCGGCCGGCAAGCTCGCGCGCCGTTCCGGCAAGCGCCACGGCGATAAAGCCCATGACGGGCAGGCCGATGGCGGCAATCAAAAAGCCAACCATGGCAAGCGGTGTGGCCGTGCCGGCCTGGAGCGCCAGCAACGGCGGAATGATGAGGTTACCGGCGCCAAAGAGCATCGAGAACAGCGCAATGCCGACGGTAACGACATGGTCGGAGCGCAGGCCGCGCGGAGCGGATGAGGCCATAGGCACACCTTTCGGGTCGAAACAAAAACGGGACGGGCAAATACACCCGTCCCGCAAGTATAAACGGTCTAGCAGCTTTAGCAGGCTAAATCGCACAGAGCATCGATAGCCGTGTCGACTTCTTCGGTAGTGTTGAAATACCCAAACGAGAAGCGGACGACGCCCTGGCGCTCGGTCCCCAGCACACGGTGCATGAGCGGGGCGCAATGGGCGCCGGGGCGCGTCGCAATCCCCCACCCTTGCATGAGCGCATCCGAGATCTCGGCAGAGTCAATATCGCCCACGTTGAGCGACACAATCGCAGAGCGCGTCGGCTGGTCAAAGGCGCCGTAAAGCTTGATCTCCGGGATTTCGCGCACACCGGCAAGAAAGCGATCAGCGAGCGCACGCTCACGCGCCGCAATCGCCTCGACCCCGCCTTGCGCCTCGATAAAGTCGAGACCGGCA
>UREZ01000158.1 GCA_900547025.1 uncultured Collinsella sp.
CGCCCGCAAGCAGGCGCCCGAACCATGCATTAATCGGCGATTCTAACCCAGTAGCTTATCCAGCGCCACCGCAATACCATCTTCGTTGTTATTGGCGGTCACCATCTGGGCCACTGCCTTAACCTCATCGACGGCGTTGCCCATGGCAACACCGGTGCCGGCCCACTCAATCATGGACTTGTCATTCTGGCCGTCGCCAAACGATACGACCTCGCTGGCATCGATGCCAAGCTTGGGCAGGGCACCCTCGAGCGCGCGGGCCTTGTCGATACCGGGCGCCGTGTACTCAAAGTACCAGTCGGCCGTAAACATGCCCGAAAGCGTCTGCTTAAAGGGCGCATACATCTCCTCGTAATGCACCTGCAGGTAGGCCGGATCGCCCGCCGTCAGCAGCTTGTCCACGGGATAAGTGTCCGCGACCTCATGCAAGCTCTCGACCTCACGGATCTTAAGGTCGCAGGCATCGCGCTCGTATTTGACGATGTTTTTCTGCGAGCCATCCGGCAGCGTAATCATGCAGTGGTACGAGTCCTCGACATGCAAGTCGCGACCGAGCGAAATCATAGGGATCACGTCAAAATTACGCAGGTGATCAATCAGGCGATGCAATTCGTCGGTTGGCATAGCCTGATCGAACAGCACCTCGTCGGTCTGAGCGTCGACCACATGCGCGCCGTTAAAGGCCACCAGCAGACCGTCATGGTTTTGGAGGTCGAGCTCCTGCGCCAAGGCGTGCAGCCCCCATGCGGGGCGGCCCGAAGCCAAAATGAGCTTAATGCCCGACTCCTGCGCCGCGAGCAGCTTCTCGCGCGTACGCGGGCTGATCACCTTCTGATCGTTGGTAAGCGTACCGTCGATATCCATTGCGATGGCTTTAATTGCCATATGTGCCTCCCTGTCATTGAACAACCTTGTCTGAGCCATCATACAGAACACCCATCGCGACTCCGTTTACAACGGGCAAAAAGTCATATTGTCTCGAACATGAACGGCGTGTGGTCGTGAAGCTTTATCGCTCAGGTCAAATACGTCTGCTAGCGACGCTCATCCGTCGGTGCGCCCTCGACGATCGCGATGCCCGCCGATGCACCTAACGCGCTGGCGCCGGCCTCGATGAATGCGCAAGCCTCTTCGTAATTATGGATACCGCCCGCCGCCTTGATTGCCACGGCATCGCCGAGCACCTCGTGCATCAGCCGCACGTCCTCGAGCTTAGCACCGCCAAAGCTTCTGCCGGTCGATGTCTTAAGGAATCCCGGCTTGGCCTCCAGCGCGATCTCGCATACACGGCGCTTGGCGGCGTCGTCGCCGTCCAGCTTGCACATCTCGACGATTACCTTGTCAGTGATGCCATGCGCGCGACAAAAATCAGCAATGGTAGTCATCTCGCGCTCGATGGCATCAAAATCGCGGTTCTCGATTGACCCCTGATTCAAAACGTAGTCAATCTCGGTAAAGCCACACGCAGCGTATTCCTCAAACCTCGCAAGCTTCTCCTCAAGCGTCATAGTGCCCTGGGGAAAGTCGATAGCGCCGGCAAGGATGATGTCAGAGCCCTCGAGCATGGCGCGGCCCGTCTCGTACTCCTGCAGGTTCGCAAATACGCAGCGAAAGTTGTACTTTAACGCCTTCTCGACATACTGCTCAAACGTGTCCTCGGGGGCATCGATATAGTCGATGTATTTATTGATGGGTTTGGCAAGCGTCATGCTGGGCCTCCTTGTTCAGGGCTGGCAACCGATTCGTGGCTTCACGCGAAAAACCACGTTCAATGTACGCCCGGCATGCAAGGACAGCGTCCGCATTCCGACAAGTGGTATGAAATTAGCCGTAAACGTATAATTTACGGACAGCGAATGGCACCGCACGCGGATGCCGACAGCAAGACATCCCCCCTCAATACACCCTCATGCCCATTTAAATAGCAAGGGGCCCGTATCTGTTGGGATACGGGCCCCTTTCGGCCGTGACCTATCTCAGCAACAAAGATTACTTGCAGTGAGCGCGGTAGAACTCGATCGCACCATCTTATCCGAGCCGGGGCACGTTCGCATAGCGTGGCGCGTGACGGTTGCAAAACCACCCCATTTGAAACAAAGGTTGATTTCCGATCTCAGCCGAACACATTGAGCGGATAGGCCATTCCCGCAGC
>UREZ01000159.1 GCA_900547025.1 uncultured Collinsella sp.
GCGATCGCCTCGAGCGTGCGTGGGGGGCTGCTTGGGCGCATTGCCGTTTGCCTGGCGCTGCTGACGTTGTTGACGCTGCTGTCGCTGTTGGTTCGGGCGTTGGGAAGCGTTTGCCGCACCACGCTGCTGACCGTGGCTCGGCGCGATAGGACGCGGCGACTGAACGCCGCCGGTGTGCCTGCTCGGCTGCTGCGGATCGGGAATCAGTTGAGTTCGATCGTTTTGCGACATCGTATGCATATCCTTCGATTTTCGCCTTGCGGTTCATCGTGTTTTTACTGGGCTTGCATTATAGCGATTGCCCTGCTGTTTGTGGTACGGAAACGGTGGCATTCAAAAGAGGTGGGACATTTGTCCCACCTTTGAGTCGTTCTTTGCCGCTATCCGCACACACCGCATTTTGCACAGGCCGAAAGTGCGGCCGGAGCCTGCGCGATGCCGCCCTTTGCCGTCTCGCGCAGCGTGGCCGGCAACGCGTGACCCACCGAGAGCATGACATGTGCCATCTGGTCAAACGGCACCAGGCTCTTAATGCCTGCGAGGGCGAGTTGTGCCGAGGTAAAGGCCGCTGCCACGCCGATGGCGTTGCGGTTTTGGCAGGGCACCTCCACGAGGCCACCAACGGGGTCACAAACGAGGCCCAGCAGGTTACTCAGCGAGATGGAGCTGGCGTCGAGCGCCTGCTCGGGCGTGCCGCCGAGCATCTGCACCAGCGCGGCGGCTGCCATGGCGGCGGCGCTTCCCACCTCGGCCTGGCATCCGCCCTCGGCGCCGGCGACGCAGGCACTCGTGGTGAGGTTGAGGCCGATGGCGGCTGCGCAGTAGAGCGCGTCCATGACCTGCTCGTCGTCGAGCCGAAGGTGATCGGCAAGCGCCAGCACGCAGCCGGGCACAACACCCGCGGAGCCTGCCGTGGGGGCGGCGACGATCACGCCCATGGTAGCTGAGCGCTCGAGCACGGCCATGGCGCGGGCAACGGCGTCGGTCTGGACGGTGCCCATCAGGCTTGCACTCAAATCGTTGCAGCGGGTTGCTTCGACGAGCTTGGCCTCGCCGCCGATAAGCCCGCCGAGCGAGCGCTGCGGATTGGCGATGGGGGCCGTTGTCTCCTCGCGCATGACGTCGAGCACGCGGCGCATGGCGGCGACGGCGTGGGCCTCGCCGGTCAGACGTGCCTCGCGAACGGCCATGACGGCACCGATGCTGAGTCCCAGTTCCTCGCACGCATCGAGCAGCTGCTCGCCGTCGTCGAAGATCTCCTTAGCCGAGACGCCGGGGGAGAGCGACGAGGCAGAACCGGGGAGCTCGATAAAGGTCGCGTAATCGACATTGTCGAGCTTGCGGAGCATGGGGACGACGGTGTCGTCGGGCGCACCGTCGGTCTCAAAGACGGAGTAAGCCTGACCGCCCACTTCGGTGCGGTAGGTGCGGCAGAACGCGATGTTCACATGGGCGTAGGCGAGCAGGTTGGTGAGCGCGGCGAGCACGCCGGGAACGTCCTTGTGCGCCACGAAGAGCGTGGAATACATGCCCGAGATGTCGACGCCGACGCCGTTAATGCGGCTGATGCGCATCTTGCCGCCGCCCAGGCTCTCGCCGCGGACCTGTGCCGTGGCGCCCGCGTCGTCGACCATGTCGATGTCGACGGTATTGGGGTGGATGGAGGCGTCGTCGCCCTTGATGTCAAAGTGATATTCTAGGCCCTGCTCGCGCGCGAGGTCGAAGGCCTGCTTGATGTTCTCGTCATCGGTGTCGAGGCCCAGGATGCCCGCGACGAGCGCGCGGTCGGTGCCGTGGCCGCGGTAGGTATGGGCAAAGGAGTTCCACAGGCCAAAGGTGACCTTGGTGATGCGGCCTTCCAGCAGGCTGGCGGCAACCTGTGCGCAGCGCAGGGCGCCGGCGGTGTGTGATGAGCTGGGGCCGACCATGACGGGGCCCAAGATCTCGAATGCCGAGGTCGTAGCTAGTGTTTGCGGCTTGCCTGCCATGGATGCTCCTTTAATCTGTCCCGTCGTCCCGAGGGGCGGGGCATAAGGTCGCCTGCTCGGA